>LFLF01000060.1 GCA_001184395.1 Candidatus Paraburkholderia calva | reverse complement strand
TCCGGCGCGAAGCTCGGACGACCCCCCTCGCGGCGCTCTCATACATCCGCGAAAAGACCGCGTCCATGCGAGTGAGCGCCTCGTTCAACCACAGCCGAATCGGTCGCAGCGGGTGATTGGCCGGAACCAAGTTATCCAGCGTGGTCATCATGAACATCAATTCGGTGTAGCCGTCCGCTCTGCGCATCGTTTCGGTCTCAGTGTCGTTCGATTCCTTGATTCAACGTTTGCCCCGCCCAGTTTGCCCCTCCCAATCAGATGATCCGCGTAAGATGACCCGCGTAGAGGGTATTTCAATAGCCGGCTAGAAGCCAATGCAACTGCTCGGTCGTCAATTCGATCACGGCCTGCTTCCGGCGGGGCCACGCAAAATGGTCCGCCTCGAGGCGTTTCAACAACAGCCAGAAGCCCGAGCGCTCGTATAACCCGAGCTTGACGCGGTTGCGTTTGCGATTATGAAACGCGAACACGGCTCGATCGTGTTTCTCGCTGCACGAGCTGAGTTTGCCCTCTCATGTGGCCATTCCACTTGTGAAGCTGGTTCGCGTTCACCTGAGCTCTGAGTGCGAACCCAGCGATTGACGCGCCCGGTTGCAAGCACGCCTCAACGCCTCAATCAGTCGGCGCTTCCCGTCAGGGTCGTACCTTCGTTTGCCGTTGGAGCATTCTCGAATGACTCGGAGTGGCAGAAAGTCAAACTCATCATCGCTCATGGCCTGCGTCCCCAATGTAGGTTGCGGACGCAATCGTCACTCTTAAAAGCCGACGAAGATAGGCGGGCTCGTTTTAGCGCTTACGAACAAACCGGCCAATCTGCCCAGCGAGCCGAGCACGCCCGTCAGATCCAGTTTGCCTTCGGCGGGCACTTCGCCGTTTAGCGTCGCGCGATCGACGATATGCGGCAACACCCGCCGCCAGCATGCCCGACAATTGATCGCCCGACACACCCGCCTTGTTCGCGAGCGCGCCGACGTTGTTTTGACCGAGCACGTTGGTCAGTGTGCCGGGATCGATCGACTTGTTCTCGCCATTGCCGATCCACGATTGCACGATGTCGCCCGCGCCATGCTGCTGGAAGCGCTCCAACAGGCCCGCGAGACCGCCCGGCTGATTGTTGATGAACTGCACGCCGCAGCGATGAGCGTGGCCTGGCCGGATTGCGGCTGGCTGTCCTGTTGCGGCAACGAGTTGCCGAGGTAAGAGGCGAGGATATCGAGTAGGCTCATGGCAGTCTCACTACGAGAGGTTGCGGGGTTCGAATCGCGCGCGATACCTTGATAACGACGGCAAACATGCAAAACAGGCGCTTGGACGACGGAGACGCACCGAGGGTCGCCTCCGTCCACGCTTCTTGACAACAACATTACTGACTCGCGGCTGCTGCGCTCGCGGCCTTGTCCTTCTTGCTGCGCTTGGACTTTGCCGGCTTCGCATCGCTTGCGGCGGTGCTGCCCGATGCAGCATCGCTCGTCGATGCCTTGCTCTTCTTTTTCGATGCTTTCGTGCTCGAAGCCGGCGTCGCGGCGGGCGTCTGCGCCGTGGTTGATGGCAGGCGAGGTCGCAGTGGTTGCCGCCGTCGAGGACTTGACTATCGAGTTCGGCGCGGCGCTTCCGCCCGAGGAATTCGACATCGAATTGGCCGCGGTCGATTTCGTCGCCGAGGTCGTCGACGTGGAAGTGGACGTCTTGCTGCCCTTGCCGGTCGGCGGCGCCGACGAACCACCGATGGTCAGGCCGTTCTCCTCCAGTTTCGCCACCGATTTGGTGTCGAGACCCTTCACACGGTTGGCGAGATCATCGGCGTCCTTGAAGGGGCCGTTCTTGGTGCACTCATCCACGATTGCTTTCGACTTGACCGGGTCTAAGCCCTTGACCGAATCGAGTGCGGCTTGATCGGCGGTGTTGACATCGACCGCGGCGAACGCGTGACCGACGGACAGCATCAACGCAAGGCACAGCATCAGCAGCTTTTTCAGCATGACGGCACTCCAGGCTTGAGAGAAAAGAATGACGAATCGATAAATTCCGGCCTTTTCCAGGACGATGTCGTAAGCATAGGACAAATCCGCCGCTGGAACGATGACGGCATGCGCGGTGCGCGATCCTACGGCGCGCATCACGCCTGCGTCCATATTTAATTAACGTTGAGAGAAACGTCGCGCGGATGACGTTGCGTGATTCTTCCTGCCGCCCGCCGCCGTTCAGCGAGCGCGCGTCACCTGGCAGACTTGACGGACGTTTTGGCGAACGCGCCGCGCACATCGACCCGTTCCAGCCGATGACACCCCGGCCACGGCAGCCACGCCGCGCGCGCATCGCGGCCATACCGCTTGCCGTCGAGCCGCCAGGTGAGCGTGCCGCTGCCCGCACGCTCGAACCACACGCGCGGGCGCGCGGGCGGAATGTCCGGGTCGAGCGCGAAAATGGTGCCGTCGGTCGGCGAGCCGATGCGTGCCACCTGCGGGTCCGCCGCCGCCTCGCGCGCGGGGCTCGCGGTGAGCGCCGATGCGGTGAGTGCGATGGTGCGCATCTGCGTGCCGTCGACGAACCATTCGTCGCGCGCTGGGTTCGACGTCACCCTGATACGCGATGGCCGTGCGCACCACGCCCGCTGGCGCCGTCGGCGCGCGGCTCGGCCCGCGCCGGCCGAGATAGTTGACGAGCGCGGTCCACACGGGCGCGGCGCCGGTGACGCCGGAGACGTCCCACATCGGCGTGCCGTCCGCGTTGCCGACCCACACGCCGGATCGTATAGCGCGACTTGAAACCGACCGCCCAGTCGTCGCGCATGTCCTTGCTGGTGCCGGTCTTCACCGCGCTGAAGTTGCGCGTCGCGAGCACGCTGTCGAAGCCGAAGGTGCGCGTGCGCACGTTGTTGTCCGCGAGGATATCGGTGACGACGAAGCTCGCCTGCGGACTGAAAATGCGCGTGCCGGCGGGCAGCTCGGGATGATCGGCGAGATCGAACCAAGGCCGCGCGCCGCCGCCGTTCGCGAGCGCGCGATACGCATTCGCGAGCGATGCGAGCGTGACGTCCGCGCTGCCGAGCGCGAGGCTGAAGCCGTAATAGTTAGTTGTCCGCCTGCGTGAGCGGCAGGCCGAGCGGGACGAGTGTTTTCGCGAAGCGATGCGGCGTGACCATCACCAGCGCACGCACGGTGGGCACGTTTAGCGACGAGCCGAGCGCGGTGCGCACGCTCCCCCATCCCTTGAAATCGTGATCGTAGTTCTGCGGTACGGTACTATAGAGGAGAGAGGCCACCGCCGGTCGCCAGATCGAGTGGGGCGTCGTCGAGCAGGGACGCGGCGGTGAGACGTTTATCGTCGATGGCCTGCGTATACAGGAAGGGCTTGAGCGTGGAGCCGGCCTGACATCTTGCGAGCACGGCATCGACTTCCGGCGCGTTCGACAAACCGCCCGACGAACAGACCCATGCGAGCACCTCGCCCGTGCGGTTGTCGATCACGATGGCCGCCGCGTCGTGCACATTGCGCGGATGCGCGCGCGTTCAGCTCCGTGAGCGTGTCGCGAGCATAGCGTTGGAGCGGTGCGTCGAGCGCATGCCGGCTTGCGGATGCACCTCGCTCGCGATGTGCGGCGCGAGCGCATCGTCGCCGCGCGTGAAGGCGAGCGCCGCCGCGGTGCGCGTGAGCACGAGATGCGTGTAGCTATCGAGATTGACGCATGGATCGACCGTCGGATTGCGCTTGCCTTGCAGCGACTGCATGTCGCGCAGGATCGCGCAGGTATGCGCGCTGACTTTCGGGTACTGCGCGTTCGTCGAGCCCTGCCGGCGCCTTGTCGAAGAGGGTTTGCGACAGCGCCGAGAGGCCGATGAGTTCGCCGCGAAACGGCACGAGATTCAGATACGCCTCGAGAATCTGATCCTTGCGCCACGAGCGTTCGAGCCATCGCGCGCCGACCGTCTGTTCCGCCTTTTCTGTTCCGCCTTTTCGCCGATGCTGCGTCGTCTGGGCGCACAGCCTTCGCCGACGATGCGCCGCACGTGCGCGTGTTCCACAAATTGCCCCACGCAGCGGCGCCCGCGTGTTCAGAAGCGCTTATCCTCCGATACGACGATGGCCTCGCGCAGCGCCGGCGAGACCTTCGCGAGCGCGACCCAGTCGCTGCGCCGCGCGCTGGTATCGATGTGCGTGCGCTGCAGCGGTGTGCCGTCGCGGGCGAGCAGCACCCAGTCGGAACTGCGCCATGCCGAGCGCACGTCGTCGAAGCTGGGCGCGGCATGCGCCGCCGCGCTCAGACACATGACGATGATGACGGCCGCGCGCTTCATCTCACTTGCCCGACAGTGGCTGGACGACCACCGGCGCATTCGGCAGTGCGCCGAGCTCGACGGCGCGTACAGGGTCTCGACGCGCGTTGGCGGCAGACCGAAGGTGCCAGGGTTATTCACGCGAATCGTGTACTCGACTTGCAGCTTGCCCTTCGGCAGATAGTCGTAATACGCGCGATACCCGTCGAAGCCGGGCTCCACGAACGCGGGCCACGCGCCTTTTTGCTGTTCGCCTTCGGTCGCGGCGGAATCGTGCCCGAGCCCCGAGCGGAGAATTGTCGCGCCAACGGGAATCGGATCGTTGACGACGACCCAGGTCATGTCGCTCTGTGCATCGACGTCGAGATGCACGCGCACGATATCGCCGCGCGAGAGCGCGCCCTTCACGGCGGGATCGACCCGTGTCATCGTCTTGCTGATGAGATAGCCCGCCGCGAACGGCGCCTTGAGTGCGACGGCCGCGAGGCTTTCGACGGTCGCCCACGGCTTGCCGGTGACGTCTTGTGTCAGCGAAAGCGAGCCGGTGGACCACGGCAGCATCATGCTGCGCGTGATCGGGGTAGCCGAAGCCGCCGCCGCGCTCCACTTCACGCTCTGCGCAGCATCACCGAGTTGCACCTTCGTATTGCCCGTGACCGGCGTACTTTCGAACAGCCGCGAGAAACGCGCGACCGCGAGTTCGCCCCACAGGTTCGCGGTCATGGTCTGCCAGGTGCCGTTTTTATGCAACATCAGCAGGCCCGCGACCAGACGCGGCATCTCGTCCTTCCAGCCGGGTGCATCGGCGAACAGCAGCGCGGTGCGCGCGGCGTTGGTCTAGGAGCGGGTCATAAGCCACCAGATCGTCGTCGCGTTCGGTCGAGAAGGTGAGCCGAGCCGCGTGTTCTGATACGTCAGCCGCGCGCGGATGATCTGCTCGGCCTGTGTGCGCTTTTCGTCAAGATTCGCGATACCGTCGACGCGCGACAGGATGGCGTAGTAATCGAGCACGGCGGAGGTCGGCCACTGATCCGGCGCGATGGTGACCGAGCCGAGCATGCGCGCCTGTGCGAGACCGTAGCGCGCAAGGCCTCGATCGCGACGAGCTGCTTCTTGAAGTCGAGGTCGTTACGCGGTGCCCAGAACTTGCGCTCGATCTTGCCATTGACGAAATTCGCAAGGCCCGCCGCCATCTGATCGCGCAGATCGGCGGGGAGGGCGAAGCGGCGGTTCCTTCGCGTCGTCGTCGCTGACGGCGAGCAGATAAGCGGTCAGCGCGGGGCTGCCGGTGGGGCGCTCGTCGTCATTCATACGGCGGGAAGTAGTTCGCGAGGCCGTCGCGATCGATACGACGGCATGCGCGTGAGCATGCCTTGCCATTGTGCGGCATCCATCAGGCCGAGCGCGCGCGAGGTCTGTTGTTCGAGACAGTTGTACGGATAGCGCTCGAACCAGCGGCGCACGCCGGGCAGGCCATCGTCGAGCTTCGGCTGCAAGGACACCGCGATACCACCGCGCAGCTTGCCGTCGCTCAACCTGCTCGCATCGGCGGACGGCGCGACGGACAGCGTGAGCGTGCCGTCCACCTGCGCGATGGTCGCCTGCTGCGAGCTTACCGGAATCGCGGCGGCGATTTTCTGTGTGAGCTTCACGGCGTCGCTCGCCTTCGGCCCGGCCTGTTCCGTGGCGCTCACGTTCCAGTCGAGACTCGCGGACGAACCCGCGCCGTCGTCACATCCCACACCACTTTCTGCGACGACTCCGGCTTCAGTCGACCGTGCGCGTGTCGAGCACGAGCGTGCCGGCCTTCGGCGTGACGACGACGCTCATGGTCCGCTGCGTGGTGTTGCGCAGCGTGAACTGCGCGCGGTGCGCATCGCCGACGCGCACCAGCGGCGGCAGGCCCGAGATCAGTTGCAGATCCTGCGTGCTCTGGATCGACGTGCTGCCGGTGCCGAACTGCTCGGCGCCGACTGCCGCGATCCTGACGATGCGAAAGCGCGTGAGCGCATCGTTAAGCGGCACATCGACCGATGTCTCGCCGTTCGCATCCAGCGTCACGCGAGGATTCCACAGCAGCGTGTCGAACAGTTCGCGCGTGGCGCTGTGTCCGCCGCCGCCCGCCGGCACCGCCTTGCGCCCAAAGTGCCGCCGCCCGACGATTTCCATCTGCGCGGTCGCGGTCTCCACGCCGTAGGCGTGCTGCTGAAGCATTGCATCGAGCACGTCCCAGCTTTGATTGGGCATGAGTTCGAGCATCGCTTCGTCGACGGCGGCGACGGCGATCTGCGTGCCCGCGGGCGCGGGCTTGCCGCCGGAGCGCGACCTTGATCTTCACATGCGCCTTCGAGCGCATGGTGTACGACTTGGCGTCCGGCGTTACGCCGACCGCCAGCCTGTGGGATGCCGTGCCGACCTTGATCGACGCCAGCCCGTATTGGAACGCGGGCTTCGACAGATCGACGAGCGGCGTGGGCACCTGATACTGACGGCCTTCGTACCAGAACGCGCGCGCCCATTCGATCGGTGCTTTCCAGCCCCAGGTGAAGAACGAATACCACGGCACCTCGTGGATGCGTCCGCGCAGCGCGAGCACCGACACGTAGACGTTCGGCCCTCATGCATCCCGTACCTTGAGTTCGACGGTCGGATCGCGGCCGTTCAACTCGACGACATGCGTCTCCACGATGCCCTCGCGCTCCACCGTGACGAGCGCCGTCGCCGAGCGGAAAGGCATGCGGACCTGGAAGCGCGCGGTTTCGCCCGCTTCGTAGCTGGTCTTTTCGGGCAGCACGTCGATGCGGTTGGTGTTCTCGCCGCCGAACCACAACTCGTCTGCGCGCGTGACCCATACCGACGTGCTGGCGTTCGCCGCGTGTCCGTCGCCGTCTTTCGCGACCGCGATCAGATTGATATTGCCCGCGTCCTTGAGCTTGACGTCGCAGGACACGATGCCGTGATCGTCGCTCTTGCCGCTGCACAGCGAGCCCAGGTCCTTGATCTCGGTATGGTTGTCGTACGCATAGAAGCGGCCGGCCATGCGCTTGCGCGAACTCGACATGATGCGCGCGACGTCTTTGATCTCGACCGACACGCCTGCGCGCGGCTTGCCCTGCAAATCGAGCGCGAGCGCTTGTACCGTACCGGCAGCGCGCCGCCGCTGATGGTCTGCGTCTCGCCGTTTGGGTCCGCGAAGGTCGCTTCGAACGCGAGCCACTTGGGCGACACGACCTCGGGCAACGGCTTGACGGTGAGCTTGCCCGCGCCGTCGCGATCGAGCGTGAGCTTCATCTTGTCGGCGATGAGCTTCGTCGAGGTATCGGCCTGCTGATCGCTGTCGTCGTTCTGATCCTCGGCGGGTGCGCTCGCGCTATCGTTCGCGGGCTTGCGATTCGGTGCGCCACTGAACGCCTCGTATTGCGACGCGGAGGCGGCGATGCATCGCGACGCGACCAGCAGCCGATAGCTGTACCGGCAGGTTGGACGCCGGGTCGCCCTGTACGTATCCGAGTTGCACGTTGACCGGCGCTTCGGTCGCGGCGACGAGTCCGGGCGCTTTGGTGTCGCCTGCCTTAATCGAGCCTTTGAAAACCGGCAAACGGAATTCCTCGACGCGGAAGCTTCCGGAGTCGTACGACTGCGTGACGCCGCTGTCGGCGTCTTCGTCATTGGCGCTGGCATCGGCGCTGGCCGCGCCATTGTCGAGCGTCACGTTGTATTCGCCGAGCTTCGCCGCGGCGGGAATGTCGAAAACGGTGTCGGCGCTGTGATCCTTGCCCACTTGAGCGGCATGTGCCACGTCTGTCCGCTACCGATATGCCAGATCGTCACGCGGCTCGGATAGTCCGGCGGAAAGCCGAATCCGTTCAGCGTCTCGACGCGCATCAGATGCTTCATCGACACGGTTTGACCGGCGTGCAGCAGCGTGCGATCGAACACGGTATGCGCGCGCACGGTGCGCGTGCTGCTCATGTCGGTCGGCACGTTGAAGCGCCACGCTTCGATATCGCGATTCCAGTCCGACATCGCGAAGGCCATGTCGGGGCCGGTCGCGTGATCGTCGACGCGCGCCGACAACGAAGAAGCCGCCATAGCTCAGACTGTGCTCGTCGCACTCTTTCAGTGCGGCAAGCGGCTTGCCGATGGTGGCGAGATCTTACGCATCGGTTGTGCCGGTGGCGATTTAATCGCCGTTGCAATCGGTGATGCGCAAGCTCGTGTTCGGCACCGGCTTGCCCTTGTCGAGGGTCGTCACCCATACGACGCTGTTCTCGCGGCCCTGCTTGAAGTGCACGCCGAAATTGGTGACGAGCACCGAGGTGCGCACGTACATCGACTGGCTCCTGCCGAGCAGCGACGCGCCGAGCGCGGGCGAGGCGAGTTCCACCACGTAGACGCCCGGCTTCGTGAACGGCACGCCGACGACCTTGAACGGCCGCAGCGCCTTCGGATCCGCGGCGGGCAGCGTCAATGTCTGCACGCCGGGCGCTTCGCGAGCATCGACAGCGAGCGCACGTCGATTTGCGGGTCCTTGCCGATCTTGCCTTCGCTGTCCGGCACGATTACCGGTTCGATGCCGTTTTTCAGCAGTTCCGGCATGCGCTCCCGGATCATCGAGCGCGACATGGTCATGCCGTCGAACAGATCGACGTTGCGCATCCAGCGGCGAATGTCGCTATCGGCGGTCGAGCTTGAGTTCGGTGATCTGCGAGGTGCCCGAGTTGAGCCCCTGCACATGCAGGTTCGCTTCGACATGACGCAGCGTGACGGGCAGCATCGCGGGCATGTCGCGCTCGGCGAAACGCTCGATGATGCCGAAGTCGCCCGACGAGAACTTCGCGCGCGGCGGCATCGGCACGGTCGCGGTCTTGGGCGGAAAGAGGTCGGCGTTGGCGAGTGCGCGGCCGCTCACGTCTTTCAGATTCGCGGGCGCTTCGATGCTCAGGTCCGCGCGTTCGGGCAGCGGCGCGGCGAACGTGAGCGTGCTGAATTCCGTGCTCTGATCGCTGTCGTCGAAGGAAGGCGAAGTGTTGCCCTTGGGTTCGTGCAGGACGAATTTCTGCGTGTCCGCACGCGTGATCGGCGCGCTGAAGTCGAGACGCAGCAGGCGTAGCGGTGTGCAGGGCGCTTTAGCGTTCTCGCGCTCGCAGTTGAGACTCGCCTTGAAAGGCTCGCGCACTTCGAAGTCGAAGCGCTTTTCGACATCGTTGGCGATATGCCGCTCGGGCCCGTGCCGCCCGCGCCGTAGACGAGCTGTATCTTGGTCGCGGACGGCAGCGTCTGCTGACATGCGAGCGTGAGGACGCGTTCGCTCTCCTTCTCGAGGCCGAAGTGCCTGAGCAGCGCATCGCGTGTGCTCTTGTCGGCAAGACGCACGGGAATGCGATTGCCGAGCGCATTCGATTCGCACCACACGTGATCGAGCACCGAGGCCTGCGTTGCCGGTCCGTTCAGCCGTAGCACGAAAGTCTGGTCTTCCTCGATGCGGCCATAACCCGGCATCACGCGCGTAACGAACGGGCCGCCGGTCTGGAATGCGAAGGACCGGAAATGATGTTGTCCGCGTCGGACTTGATGCCCTTGGTGAGATCGAATGTGCAGCGCACGCCGGGCGACAGATCGTTCTCGAAGTCGAACGCCCAGGTTTTCTGATCGATCCAGCGGGCGTTGCCCCTGGTTGCGGCAGCGGGCGCGCCGCTACATGTCACGCCGCCAGGCGATGCCGCCGACGGACTGCCGAACGGAGTCATCGCTTCGTCGAACTTGACGATGACCTGTCTCACCTGCGCGACCTTGCCTTGCGGCGAGACGGTCGTGACGCGCACAGTTTCGGCCCCGCGCATCGCGACGCTAGCAGCGAGCGTGGCGAGCAGGGTGGTTGCGGCCAGGATCCATTTTTGTTGTTTGCTAACGTGGCTCATCCACTCGCTCCGAGTTTTCCTCGATGCGGGGCATTCTACTGGAGCCTTACGCGCGTCTTTCCGGCGTTGACGCTTTACAACGGTCGACCGGCCGAATTCAGTCGGCACGCACCATCGACACATGACGCGCGCTGACGCGCCGCCAGTAGCAGAACAGGCCGATGCCCGCCACGCCGAGACTCAGCGAATTAGCGGTCCAGAAACCGCGCGCCTTGCAGCCACGCGGGCACCGCGCCGCCCACATCGAAGCCGAGCAGATAACCGCCGCCCAGCCCGATGCCCCACAGCGCGATCGTGTAGATGATGGTCGGCACGAGCGTCACCTTGTAGGCGCGCAGAATGAACGCCGTGGTGATCTGCAAAGCGTCGCACAGATGATAGAAGAAGATGATCAGCACGAGTGGCATGGCGGTGGCGATCACATTGGCGTCCGGCGTATAAGCCGCGATGATCTGCGGCCTCGCGGCCAGCAGAATCACGCCATACGGCGAACGCCAGCACGCAGGCTATGCCGATGTCGTGACGCGAGATCGAACGCGCTTCGTCGAACTTTTACGCGTCGCGCCTGCGACGCGAGCGTCGACGAGGCAATGCCGATGGGACAGCGGCGTCATATAGAGTACCGCGCCGAGATTGCCCGCGATCTGGTGTCCCGCGAGCGTGGTCGTGCCGAAGTGCGAGATGAACAGCGCCATGAAGGTGTACGAGGTACTTCGATGAGATACGACAGGCCCATATAACACCGAGATATAGACTGACGACCCGAGCCCGAGCACGGCGAGATCGGTCGCGGAGAAACGGCCGACCATCGCGGTGTCGATCACGCCGAAGGCGATCACCGCGAGCTCGCCGATCAGCACCGGCTACGCCAGCGCGCCGATCCTGCGCACGTCGCTGAACATGCCGGTGGTGCCGTGCAAAGTGTCGGACGGAGCGGCCATACGCTTACTGCGACCGGCGCAGGCTGCGCGGACGCAGCGGCTTCGGCGCGGGCGGCGTCGGGCGCTGGATGCGCACGTATAGGCGGAAGCGTTCGTCGCGGTCGGCCACGCGCCGGCCTTCCCACACGAGCTTCCATTCGGTGTTCGAGATCGACGGCGGATCGCCGTAATCGGCGCGGTCCTGGCGCAGGATGACGTCGCAATCTTCATCGAACGCGAAGTGCATGCCGCCGAAATACGCGAAGGTCGCGATCTGCGCATCACCCAATCGCGCGGGCGAAATACAATTGTAATCGGGCGGCAGATGTTCGGCGATCTGCTCGGCCACATCGCGATAGGTCCGGCTGTAGTTGACGACCGGCAGCCACAGAGTCATCAGCAGCACCCACATCAGCGTAGTACCCGCGCTCGACAACACGACGGAACGCCACAGCACCTTGGGATGACGCGCGAGCCGCCAGCGTGCGAGCAGGAACCAGCCGACCGTCACCGCGATCGCGCACAGAAACGACAGCAGCTTGAATTCCGGATGAAACCCCGGCGCGAGACGCGCGAGGTTGCGCGCCATGGACGCCGGAAAACCGATCATGCCGGCCGTCCAGACGAGCCAAACCAGCGAGCCGATGATGGTGAAGCTCAACATCGCGAACCAGTCGATCGCATTGATCGCGCCGCGCTTGAGCGTCGGCAGCGCGAAGGTCGCGAGCACCGACAGCGGCGGCAGCAGCAGCATGAACAAGCGGTTGGTTTCATGTGCCTGCAGCACGACCAGCACCAGCAGCGGCCCGATGATCGACAAGGGCACCGCGACGTGCGGCGATCGGCGCATGCTGCTCCAGCTCACGAATGCCCAGATGGTCAGCGGCCACGCGGGCCACGTGAAGAGCGGCAGGTTCTTGATGGCGTAGCCGAAGATCGAGCCGGGCGTGCCGGAGAAGAACGAGAAGCTGTTGCGCCACCACTGACGCAGCCACCAGTCGCCGTCGTCGGGGAAGAAGTGCCGGGTGGGCAGCACCCACGCGGCGGTCAGAAGCACGGCGATCGGCAGGCCGAAGATCAAGAGCGGCAGCGCGCGCACCTGCTTGACGATGATCGTCATCGCCAGCGTACAGAGCAGCAGCGCGAACACTAGCACCGGCGAACTCGACAGGCCGACCACGCCGATCGCGACACCCCAGACGATGGCGCCGTGCAGTGGCTTGTCGAGGCTGCGTACGAGCCCGTAGATGAGCATCGCGGTGCCGGCGAACTGCGCGAGTTGCGGCGTGGTTTCGTGGCCGCGCTCGGCGAGACCGAAACACGCGAGCAGGATCAGCAGCGCGCCGTCGGCGAGCGTGCGGCCGTAGTCGTGCGGCTCCGGCTCGCCGCCGAATGCGTATTTGAAAGGCTGCGCCTCGTCGCGCCGTCCCAGCAGATAGGCCGAATACCAGACGAAAGCGCACGCGAGACAGAACAGCAGGCCGGTCACCACGCGCGACGCGTTGCTCGCATCGACCCACGGGCTTAGCAGCCGGATGGACGACGCGCCGAGCCAGTACATCAGCGGGCCGTCGGCGGTGGGCGCGTTGCCGACCAGGTTGGGCAGCAGCCAGTCGCGCGCGTCGCCGTTGGCCATGGTCCACATCACGCCGAAGCCCGCGGCATCCTCGTTCTTCCACGGATCGCGCCCGAACAGGCCGAACGACGCATACGTGATACAGATGGCGAACAGCAGCCAGCGCGGCAGGGCGCTGGTGGCGGAGGCGGTCAGACGAACGGCGGAGCGCATGCGAAAAGGGCTTGATCCATGAAAACGGGCCGCGAGCCATGCGATCGAAAGCGGCGGGGCCAAAAACCGGCATTGTAGCCGCGCGCCGGTCGACGCAGGCAGACCGGCTGTTACGGTATGCAACAGCCGTTGTGAGAACCCAGCAACGCAAATGCCGGATGATTTCCGCGAAGACGATCTTGCGGAGACAAAAAAGCAGTCAGAGCTGCCTTTCTTCCTGATGCTTCGTTTGACGCTTCGAAGCCCGACTTACTTCTTCGTGGAGAAGCGTGCGAACTTGTTGTTGAACTTCTCGACGCGGCCGGCCGTGTCCATGATCTTCTGCTGGCCGGTGTAGAACGGGTGCGATTCCGATGACACTTCGATCTTCGCGAGCGGGTAGGTCTTGCCGTTGAATTCGGCGGTTTCGCGCGTCTTCTGGATGGTCGAGCGGGTCACGAACTTGAAGTCGTTCGACATGTCGATGAACAGGACTTCGCGATAATCCGGGTGAATGCCTTGTTTCATGGTCTTTCCTGAGATCTGGCGGTAACCAACCCGCTGCGCTTGGGTAAGCAGCTTGCGCGAGTCACTTGCCTAGGGTCGAAAACAGCGATTATGCCAGAAAATCAGTCGCTTGACACTTTTTCGCAGGTTTCGCGCGATTCACGACAGCGCGCCGACGCCCGCCGGGTCCTGCCTGTAGAAGCGCGCGAGCAACCGGTAAAGCTTTGGATATTCTGCTTCGAAAGGCTTGGGTGTGACGAACAGCGCCTCGCTGCATACCGCGAAAAACTCCGACGGATGATCCGTCGCGTAAGGATCGATCAGCGACTCTCGCTCGAAACGCGCCCAGCGGCGCTGCGGCACGGCATCGACGCGCGCGCAGAACTGGTCGTAGGCGTTGTCGAAGATATCGTTCCAGGCGGTGGAGTCGAGCGGCGCGTGCCAGCGGCGGAACAGCGGCGGATGCCCGTCGGCCTCGCTCGTCAGCATGTCGATCTTATGCGCGAATTCGTGGATGACGACGTTGTACGCGTCCGAGCCGTCGGCCATCTGCGCATCCTTCCACGACAGCACGACCGGACCGCCTTCCCACGCCTCGCCGCTCGCGTCGTGCTCGACTTCGTGGACGACGCCGTCTTCATCTTCCACCGTCTTGCGGATGATGAACTCGCCCGGATACACGATTACGCCGACCCAGCCGCGATACAGGTCGAGATCGAGATTGAGCACCGGCAGGCACGCCTGCGCGGCGATCGAGACGATCATCCGGTCGGTCAGTTCGAGATCGTGCGCGGTCGAGAATTCCTTCTGCGCGATGAACAGGCTCGCGGTCTCCCTGAGGCGCTGAAGATCATTCCGGCCCAGATGGCCAAAGCACGGAAACGCGTCGAGCGTGCTGTGCCAGAGCGCATCGTCGATCGCGTATTTGTGCAGCGCGCGCTCGCGGCGTTGCGCGCCGAACCAGCGGGAAAAGAGATTGGCCATGCGGTCGTTCGTATCGCTTTCGATAGAGCGGATTGTACGGAGCGCTGGCGCGTCAAACATAAATAAAAAAACCGCCTCACGAAGCAGACGGTTTTCTGTGCGCGGGCAGCGAAGGCGGATTAACTGCCGCCGCGACGCATCATGTCGAAGAACTCGGCGTTGTTCTTCGTTTGACGGATCTTGTCGAGCAGGAATTCCATGGCTTCGACTTCGTCCATGTCGTGAATGAACTTGCGCAGTACCCAGACCTTTTGCAGCACATCCGGCTTGATGAGCAGTTCTTCGCGGCGCGTGCCCGACTTGTTCAGATTGATCGACGGGTAGACGCGTTTCTCGGCCAGACGGCGCTCGAGGTGCACTTCCATGTTGCCGGTGCCCTTGAACTCTTCGTAGATTACGTCGTCCATGCGGCTGCCGGTTTCGATCAGCGCGGTGCCGATGATGGTCAGCGAACCGCCTTCCTCGATGTTCCGTGCGGCGCCGAAGAAACGCTTCGGACGCTGCAGCGCGTTGGCGTCGACACCGCCCGTGAGCACCTTGCCCGATGCCGGCACGACCGTGTTGTACGCACGTGCCAGACGCGTAATCGAGTCGAGCAGAATCACGACGTCGTGCTTCATTTCGACTAGACGCTTGGCCTTTTCGATGACCATTTCGGCCACTTGCACGTGACGCCCGGCCGGTTCGTCGAAGGTCGAGGCGATGACTTCGCCGTGAACCGAGCGCTGCATTTCCGTCACTTCTTCCGGACGCTCGTCGATGAGCAGCACGAACAGGATGACGTCCGGATGATTCGCCTTCACCGCATGCGCGATGTGCTGGAGCATCACGGTCTTGCCGGATTTCGGTGAGGCGACCAGCAGGCCGCGCTGGCCTTTACCGATCGGCGCGATCATGTCGATGATCCGGCCGGTGACGTTCTCTTCGCCGCGCATCTCGCGCTCGAGCGGCAGCGGTTTGTTCGGATGCAGCGGCGTGAGGTTCTCGAACATGATCTTGTGTTTCGAGGCCTCGGGCGGTTGCCCGTTGACTTTGTCCACCTTCACGAGCGCGAAGTAGCGTTCGCCGTCCTTCGGCGTGCGGACTTCGCCTTCGATCGTGTCGCCGGTGTGCAGGTTGAAGCGGCGAATCTGTGACGGGCTGATGTAAATGTCGTCCGTGCTCGCGAGATACGAAGTCTCGGGCGAGCGTAAGAAGCCGAAACCGTCAGGCAGCACTTCGAGGGTGCCGTCGCCGAAGATCGTGTCGCCAACCTTGGCGCGCTTTTTAAGAATCGCGAACATCAATTCCTGCTTGCGCAGGCGGTTCGCATTTTCGATCTCGAGGCCATTGGCCATCTCGATCAGTGCGGAGACGTGCTGAGACTTGAGCTCGGATAAATGCATACGGATTTCCCGCCAGGGAGAAGAGGTGGAACAGAAAGATTTGGGAGAAGAGGTGAGCGGAACCGCTCTGAGACTTAGTACTTCTTAAACTCTTGTGAATATAGCATAGCACACGCCGTAAATGGCTCGAAAAGGCCAAGGGCGCGGCTTTCGGGCTGATGTTGTCGCAGGACAACATCAGCGGGCTTCAATCTCGGCGACATCATGTTCGATCAGGCGCGATGGCGAGCCGCAGAGCAGGGCCCGCCGGGATGCTGTGTTACAGGTTGCTGTCGAGGAACGCGGTGAGCTGGGACTTGGACAGCGCGCCGACCTTTTGTGCGGCCACTGCGCCATTCTTGAAGAGGATCAGCGTCGGGATGCCGCGCACGCCGAACTTCACCGGCGTCGACTGATGCTCATCCACATTGATCTTTGCGATTTGTAAGCGATTGCAGTAATCCTTAGCGACTTCGTCGAGGATCGGGGCAATCATCTTGCACGGACCGCACCATTCGGCCCAGAAGTCGAGCAGGACAGGTTTATCCGACTTGACGACGTCCTGTTCGAAGGACGCGTCGCTGATGTGCTTGATTGATTCGCTCATTGTCTGAATACCTCTATTGAGATTCGAGGCCCGCGTTTGATTGCTCGCCACGATACATCAAAACGGAAAAGGGTTTGGTCGCCGCAGGTGAGGGAAACCCGTACGCCGATTCGGCTCACGACTGCCGGCAAAATGATTCGCGATAGACATCCGCGATAGACCCGCGATAGTCTGAAGAGACCCACCGTCAAGGATGAGTCACGGATGAAACCGTCACGGATGATTCACATGGCATCTTAGCCTACTTTGCTATCCGTTGCCGGGTGCCGATAGTGGTTCCGATAACGGGCATTTGAGGACGGAAATGCGCGATGCAAGAGCCGAGTCGCGGGCGCGATCCCGGTGTGCACGAAGAGCGGTCCGAGCCTTCCGGGCGACGCATCGGCCGTGCTACAATTCAACGTGACGGGCCTCTTCGCATGGCGGCGCGGTCAACCTGGTCAGGTCGGGAACGAAGCAGCCACAGCCGTTTTCCACCAGTGCCGAGGGTAGGGCTCGTCACCTTCCGCTTTTTCGTTGTAGTTTCTTTGTATAGTTCCTGCTCAGGTATTTCCCCGTTTTCCTTCCTCATGCGCGCAGGTCTCGCGCAACGTTTCGACTGGAAAATCCGCGTACTATCACCACCCTGGATCTCCCCGGACACCCCGATTCGACGACGTTTCCCGCGGGTCGTTGCTGATACAATTTCCCGCATGACCTATCAAGTTCTCGCACGCAAATGGCGGCCGAAATCGTTCGAGTCACTCGTCGGCCAGGAGCACGTCGTTCGTGCGCTCACGCACGCGCTCGACGGCGGCCGCCTGCACCACGCCTATTTGTTCACGGGCACGCGTGGCGTCGGCAAGACCACGCTCTCGCGTATCTTCGCCAAGGCGCTCAATTGTGAAACTGGCGTAACGTCGAAGCCGTGCGGCGTGTGTTGCGCGTGCCGGGAAATCGACGAGGGCCGGTTCGTCGATTACGTCGAGATGGATGCGGCGAGCAACCGCGGCGTCGAGGAGATGGCCACGCTGCTGGAGCGCACGGTGTACGCGCCGGTCGATGCGCGCTTCAAGGTCTACATGATCGACGAAGTGCACATGCTCACGAATCACGCCTTCAATGCCATGTTGAAGACGTTGGAAGAGCCGCCGTCGCACGTCAAGTTCATCCTCGCGACTACCGATCCGCAGAAGATTCCGGTCACCGTGCTGTCGCGCTGTCTGCAGTTCAATCTGAAGCAGATGCCGGCGGGGCATATCGTCACGCATCTGGAAAACACTCTCGGGCAGGAGAGCATCGCGTTCGAGACGCAAGCGCTACGGCTGTTGTCGCGCGTAGCCGACGGCAGCATGCGGGATGCGCTGTCGCTGACCGATCAGGCCATTGCGTATTCGGCGGGCGAAGTCACCGAGGAAGCCGTGCGCGGCATGCTTGGCGCGCTGGATCAAAGCTATCTGATCCGCCTGCTCGATGGACTCGCTTCGGGCGATGGCGCGCTCGTGCTTTCCATCGCCGATGAAATGAGCCTGCGCAGCCTGTCGTTCTCGACCGCGCTGCAGGACCTCGCGAGTCTGCTGCACCGGATCGCGTGGGCGCAGTTCGCGCCGGCGTCGGTTCTGGACGAGTGGCCCGAAGCCGAAGACATTCGGCGCTTCGCGGAAATGCTGTCCGCCGAGCAGATCCAGCTTTTCTATCAGATTGCCACGGTCGGTCGCGGCGAGTTGCGTCTCGCGCCGGACGAATACGCCGGCTTCACGATGACGCTCCTGCGCATGCTCGCGTTCGAGCCGGCAGGCGGACCGGGCGGCGGTGGCAGCCTCGCGGTGAATGCGCCGTCGGGCGCGAAGTCCGCGCGCGGCGCGGCGCTCGCTGGAGCGATGGCCGAACGCGCCAGCGCTCCGGTCGCGTCGAAGGCGCCGGTTGCGGCGGAGCGCGTCGCGCCGGTGGAGAGTGAGAAGGCGCCTGAGCAATCGGCCGCTTCCGCTGTATCGGCCGATCAGCCTGAAAGCAAAGCCGCGGCCGAAGCACAGCCTGTCGCCGTGCAGGAAGCCGCGTTGCTCGCTGCCGCGAAGCAGGCCGTCGAGGAGATCGCGCAGGAAGCCGCACCCGCCGCACCGGTTCAGGAAGACCAACCGGCAGCGCCGCGCGGCGGCAATAGTGGCGCGGGCGCCGCGCTCGAAGTTCTGCGCAGCGCAGGCATGCGGCTGTCGTCCGACCGTGGCGGCTGTTTCGCCGGGGCATCGGCCGCGCCCGCCGTGCAACCCGCGCCAAAGCCTGCCGCTAAGCCCGCCGTGCAGGTCAAAGTGCCCGCGCCTTGCCGCGATGCGACGCCGGCTGCTTCTCCATGGGCGCAGGCTCCCGCGCCGCAAGCGGAGCGTCCCGTCGATACCCGCGACATCCCACCGTGGGAAGAGATTCTGCCGGACGACTACGCGCCGGCCGCATCGTCCGAGGCGGACTACTTCGCACCGCCCGACGACGGCTTCATGCCCGCGTTCGAGAGCGGTCCCGACGACATGCGCTTCGGCGGCGAAGCGTCGCCATCGCCCGCGCCGAAGCTCGACACCACACCGCTGCCGCCCGCCGTGCCGCTCGACGCGCTCGGGCTCGCGATCGAATGGCCCGCGCTCGCGGCCGATCTGCCGCTGAAGGGCATCTCGTACCAGCTCGCCTTCAACAGCGAGCTCACCGCCTGCGACGCCCAGTCGATCACGCTCGCCGTCGCGGTGCAGATGTACGCCGACAACGCGCACGTCGCCAAGCTCAAAACCGCGCTCGCCGAAAAACTCGGCCGCGTGCTCGAGGTCAATGTCTCTGTCGGGCCCGCGCGCCGCACCGCCGCCGCGCTCGACGCGCAGCATCGCGCGAAGCGTCAGCAGGAGGCCGAGCAGGAGATCAGGCAGGACCCGTTCGTACGCTCGCTGATCCGCGACTTCGGCGCGAGCATCGTGCAGGGTTCGATCAAGCCGATCGCCGCATCGGGCGCGAACCCGACTTGAATGACCGGTTCCTGGCGGCGTCGCGCATCACATCGAATGCCGCGTCCGCCGGGCGCCCGTCCGCCACACGTTCTAGCCAGTTTCCAGCAAGGAGCCGAATCATGATGAAGAACCAACTCGCCGGGTTGATGAAGCAAGCCCAGCAGATGCAAGAGAACATGAAGAAGATGCAGGACCAGCTCGCGCTGATCGAAGTCGAAGGCCAGTCCGGCGCCGGTCTTGTGAAGGTGACGATGACCTGCAAGAACGATGTGAAACGCGTGTCGATCGACCCGAGCCTGCTCGCCGACGACAAGGACATGCTCGAAGATCTGGTCGCCGCCGCGTTCAACGACGCCGTGCGCAAGGCCGAAGCCACCACGCAGGAAAAGATGAGCGGCATGACGGCCTGCATGCCGATGCCGCCGGGCTTCAAGTTGCCGTTCTGATCGCGCGGCGCATCGGGCGCATGCATCCGGTGGTCGGCGTCAAGGAAAACATGAAACAACCTTCAGCCCTGTCGGCGCTCGCCGAAGCGCTGCGCGCGCTGCCCGGCGTCGGACCGAAATCGGCGCAGCGCATGGCGTATCATCTGATGCAGCACGACCGCGCCGCCGCGGAAAAACTCGGTCAGTCGCTGTTGTTCGCGACCGAGCATCTGAAGCACTGCGCGAAGTGCAACACCTTCACCGAAGCGGAGATCTGCGAAGTGTGCAGCGACGAGGAGCGCGACCCGGCGCTGCTGTGCGTCGTCGAAACGCCCGCCGACCAGATCATGCTCGAGCAGACGCTCACCTATAAAGGGCTCTATTTCGTACTGATGGGACGCTTGAGTCCGCTCGATGGCATCGGGCCGAAGGAAATCCATTTCGAGCGGCTGATCCAGCGCGCGCTCGACGGCGAGGTGCAGGAAGTCGTGCTAGCGACCAACTTCACCAACGAAGGCGAAGCGACCGCTCACTATCTCGCGCAGACGCTCAAGTCGAAGGGGCTGAAAGTCACGCGGCTCGCGCGCGGCGTACCGGTCGGCGGCGAACTCGAATATGTCGATGCGGGCACCATCGCGCGCGCGATGCTCGACCGCCGCTCCGTTTAAGGGAACACCATCCGATGACAGAAACGAAGCCCTCGCGCTCGCGACGCATCGCCACTACAAGGTCGGCTTGTATCGCGTGATCGGCGTGGCGCGGCACTCGGAAACCGAGGAAGCGATGATCGTCTACGAACATCTGTGGCCGCACGAGCGCGGCTTGTGGGTGCCTCCCGCCGCGATTGTTCAACGAAATGCTCGTCAACGGCACGCCGCGCTTCAGGCCGCTCGACATCCCGCTTTAAAAAAACGAAGAAGGAGACGCAACCATGAGCGCAACGGGTCTGCCGAACGCAGGACCACTCGCCGGCGTGAAGGTACTAGAATTGGGCACGCTCATCGCCGGGCCGTTCGCGGCGCGCTTCATGGGCGAGTTCTGCGCGGACGTCATCAAGATCGAAGATCCGAACGGCGGCGACCCGCTGCGCAAATGGCGCAAGTTCTATCCCGAAGGTGGGCGGCACGTCGCTGTGGTGGGCGGTGCAGGCGCGCAACAAGAAGTAATCTCAAGGCCGACGAAGGCAAGGACATCGTCAGGCGCCTCGCGAAAGAAGTCGATATCGTCATCGAAAATTTTCGGCCCGGGCTACTCGAAAAGCTCGGGCTCGGCTATGACACGCTTTGTGTCGACAATCCCGGCTTCGGCGCGATCGCCGAATCGATGGGCGGCTTGCGGCATATCACCGGGTTACCTTGAACTGCCGCCGCATATCGCATTTCCATCGGCGATTCGATCGCGGCGCTGCACGGCGTTATCGGCGTGCTGATGGCGCTGCATCACAAGCAGATCAACGGGCGGTAAAGGGCAGGTCGTCGACGTCGCGCTGTACGAAGCCGTCTTCAACATGATGGAAAGCGTGGTGCCCGAGTACGGTGTAACGGCATGGTGCGCGAGCGCACCGGCGCATCGCTGCCGAGCATCGTGCCGTCGAACACCTATCCGTGCCACGACGGCAGTATCGTGATCGGGGCGGCAACAGCGATCCGATCTTCAAGCGCCTGGTGAACGCCATCGAGCGCGCCGATCTCGCCGACGATCCCGCGCTCGCCTCGAACGAGGCCGTGTGCCGCGCACGCAGGAAATCGACGAGGCGGTGGCTGTCCACGCGCAGCGCAGCATCGACGAGGCGCTGGCCGGGCTCAACGCCGCCGATGTGCCGGCGGGCCGCATCATCTATAGCATGGCCGACATGTTCACCGATCCACAATTCCTCGCGCGCCAGATGCTGCAGCGTTTTCCGTGGCAGGACGGCCGCGAGATCACGCTGCCCAACGTCACGCCCAAACTCTCGGAAACACCGGGCGAAACACGCTGGCTCGGGCCCGCACTCGGCGAACACACGGATGAAGTGCTTCAGATGCTCGGGTATCATCCCGACGATATCGCGCGACTGCGCGCAGCCAAGGTGATCTGAGCCTTGACCCAGACACGCGCGGACAACTAAAAAAGACCAGGAGACAACAACGATGAAACGCAGAACGTTCATCGCGAGCGGCGCCGTGCTCGCGAGTGGTGCATTGACGGGCATGCCGTCCGCTTTCGCGCAGGGCAAGCCGGAGCAAAGCAAGGTGGCCATCGCGGTCGGCGGGAAAAACCTGTTTTACTACTTGCCGCTGACCATCGCGGAAAAGCGCAATTACTTCAAGGACGAAGGCCTGGACGTCGAAATCAGCGATTTTGCGGGCGGCGCGAAAGCGTTGCAGGCGGCGGCGGTCGGCGGCAGCGCGGACGTGGTGTCCGGCGCGTTCGAGCACACCTTGCTGTTGCAGGCGAAGAAAGAACTAGTACTTCCGCGAATTCGTGCTGCAGGGACGCGTGCCGCAGATCGTGCTCGCGGTTTCGAAGAAGGCGATGCCGAACTACAAGTCGCTCGCCGACCTGAAGGGCAAGAAGATCGGCGTGACGGCGCCGGGATTGTCCACCTCGATCATGGTGTCGTTCGCGTTCGCGAAGGCCGGCCTCAAGCCGACCGATGTCTCGTTCATCGGCGCGGGAGCGGGCGCGATCGCCGCGCTCGAATCCGGCCAGATCGACGCCATCGCCAATCTCGATTCGGTGATGACCAAGCTCGATCGCGCGGGCGAAATCCGCATCATCTCCGACACGCGCACGCTGACCGATACGAAAACCGTGTTCAGCGGCAACATGCCCGCGGGCTGCCTGTACGCGGCGCAAAGTTTCATCACGAAGAATCCGAACACGACGCAGGCCCTCACTAATGCGATGGTGCGCGCGTTGAAGTGGTTGCAGGGCGCATCGGGCAAGGACCTGATCGCGACCCGTGCCGGAAAGCTATCTGCTCGGCGATCGCGCGCTGTATCTGGACTCGTGGCAGCACGTGAAAGAAGCGATGTCGCCCGATGGGCTGATGTCTGAAGACGGCCCGTCGACCTCGCTCAAGACGCTGCAGGCATTCGATGAAACCGTGAAGGGCAAGCCGGTCGATCTGTCGAAGGCGTGGACCAACGACTTCGTGAAGAAGACGCTCGCGACCGTCAAGGCTTAGTGCAATGCTGATTAAGTCCACCGCTTGTGCTTGTCAGGTGTTATAGAGCGCACGTGCAAGGAAAAAGGCAAACGACGATGAAGCAGCAGACGCTGGCGATGGCCGCGGATCAAGGTGCGGGGTTCGAGATTTGCCGCAAACGCACGCGACGCGACGAGTTGCTTGACACGATGAACACGATCGAGATTCGCCTCGAGCAGCGCCGTGGACGTCGGCGCGGATCTGGTGGAAATCTCTTCGCCGAGGTGGGCCGAGTGCTGCAAGCCAGCGGTATGAAGCTTGCCAGCGGCACCATGGTGGACACGACCTTGATCGCCGCCCGCAGCTCGACCAAGAACAAGGAGCAGGCACGCGACCCTCAGATGCATCAGACGCGCAAGGGAAAGCAGTGGTATTGGGGCATGAAGTTGCACATCGGGGTCGATAGTCAAAGCGGCCTCGCACATAGCGCGGTGGTCACGCCGGTCAACCTCCACGACCAACATCCGCTGCCGAAATTGCTGCACGGGCAAGAGCAAGGCGTCTATGGAGATAGCGCCTATGCGAGCCAGAAAGCGCTGATCCGTGGCAAGGCCGCCAAGGCACGCGACTTCACCAATCAGCGTACGTGCCGGGCGGGCGAAGTTGACAAGGTAGCGCACGGCAAGA
>LFLF01000006.1 GCA_001184395.1 Candidatus Paraburkholderia calva | reverse complement strand
CCCCCTCGCGGCGCTCTCATACATCCGCGAAAAGACCGCGTCCATGCGAGTGAGCGCCTCGTTCAACCACAGCCGAATCGGTCGCAGCGGGTGATTGGCCGGAACGAAGTTATCCAGCGTGGTCATCGTGAACATCAATTCGGTGTAGCCGTCCGCTCCACGCATCGTTTCGGTCTCAGTGTCGTTCGATTCCTTGATTCAACGTTTGCCCCTCCCAGTTTGCCACTCCCAATCAGATGACCCGTGTAGAGGGTATTTCAATAGCCTGCTAGGCAGCGTGCTCCACGATCAACTGCATCCGCGCGACCCCGTTCCACGAATCGCTGACGAGCCGGTACGCGACCGTCGCGTGCTGCGGGAGCGGATCGACGTGATTGAACCAAATCGCGTTGTAGCGCTGACGTCCGCGCAGCAGCGACAGCTTCAGGTGCTTGTCCTTCACCAGCGCCTGCGATGCCACTTCGAACTCGCCCGAGAAGGTCGGCGCGGGAAAACCCTGGCCCCAGACGGCGGCGTCGAGCAGTTCGACGAACTGCGGCGTGAAGTAAGCGTCCTCCAGTTCGCCATCGGTTTCGATGGTGCGCGACAGCACGTCGGCCGTCAGCCATTGGCGGCCGACCGCTTCGAACGCGGCCGTGAAACGCGGAATATCGGCGGTGGAAATCGTCAGTCCGGCCGCCATCGCGTGGCCGCCGAACTTGTGGATCAGTCCCGGCTCGCGCTTGCTGATGAGATCGACGGCATCGCGCAGATGGAATCCCGGAATCGAGCGGCCCGAGCCCTTGCAGAGCAGGCCGGAATCGTCGGCATGCGCAAACGTGAAGGACGGCCGGTGAAATTTCTCCTTAAGGCGACTCGCGACGATGCCGATCACGCCCTGATGCCAGCCCGGATCGAACAGCGTGAGCGTCGCGCGCTCGCCGGCGTCGATCGTCTGCAATTCGGCGAGCGCTTGCTGCTGCATGCCGGCTTCGATCTCGCGGCGTTTGCGGTTCATCGAATCGAGTTGCTGCGCGAGTTCCCAGGCGCGGCCGATATCGTCCGTCGTCAGGCATTCGATGCCGAGCGACATGTCCGCCAGCCGTCCCGCCGCGTTCAGGCGCGGCCCGAGCGCGAAGCCGAGATCGAAGCCCGATGCGGCCCGCGCATCGCGCCCGGCGGCCCGGAACAGCGTGGCGATGCCCGGCTGCATGCGGCCTGCGCGAATCCGCTTGAGGCCTTGCGCGACGAGAATGCGGTTGTTGCAATCGAGCTTCACGACATCGGCGACGGTGCCGAGCGCGACAAGATCGAGCAGGCCGTCCAGCCGCGGTTCGGGATGCGCCTCGTCGTAAGTGCCGCGCCGGCGCAATTCGGCGCGCAGCGCGAGCAGCACGTAGAACATCACGCCGACGCCCGCGATGCACTTGCTCGGAAACGCGCAGCCCAGCTGATTCGGATTAACGATGGCGCGCGCCTTCGGCAATTCGTCGCCGGGCAAGTGATGATCGGTCACCAGCACGTCGATGCCTAGCGCATTCGCCGACGCGACGCCGTCCACGCTCGCGATGCCGTTATCAACCGTGATCAGCAGATCGGGCGCGCCGAGCTTCGAGCGTGCTGCCAGATCGACGATTTCCGGCGTCAGGCCGTAGCCGTATTCGAAGCGGTTCGGCACGAGGTAATCGATGTTCGCGCCGAACATGCGTAGGCCGCGCACGGCAACGGCGCAGGCCGTCGCGCCGTCGCAGTCGTAGTCCGCGACGACCAGCATCCGCTTGTTCGCGGCGAGCGCATCGGCGAGCACGGCGGCGGCGGCGGCGCAGCCCTTGAGGCCGACGGGCGCGTGCAGGCGCTTCAGTTCCGTTTCCACTTCGTCCGGCGACGTGATGCCGCGCGACGCATACAACCGCGCGATCACGGGATGCAGGCCGTGGCGTGCGAGCGCTTCGGCGTCGGCGAGGGAAGGGGCGCGGGTCACGATTCGCGTCATGCTGAAAACCTTATTCGAAGCTCATTCGATGAAAAGCGCAGCGACCGGCCGGCGGCGCCAGAACTTGCGCAGATCGCCGCGCGTCACGCCGAGCGTGACGGAGCCGGTGTCGCCGCACAGCGTGAGGCCGAGTTTGCCCAGCGAGCCGTCGCCGAGCGCGCGCAGTGCGGGCGCGAACCTCGCGATCTCGAGCGCTTTCAGCGCCGCGTTCCAGCGCGCCCAGTCCTGCTCGATGAACGGCGCCGAGAACGGGTCCAGCTCGACCAGCGTGCTGCCCTCGGTAAAGCCTTTCGACAACGCGGCAAACGACTCGGGCGGCGCTTCGGGGCTCACGCCCGAGGCGAGCGCGAGGCCGCGCGTGGCGGCGGCATCGGACATGACGTGGGTGAAACTGCCGGTGACGGGACGCATCGCGCCTTGCGCGTGGAGCCAGATCGAGTTGATCGCGGGCAGGCCGCGCGACTCGCGCTCCATATTGAGCGGATGCTCGAACCACGCCATCTGCACTTCGTTCTGCAGTTTCATCCACGGACGGGAACGCTCGCCGGTGGCTTCGTGCGGCAGCCAGATCTCGATGTTGCGCCCGGTCGCCCGCAACGGCGACGCGCCCGCCAGCGCGCCGATCGCCTCGCCCGCGACATACCAGCGCAGCGGCGTGGGCGCCTGCAGCGTGACACCGAGACCCTCGATAACCGGCCGCGCCGCATCCAGCAGCGCCCGCGCTTCCTCAGTGCGCACGCCAAGCGTGGCGGGATCGATCAGTACCAGATGATCGTGCGCGATCCGGACATGCACCGGCTCGATACACGCCCACGAGCGGTCGCCGGGATCGCCGCCGTCGGCGAGCATCATGAAGGGCGCGAGCGGCGCGTCGTCGGCATAGCGCCGGTCGGAGGGTGACACGGCGCCGAAGCGCCGCGCGATCCAGCGTTCGTGCGGCAAGGTGCGCTGAAAGTCTTCGCCGATCACGCGTTCTTCGAGCGCCGCGCGGGCGAGCAGGCGCCCGAACGCCGTGCTCTCCAGTCCGTGCAGTGCGGTGGCGGCATCGGCGGCCGAAGGCAGGGAGAACGGCAGCAGGAGGTGGAGTTCGGGTGCGGGCATGATGGTTCCGCATTGTAGGGCATTGCGTCCCGCGTCATCGGCGGCTCTGCCGCCATGGTGGCGGGGAAATTGCGCCGGACCGGCGTGCGCGACGCGGTTCCGGCGAACTCGTCTGACGTCGGATCGGCCATATATGGCAAACTTTCGCAAATTTCGCGCTTCGGTGGCTCCGGCTCGCTTCGCGCCGCATCCGCGCAATGCCTCATCGCGCATCGACAAGACACGGCGATGGAACGGCAAACCCGGAGCAGACCCGCCGCCGCGGCGGCACCGAAGTGGTAAACGCAGAAAATTCGCGGAGAACCGCAGAGATAAGGATTCGCTTGAAGCTCCCGTACGAATGGCAGATCGGCTGGCGTTACACGCGCGCCAGCAAACGCACGACAGGTAACGGTTTCATCTCTTTCATCGCGTTCGTGTCGATGTCGGGCATCGCGCTCGGCGTCGCCGCTCTGATAGTCGTGCTCTCTGTGATGAACGGCTTTCAGAAGGAAGTGCGCGACCGCATGCTGTCGGTGCTCGCACACGTCGAGATCTTTTCGCCGACCGGCTCGATGCCCAACTGGGTCCTGACCGCCCAGGAAGCGCGCCGCAATCCGGAAGTGATCGGCGCGGCGCCGTATGTCGAGGCGCAGGCGCTGCTAACGCGGCAAGGCGCCGTGAGCGGCGTCGCGCTGCGCGGCGTGGAGCCGTCGCTCGAACCCGATGTGTCCGACATCGGCAAGGAAATGCGCGCGGGCAAGCTCACGAATCTGAAGCCGGGCGAATTCGGCATCGTCCTCGGCGCGGACCTCGCGACCAATCTCGGCGTAATGACCGGCGACAAGATCACGCTGGTCGCGCCCGAAGGCACCATCACGCCCGCAGGGATGATGCCGCACCTCAAGCAGTTCACGGTGGTCGGCATTTTCGAATCCGGCCATTACGAGTACGACTCGACGCTCGCGCTCATTTCCATTCAGGACGCGCAGGCGCTGTTCAGGCTGCCCGCGCCCACGGGCGTGCGTCTGCGCCTGAAAGACATGCAGCGCGCGCCCGACGAAGTAGCGCGGCAACTGTCGCACACGCTCTCGGGTGATCTCTACATCCGCGACTGGACGCAGCAGAACAAGACCTGGTTCTCCGCCGTGCAGATCGAAAAGCGCATGATGTTCATCATCCTCACGCTGATCATCGCGGTGGCGGCGTTTAATCTGGTCTCGTCGCTGGTGATGACCGTCACCGACAAGCAGGCCGACATCGCCATCCTGCGCACGCTCGGCGCGCAGCCCGGCTCGATCATGAAGATATTCGTCGTGCAGGGTGTGACGATCGGCTTCATCGGCACGGTGATTGGCGTGTCGCTCGGCTGTCTGATCGCATGGAGCATTCCGTGGCTCGTGCCGATGATCGAGCATCTGTTCGGCGTGCAGTTCCTGCCGCCTTCCGTGTATTCCATCAGCGAACTGCCGTCCGAACTCGTGGCGAGCGACGTGATCCGCATCGGCGTGATCGCGTTCCTGCTCTCGTCGCTCGCGACGCTCTATCCGAGCTGGTGCGGCGCGAAAGTGCGTCCGGCGGAGGCGCTGCGCTATGAGTGATATGAACAACGACGATATCGTGCTTCAGGCGTCTTCGATCTCGAAGACCTTTGTATCGGGCGGCTTCAACGTGCAGGTGCTGAACAACGCGCAGCTCGACGTGCGGCGCGGCGAGAAACTCGCCATCGTCGGCGCATCGGGTTCGGGCAAGAGTACGCTGCTGCACGTGCTGGGCGGCCTCGACGAACCGAGCGCCGGCAAGGTCTCGCTGATGGGCAAGCCTTTCACCGAACTGAAGGAAAAGGAGCGTAACGAGTTGCGCAACCGCGCGCTCGGCTTCGTCTATCAGTTCCATCATCTGCTGCCGGAATTCACCGCGCTCGACAATGTGGCAATGCCGCTGCGCATCCGCCGCATGAAGGAAGAGGATGCGCGCAAGGAGGCGCAGGCGATGCTGGAGCGCGTGGGCATCGGGCATCCCGCGAAGCATCGGCCGGGCGAACTGTCGGGCGGCGAGCGTCAGCGCGTGGCGATTGCGCGCGCGCTGATTACGCATCCGACCTGCGTGCTGGCGGACGAGCCCACCGGCAACCTCGACGGCGGCACGGCGGACACGGTGTTCAACTTGATGCTCGAGTTGTCGCAGACCTTGCAGACCAGCTTCGTGATCGTCACACACGATCCCGATCTCGCCGCGCGTTGCGACCGCATCATGCGTCTGCGCGATGGCGTGCTGCACGAAGAGCCGCTGGTTCCGGTTTAACTTCAGCGCCATTTGCGGAGCGCGTCATGTGGATCGATACGCACTGCCATCTCAATGCAGGTGAATTCGACGCCGATCTCGCCGCCGTGGCCTCCGATGCGCGCCGCTCGGGCGTGGATCGCATCGTCATTCCGGGCGTGGAGCGCGCGAACTTCGCGACGGTCCGCACGCTGGCGCATCGCACGCATCGAGGGCGGCGCGTACGCGCTCGGCATCCATCCGCTCTTCACGCCGCGCGCGACCGACGACGATCTGCGCGTGCTGCGCGACGAGATGAGGAGAGCCTCGACGATCCGCGGTTCGTCGGCATCGGCGAAATCGGTCTGGATTATTTCGTGCCGACGCTCGACGATGCGCGTCAGCAATTCTTCTATAACGAACAGCTTAAGCTTGCGCGCACATTCGGCCTGCTGGTCATCTGCCACGTGCGCAAATCGCAGGACAAGATGCTCAAGGGCTTGCGCGTGCATGACATCCATTGCGGCATCGCGCATGCCTTCAACGGCAGTTTCCAGCAGGCCGAGGCGTTCCAGGGCATGTGGCTCGGTTTCAGCGGCAATCTGACCTTCGAGCGGGCGCGGCAGATCCGGCGGCTCGCGGCCGGGTTGCCGCTCGAGGCCATCGTGCTTCAAACCGATGCGCCGGATATCGTGCCTTCATGGCGATAGAAGGGGCGCAATACGCTGGATCAGGTGCCCGCCATCGCGACCGTGCTCGCGCAGTTGCGCGGCATCGACGAGCAGGCGCTCGCCATCGGCACAACGGCTAATGCGCACGCCGCGCTGCCACGGCTCGCTCGCGCGTCTTCATAATCGTTTTCGTTGTTTCGGCGGCGTTCGGTATCGGATGAGGATGCCCGGGCGCCCGTGTGGCGAAAGACGAGTGAGGCGATGTGCGTGCGGTGTTGCTGGGGTTCGCGGCGGACGTGTGGTGGTTGCAGCAGCAGCCTGCGCTGCCGGATGGGCGCGGGTCGCTTGCGTGTTGCGCGCTCGCAGGTGACTGCTTGTGCGCTGCATTGTGCATGTCGCGTGCGCGGCGTGAATATGCGCTGCCGTTTCTGGTTGCCGTGTCGTACGCGTGCGGTTTCATGTACGCCGCACAGCGCGCGGAACTGTGGCTCAAGCCGGCATTTCCTCTTGCCTACGAACAGCGCGATGCCTCGCTCACCGTTTTCGTGCGCGGCCTTCCCGAAGCAAGCGACGCAGGTACGCGCCTGCTCTTCGAAGTCGAATCGAACGGCGCCGGACTGCATGACTTTCCGCGCCTGATCCGGCTCGTCTGGATGCCTTCGCCCGCGGCGCGCGACCGTCCCGCCACGCCGCCGATGCTCGAAGCCGGCCAGCGCTGGACGCTAGCCGCACGCCTCAAGCGCGCGCACAGCGTGGCGAATTTCGGCCTGCGCGACATGGAAGTATCGATGCTCGAGCGCGGCATTCGCGCGACCGGCTATGTGTCAATAAGCGCGATGCCGCGGCGTTTCCGGCACGACGCGCACGGCCCGCTGCTGGCGATCGAGCGCATCCGTTCGCGTCTGCGTGCGCGCATGGAAAGTGCGCTCGCGGATGCGCCGCATCGCGGTATCGTGATCGCACTCGCGGTGGGTGCGCAGGATGCCGTGGGCGAGGCCGACTGGTCATTGATGCGCGCGACCGGCACGAACCATCTCGTTGCGATTTCGGGCTTGCATATCGGCTTCGTCGCAGCGCTGGGCGCGGTCGCTTGCGGGTCCGTGTGGCAGCGCCTGCGCATCCGCTCGATGCCCGCCGCGCTGATCGTTGCCACGCCCCGCCTCGGCGCTGGGCGCGGCCCTCTGCGCCGCGCTGTACGCTGCGCTCGCCGGCTTCAACGTGCCCGCGCAACGCGCGCTGTGGATGCTGCTCGTCGTCGCGCTAACGTCGCTTCTGGGGGACGGCGTCCGGCTTCGTCGCTCGTGCTGTGCTGGGCGCTCGCATTCGTGGTGATCGCCGACCCGTGGGCGGTCACGTCGCCGGGATTCTGGCTGTCGTTCTGCGCAGTGGCGGCGATCATCTATGCGATGGAACGCGCGGCAGGCGCGCGTCGAAAAAAACGCCAGGAACCGGACGTCACTTTCGAATCGCTCGACTGGAACGACAGAGGAGAGGCGGCACACGTCGCGGCGCTGATCGAGGCGGACGATCTAGTCGAACGCGTCGAGCGGCGCTTCGGCTCCGTGCGCATCGCCATGACCGTCGCGCGGCTGCGCACGCCGGTGGAACGCGCGGCGCGCGTCGTCGGGCGCGCCATTGCATCTGCGTTTTCGACGCTCGCGAGCCATGTCCGTTCCGGCGCGCTTGTCCAGTTCCCCGTGACACTCGCGCTTGCGCCGCTCACCGCGTACTGGTTCTCGCAGATTCCGCTGATCGGCCCGCTCGCCAATGCGTTCGCCATTCCGTGGGTCAGCTTCGCCGTCACGTCGATGACGCTCGCGGGCGTGCTGCCCGCGGCGGTCGACATACTGTGCGATGCGCTCGCCGCCAGCGCCGATCTCGCGATGCGCCGGCATCTCGCATCGCCGCTATGGCGTCTGCCGCGGCCCGGTGCGTTCGCACTTGCCTCGGCGTGCGCGGGTGTCGTGTGGCGCTCGCGCCGCGCGGCTGGCCGCTTTGCTTTGCCGCGCCGCTTGCATGGCTGCCGCTGCTGGCATCGACCGCGCAGACGGTGCCGATGGGCACGTTGCGCGTGACGGCGCTCGATATCGTGCAGGGCTCGGCGTTGCTGGTGGAAACGGCGCATCACGCGCTGCTGTTCGACGCCGGTCCGGGCCCGGAATCGACGCATGCGGGGCGAGCGCATCATCGTGCCGTATCTGCTCGCAGCGGGCATGCATTGGCTCGATACGCTGATGATCAGCCACTCCGATTCCGATCACGTGGGCGGCGCGCCGGCCGTGCTCGAAGCGATCTCGGTGCGGCAACTGCTCGCCTCGCTGCCGCCGCACGATCCGCTCTGGAACCTTGCGCGCAAGCAGGGCGCGCAAATCCTGTGATGCGCGGCCGGACAGCGCTGGACTTGGGACCGCGTCGAATTCCGCGTGCTATGGCCCGACGCGGGACCGCTCACGGGCAAGCCGAATCATCAGGCGTGTGCTGAAGGCGACGGGTGCGTCCGGCATCGCCGCGTTGTTGACCGCTGATATCGAAGCCGACGTCGAACGCGTGCTGATCGCGCGCGACCGTGACGTCTTGCGCGCCGATGTGCTGATTGTGCCGCATCACGGCAACCGCACTTTGTCGACCGAGCCTTTCCTCGATGCGGTCTGGCCGCGCGCGGCGGTATTTCAGGTAGGCTATCGCAATCGTTTCCATCACCCGAATCCGACGGTCTTCGCGCGTTATCCGGTGCGCAGCATACCGCTCGCGCGCAGCGACGACGGTGCGGTGCGCATCGACATCGGTTCGGAGATCGTGCTCGAGCGCTACCGTGACACGCGCGCGCTACTTGGATGGGGCGCTGACCACAACCGCGACAAGGAGGCGGCGAGCGCTTGAAAGAGATCATCCATTTCTCGCATGCCAACGGCTTTTCAGCGTCGACGCATCGCACGATCTTCGCCGAACTCGCGGACGATTTCGAGATCCGCCATGTCGAGCGCTACGGGCACGATTCGCGCTTTCCGGTCTCGCAGGACTGGTCGCATCTGGTCGATCAGCTTCTGGACGATATGAGCCGCTATCGCGAGGCGGGAGGCGCATCCCGCCGGGTGACTGGTCGGGCATTCGCTTGGCGTTTATCTCTCGCTGCTCGCCGCGTTGAAGTTCCCCAGTGGGTGAAGGGCGTCGTGATGCTCAATTCGCCCGTGATCACGGGATGGCGCAGTGGACTGTTCCGTTTCACGCAGTGGACGGGCCTCGACGAGCGCCTGTCACCCGCCCCGCGACGAAAAAGCGCCGGACGCAGTGGGCGAGTCGCGAGGACGCGTGGTGGTATTTCCACACGAAGTCCGCCTTCGCGCGCTGGGACGAGCGCATATTGTCCGATTACATCGACTTCGCGATTCCGGCGGCGCATCTCGGCAGCGCGCGCGTGCTCGTGTTCGATCGCCATGTCGAATACCTGATCTATCGCACGCTGCCGCATACGCTCGGCGCGCGACTCGTGCATGGCGCGCCGATGGCGGTCGGTTTCATCGCCGGGACGTATTCGGTCGAGGTGCGGCACGTCGGTCTTGGCATGACGCGGCGCATCGCGGACCCGCTCGAATGGATGGAAGGCAGCTATCTGTTTCCGATGGAACGGCCGCTCGATACGGCACGCGCCATCGGCCGCCAGATTCGTGCGCTGGCGCGTAACGCCGAGCCCGCGGTGTTGCGGGAAGCGCACGTGGTTTGAAAGGGCGCGAGCGGGGTTCGTTGCGGTGAAATAAGCGCGTGTAACGTCCCTGCATTCAGCGTTTCTTTCGGCGTTGCTTCGACCCGGTCCGAAGACGGATTTACCGGCCGTGCCCCCATCAAGGGCGACTGCCTTTACGGTATAATCCGTTTTCCGGGGAGCATCTAGCGATGAGCGATGACCAAATATGTATTCGTCACCGGCGGCGTAGTTTCGTCCCTTGGCAAGGGTATTGCCGCCGCCTCCCTCGCCGCGATCCTCGAATCGCGCGGTCTGAAAGTCACTCTCCTCAAGCTCGATCCCTACATCAACGTTGACCCTGGCACGATGTCCCCGTTCCAGCACGGCGAAGTGTTCGTGACGGAAGACGGCGCGGAAACCGACCTCGATCTCGGCCATTACGAGCGCTTCATTAGCACGAAAATGCACAAGGCCAACAATTTCACCACGGGCCAGATTTACGAATCGGTGATTCGCAAGGAGCGTCGCGGCGAGTATCTGGGCAAGACGGTGCAGGTCATTCCGCACATCACCAACGAAATCCAGGCGTTCGTCGAGCGCGGCGTGGCCGCGGTCACCTGCGGCGAGCCGGATGTCGCGATCGTCGAAATCGGCGGCACGGTGGGTGACATCGAATCGCTGCCGTTCCTCGAAGCCGCGCGTCAGATGAGCCTGCGCCTGGGCCGCAACAGCGCCTGCTTCGTGCACCTGACGCTCGTGCCGTACATCGCCACCGCGGGCGAACTGAAGACCAAGCCCACGCAGCACAGCGTGCAGAAGCTGCGCGAAATCGGTATCTATCCGAACGTGCTGCTGTGCCGCGCGGACCGTCCTATTCCGGACGATGAGCGCCAGAAGATCTCGCTATTCTCGAACGTGTGCGAAGACGCGGTCATCTCCGTGTGGGACGCCGACAGCATCTACAAGATTCCGCAGATGCTGAACGACCAGGGTCTCGACGACATCATTTGCGAAGAACTCAAGCTGCTGCCGCAACTGGCCGACCTCACCATGTGGGGGGACCTCGTGCAGAAGCTCGAGAATCCGAAGAATAAAGTTACCATCGGCATGGTCGGCAAGTACGTCGATCTCACCGAGTCGTACAAGTCGCTGATCGAAGCGCTGCGTCATGCCGGCATCCATACTTCGACGCGGGTCAACATCGAATACATCGATTCCGAGCAGATCGAAGCCGAAGGCACCGACGGTCTCAAACACCTCGACGCCGTGCTGGTGCCGGGCGGTTTCGGCCGTCGCGGCACGGAAGGCAAGATCAAGGCGATCCATTACGCACGCGAGTCCAAGACGCCTTATCTGGGCATCTGTCTCGGCATGCAGCTCGCGGTCATCGAGTTCGCACGCGACGTCGCCGGTCTCGCCGATGCGAACTCCACCGAATTCGACCAGAACACGCAGAACCCGGTCGTCGCGCTTATCACCGAGTGGTACGACCGTGCTGACCGCATCGAGAAGCGCACGGAAGAATCGGATCTCGGCGGCACCATGCGCCTCGGTTCGCAAAAGTGCCAGATCAAACCGGGCACCATGGCCGAGCGCATCTACGGCACGGATGTGAACGAGCGTCATCGTCACCGTTATGAGGTGAATAACCGCTTCGTGCCCCAGCTCGAAGCGGGTGGGCTTATCATCAGCGCCCGTACGCCGAGCGAGGATCTGCCCGAGATGATGGAACTGCCGCAATCGCTGCATCCGTGGTTCGTGGGCGTGCAGTTCCACCCCGAATTCACTTCGACGCCGCGCGACGGTCATCCGCTGTTCAAGGCGTTCGTCGAAGCCGCGCGTGAGCATGCGCTGGCATTGGGCGGCGCCAAGACGCCGGTGGCGAGCAAGGCAACTGCAGGAGCGCAGGCATGAAGCTGTGTCACTTCGAAGCGGGTCTGGACCAGCTGTTCTTTCTGATCGCGGGTACGTGCATGGTCGAGTCGGAGCAGATGACGATCGACGTCGCCGGCCGGTTGAAAGAAATCACCGGCAAGCTCGGCGTGCCGTTCATCTACAAGTCGTCCTACGACAAGGCGAACCGCAGTTCGGGCAAGTCGTTTCGCGGGCTCGGCATGGATGAAGGGCTGCGCATCCTCGGCGAAGTGAAGAAACAACTCGGTCTGCCGGTGCTGACGGACGTGCATTCCGAGCATGAAATCGAAGCGGTCGCATCGGTGGTGGACGTGCTGCAGACGCCCGCGTTCCTGTGCCGTCAGACCGACTTCATCCATGCGTGCGCGCGGTCGGGCAGACCGGTCAACATCAAGAAGGGCCAGTTTCTCGCGCCGCACGACATGAAGAACGTGATCGACAAGGCGCGCGACGCGGCGCGTGAAGCGGGTTTGTCGGAAGACCGCTTCATGGCTTGCGAGCGCGGTGTGTCGTTCGGGTATAACAACCTCGTCTCGGATATGCGCTCGCTCGCGATCATGCGCGAAACCAATGCGCCAGTCGTGTTCGACGCGACTCATTCGGTGCAGTTGCCGGGCGGGCAGGGCACGAGTTCCGGCGGCCAGCGCGAGTTCGTGCCGGTGCTGGTGCGCGCGGCTGTGGCGACGGGCATTGCCGGTCTGTTCATGGAAACACATCCGGACCCGGCGCACGCGAAGTCGGACGGTCCGAATGCGGTGCCGCTGCATCGCATGGAGGCGTTGCTGGAGACGCTCATCACCATCGATCGCGCGGTGAAGAGCGGCCCGTTCCTCGAGAACGATTTCAGTTGAGTACGAAATACGCGGTAGGGCAGCAAGAATAGGCCACAGGCAGTGGCCAGTAGGGCAGGAGGAGCGTGCCATCATAATGGGCGATGTCGGCGCGAAGGTTTTGCGACGACGCGCAATCGCTCATCCTCCACGAAGCGATTTGGACCGGGCGGGATGTGGCGATTGACCGCCCGCATCCCGCCACGCTCTACTCGTCGCCCATCATGATGACCATGTATTACGCTGGAATGAACCCAGCGGTCATGCGCGGGTCCGAGCGTAGCGGACGAAGCACGGATCACCGTGTCGGACCGGGCGCAGGCAGCATGCGCGCCGGGTTGCGACGGACAGAATTCATCGTCATTTCTTGAGGAAACCATGAGTGCTATCGTAGATATCATCGGCCGCGAGATTCTCGATTCGCGAGGCAATCCGACAGTCGAATGCGACGTGTTGCTCGAATCGGGCACGATGGGCCGCGCGGCAGTGCCGTCCGGTGCATCGACGGGTTCGCGCGAGGCCATCGAGTTGCGCGACGGCGAAACCGGCCGTTACGGCGGCAAGGGCGTGCTGAAGGCCGTCGAACACATCAACACCGAGATTTCCGAAGCCATCATGGGCCTCGACGCCTCGGAGCAAGCTTTCCTCGACAAGACCCTGCTCGAACTCGACGGCACCGAAAACAAGTCGCGTCTCGGCGCGAACGCGATGCTCGCCGTGTCGATGGCGGTTGCCAAAGCCGCTGCTGAAGAAGCCGGCCTGCCACTGTATCGCTACTTCGGCGGCTCGGGTGCAATGCAGCTTCCGGTTCCGATGATGAACATCGTCAACGGCGGCGCGCACGCGAACAACAGCCTGGATATCCAGGAATTCATGATCGTGCCGGTGAGCCAGCCGACCTTCCGCGAAGCGCTGCGTTGCAGCTCGGAAGTGTTCCACGCGCTCAAGAAGATTTTGGCCGAGTGCGGCATGAGCACGGCGGTGGGCGACGAGGGCGGCTTCGCACCGAACTTCGGCAGCAACGACGAATGCCTGTCCACCATCCTGCAAGCCATCGAGAAGGCCGGTTATCGCGCCGGTGAAGACGTGCTGCTCGCGCTCGACTGCGCGGCCAGCGAGTTCTATCACGACGGCAAGTACCAGCTCGCGGGCGAAGGCCTGCAACTGTCGTCGAGCGAGTTCATCGACTACCTCGCGACGCTCGCCGACAAGTTCCCGATCGTCTCGATCGAAGACGGCATGCACGAGTCCGACTGGGAAGGCTGGAAGACGCTGACCGAGCGCCTCGGCAAGCGCATCCAGCTGGTCGGCGACGATCTGTTCGTGACCAACACGCGCATTCTGAAAGAAGGCATCGAGCAGGGCATCACCAACTCGATCCTCATTAAGATCAACCAGATCGGCACGCTGACGGAAACCTTCGCGGCGATCGAAATGGCCAAGCGCGCGGGCTATACGGCAGTGATCTCGCATCGCTCGGGCGAGACGGAAGATTCGACCATCGCCGATATTGCCGTGGGTCTGAACGCCGGCCAGATCAAGACCGGTTCGCTGTCGCGTAGCGACCGCATCTCGAAGTACAACCAGTTGCTGCGTATCGAGGAAGATCTCGGTGATGTCGCAAGCTATCCGGGCAAGTCGGCGTTTTACAACCTGCGTTGAGAGTTGGTTGAGGGTAAGTCATTGCCCCTTTGTCGAAGCGGAGACTCAAGCTTTCTCCGCTTTAGTCGATAAGGCCGTCGTCAGTCTTTTTCAGCCCGCCGCTCGGTTAGATCATTGCCGGGCGGCGCTTGCTACTCGAATGCGGCTCGTCACAGTCGTTCTGGTTTTGTTGCTGGCGCTGATTCAGTACCCGCTCTGGTGGGGGCATGGCGGCTGGCTGCGCGTGCACGAATTGCAGCAGCAACTCGCGCAACAGACCGACAAGAACACCAACTTGAAACTGCGTAACGAACGCGTGCAAGGCGAAGTCCAGGATCTGCAGAGCGGCACGAGCGCCGTCGAGGAGCGCGCGTGCTACGAGATGGGCATGGTCAAGGATAGCGAGGTCTTCGTGCAGTTCGTCTCTCCGAATTCGACCGCGCCGGTCAACTCGGCGAACATGCCGGGCATGAACGGCTCGACGCGTGGACAGGTATCGGCGGCGGCGTTGCGGGTAGTGCTGAATCCGGTGTCGCGTTCGAAGCAGGAATTGCGCGAGGCGGATCGCAAGGCGCAGAAGGAAAAGGCCGCCGAGGCGAAGAAAAAGCAGCAGGGCGCGGCGAACTGAGCGGCTCGGGGCTCTTCGAGCGGCAAAAGCAAACGAAAATGGCGCGGTCATTACGACCGCGCCATTTTTTTAATGCGTTCAAGTCTAAGAGAAGTAGTCGTGCTCAGCCTCACCAGCCCCAGACGACTCCCGTGCCCCACGCGGGACCGCCCCAGCCACCGCTGGAGTAGCCGCCGTACAAGCTGACCAGCGCGGGCGCAGGGGTGTAGTAGTTGAACATCATCTTCGCGTCGTTGCCCATTTGCGCGGCCTTCTGCGATTCGGCCAGCGCTTGCTTGTCGATGGCGTTGTAGCGATCCATCTGCTGTTGGGCCGTGAGCGGTTGCTGCGGCGGCGCGGCGGTATCCGGCAGACGGCTTATAGATCGGCGAAGGACCGGGCGGGTCCATCGCGCAACCAGCCATCAGCACCGCCATGGCCGGTTGCAGGCCGGGAGTTTCCAGTTCAATGTTGCGATTTTCATACCTGCGACCTCCAGCGGGCCGGACGACTCGATCAGGATTCCCATCATAGCGCGGCGCCGGCTCGCACCGGTCGGCGCCGAACCGCCACACAGCGGTCCAAACGCCGGTGAAAACAAGGCTAAATGCCGCTGATCGGACGCCGAATTCACTCCCTGTGAGAGCCCGTTTGCGACAAAAAGTTGTGCGACGGCGACCGGATCGAACTCATAGCGCTGATTGCAGAACTCGCAGTGCACCTCGACGCTGCCGCGCTCCCCGCGATCACGCCGTCCACTTCCTCGCAGCCGAGCATTTTCAGCATGCTGCCGACCTTCTCGCGCGAGCAGGTACACTGGAAGCGCGCCGTCGTCGGTTCGAAATGACGGACGTTCTCCTGCCAGAACAGACGGCGGAATACGGTCTCGGGTTCTTCCTTGAGCAATTCGTCGGTGGAAAGCGTGCTGCCGAGATGACAGACGCGCTGCCACGTATCGGCGTTATGCTCGCTCGCATGCGGCACGATGCCGTCGTCGCCCGGCAGCTTCTGCAGTAGCACGCCGACGGCGCGCTCGCCGTTCGCCGCGAGCCACAGGCGCGTGTCGAGCTGCTCCGAGTGATGCATGTAATGCTCGAGCACCTCGGACATCGACGCTAGCGGCCTATGCTCGCTCGACAACGGCACGATGCCCTGATACGGCTTGGCTCGGCTGCTTGTCCGCGGGATTGAGCGTGATCACGCAGCGGCCATGGCCGGTGCGGTTCAGCAGTTCGGTGAGCGGCATGTCGTCGGTGAGTTCGTTTTCCGCGCCGTCGACCAGCTTGGCCGTCGCGCGCAGCGTCAGGTCCGGTTGCATTGTACGACTAGCATTTTCATGGGGCCATCGCCGTAGATTTGCATGATGAGCGTGCCGTCGAACTTGAGATTCACCGACATCAAAGCGCAGGCGGCCATCATTTCGCCGAGTAGGTTGCGCACGGGCGCCGGATACTCACGGCGCGTCAGCACTTCCTGCCACGTGTTGCGCAGCGAGACGATCTCGCCGCGCACCGGCGCCGCATTGAACATAAATTTTTGCAACTGGTTGTTCACAACTTTTCCTTGGTGTTGAAGTCGGCTGACTCGCGTGCCGGCATTTAGCCGATGCGCACGAGCTGCGCCTTATAGAATTCGCGGCGGTCCGTGTAGCTTTTCGCGGAGGCGCGCATGCGGGCGATGTCGGCATCCGTTGCCTGATGCACCGCGCGCGCCGGCGAGCCGAGAGTCACCGAATTGTCCGGAAACACCTTGCCTTCGGTCACGAGCGCGCCCGCACCAACCAGACAGTTGCGGCCGATGACCGCGCCATTCAAGACCACGGCCTGAATCGCAATCAGGCAGCCGTCCCCGGTGGTGCAGCCGTGCAGCATCGCCTGATAGCCGACTGTCACGCCTTCGCCGATGTTCAGCGGAAAGCCCGGATCCGCGTGCAGCATGGCGCTTTCCTGCACGTTGCTGTCGCGTCCTACATGGATCGGTTTGTTATCGCCGCGACGCGTGGTGCCGAACTAGACGCTGGCGTTTTCCTCGAGTGTCACGCGGCCGATGATGGTCGCGGTGTCGGCGAGAAACACGCTTTCGTGGATCGTGGAGCATGTTCGCCGAGCTTGTAGATAGCCACTCTGTGTCTCCTGTTGCCTGGGTTTCGGATGGCGGGCTTCTGATGGGCCGCATACGTTGCGGCGCAGCATTGGGCGCCTGCGCCCGCGCTAAAATAGGCGGTTTTATGCGGTGCTTCGCGCGCGTTCGCTGTACTTTCATGCGCGGGTTCGCGGCCGATTTGCGTCGCTTCGATGCTGATGCGTGGCCGCAAGGCGTCGCTTATCGCGATTATTGCGGTTCGTACCGCCGGCCAAGTTTACCATTCTAGCCGTTTGCGGCGTTTCTCCGCCGCGCATTCCGCTTCCGGGAAAGACCGATGCAGGCCGTTCCGACTCCATCCGAATCCGCCGCGCTGTGCGCCTGCGTGCGGCGCGCGGCGCTCGTGATACTCTGCCTCTGCGATCCGGCGGACAAGGCCGCGCGGTCGCGCGAGCTGCACGAACGTGCGAGTGGCGGCGCCGCGTCGATCGAACCGGAGGCGTACCTGGCCGAACCCGGCGACCTGCCCGGACGGCCCGCGCAGTCGTCGTTGAATCGGCGTAGCATGCAGTCGGACGCATCCCCCGCGGTCCTGCTGCACGCGCTCGCGCACATCGAGTTCAATGCGATCAATCTCGCGCTCGACGCTGTATGGCGCTTCCCGTCGATGCCCGTCGATTTCTACCTCGATTGGCTGAAGGTGGCGGCAGAAGAGGTGCACCACTTTTCGCTGCTGAATGCGCGTCTGGCCGAATTCGGCCACGCCTACGGCGATTTCCCGGCCCACGACGGTCTGTGGGAGATGGCGCAGCGCACCAGCGCCGACGTGCTCGCGCGCATGGCGCTGGTGTCGCGTACGCTGGAGGCGCGCGGGCTGGACGCGTTGCTGCCTATCCGCAAGCGTCTCGCGCAGGCGGGCGATCACGCGTCGGCTGCGATTCTCGACGTAATCCTGCGCGACGAGATCGGTCACGTGCTGATCGGCAATCGCTGGTTCCGCTTCTTGTGCGACACGGCGGGTCTCGATCCGCATCCGGCTTACGAACGTCTCGGCGCACAGTATCACGCGCCGAAGCTGCGCGCCCCGTTCAACTTCGAAGCGCGCCGGGACGCAGGTTTCGACGAAGCCGAGCTGGGCGCGCTGGCCGGACTGGACGGCGATGCGGAACGCGCGGACTGAATACGGCGCGGCTGTCTCAAAAAAACGGCCGAATCACTATAATAGAACGATCATTCTTTTTATCATCGGAAAAGGGCGGCCATGAAAGATTCGCGCTCCGAATTCGTCGACGCGCGCGGTGTGCGTCTGCATGTGCGGCATTGGGGCAACCCCGACGCGCCGATGCTTTTCATGTTGCACGGCTGGATGGACGTCGCGGCGTCGTTCCAGTTCGTCGTCGATGCGCTTGCCGGCGACTGGCAGGTGCTGGCGCCCGATACGCGCGGCTTCGGCCTGTCCGATTGGCCGGTCGCGAAGCAGGGCGGTAGCCACTACTATTTCCATGACTATCTGGCCGATCTCGACGTGCTGCTCGATCATTACGCGCCGCACGGCGAGGTGAATCTCGTCGGACACAGCATGGGCGCGAACGTGTCCTTGTTGTATGCGGGCGGGCGTCCTGCGCGCGTGCGGCGGGTCGTCGATCTGGAGGGCTTCGGGCTAGCGGCGGCGCGGGCATCGCAGGCGCCGGGGCGCATCACGTAATGGCTCGACGAATTGCGGGCGCCGCCCGAACTGCGCAGCTACGCGACGCTCGATGAAGTCGCCGAGCGGCTCATCAAAACCAATCCGAGGCTCGCGTGGCCGTGTGCGGGCTATCTGGCGCAGCACTGGTCGCGTGTAAAGGCGAAGGTGCTGCATGTCGAGGCCGTAGATTCGCCGACGCTCAAGTGGATCGCGGGCGATGTGCTGCTCCCCGAATTCAAGACACGCTTCGAGGCCGTGTCCAACTGGCGCGAGACCTTTGTGAGCGATGGGGCACATGGTCCATCACGATCAGCCGGAGCGCGTCGCGGCCCTGATCGAGTCGTTCTGCGCCTGAAAATACGGCATTTGGCGCGTAGCCTCCATAAGCGGTCTGTCATGCCGTTAAAGTAGAATGTAACGAACTTGCGAACGCCGAGATGAACGCCGATCTGCACTGCCACTCTACCGTTTCCGACGGCCAGTTTTCGCCCGCCGACGTCGCCGCGCGCGCACATGCGGGCGGCGTCACGCTGTGGTCACTGACGGATCACGATCAGCTGGGCGGGCAGCGCGAGGCGCGGGAAGCGGCCGAAGCACTCGGCATGGGCTACCTGCCAGGCGTCGAGATTTCGGTCACGTGGGCGGGACGCACCATTCATGTCGTCGGCATGAGCGTGGATCCGGACAACGCCGAGTTGCGCCGCGGCCTCGAGTTGACGCGCAACGGGCGCGCGGCGCGCGGTGTCGCCATTGGCGAGGCGCTGGCGGCGGTTGGCATTCCGGACGCCTACGAGGGCGCGCTGCGCCATACTGACGATCCCGATATGATTTCGCGCACGCATTTCGCGCGCTTTCTAGTGGAGCAGGGCTACGCGAAGTCCACGTCGGAGGTCTTCGCGTGCTATCTCGGCGACGGCAAGCCGGGCTTTGTCGGGCATCGCTGGGCCAAGCTCGCGGATTGCATGCAATGGATTCGCAACGCGGGCGGCGAGCCGATCATCGCGCATCCCGGCCGCTACGATTACACGCCGGTCGAGTTCTCCGCGCTGTTCGACGAGTTCATCCAGATGGGCGGCCGGGCCATCGAAGTCGTCACGGGCAGCCACACGCCGGACCAGTATCGCGAGTACGCCGATGTCGCGCGCCGCTACGGCTTCGAGGCATCGCGCGGATCGGATTTCCACGGCGCGGGCGAAGGGCGCGTCGATCTGGGCCAGTTGTCGCCCTTGCCGGACGATCTGAAGCCGGTCTGGGAACGCTGGCTGTAAGACGCGCGTTTCGGCGGTCTCTCACTTGTGTGCTGGCCGTCGCGCACGTTTCTTGCGCCACTGTCGCTGTCGCAAGCGACTCTCGCCGCAGATCCGCGCTCGGACGTTGCGTCCTCGAGCCTTCCGTAAGCGAGCCACGAACGAAACAAGAAGGCGTCTCCATGTCTCAATTCTTTCGTATTTGTCCGGATAATCCGCCACCGCGCCTGATCAATCAGGCGTTGCAGATCATCAAGGACGGCGGCATCGTCGCGCTGCCGACCGATTCGAGCTACGCGCCCGCCTGCCATCTCGACGACAAAGGCGCGGTGGAGCGTTTGCGCTGGATTCGCGGCATCGACGACAAACAGCATTTGTCGTTGCTGGTGCGCGATCTCTCCGAGTTGGCCAATTTCGCGATGGTCGACAACCGGCAGTTCCGATTGCTCAAATCGGTAACGCCGGGGCTTTACGTGTTCGTGCTCGAGGCGATCAAGGAAGTGCCGCGCGAGCTGTCGCACCCGTCGCCCAAAACGATTGGGCTGCGGGTGCCGGATCATCGCATCACGCTCGACCTGCTGGAGGCGCTAGGCGAAACGCTGCTCGCGTCTACGCTGATCCTGCCGCCCGACACCGAGCCGCTCAACGACGCCGAGGAAATCCGCGAGCGTCTGGAGAAGCAGATCGAGCTCGTGATCGATGCCGGCGCGTGCCCGGCGGAGCCTTCGACGGTGATCGATCTATCCGGCGGCGAGCCGGTGCTCTTGCGTGCGGGGGCGCGGCAGTCTGGAACCGTTCGGCCTGACGGCATGAAGGCGGGGCCAACAACGGTGTAAGCGAGCTGTAGCCGCTTTCGAAGGCCATAACATTCGTTTGAATCACACGCGCCGGGATGTACTCGAAAATGGCGCGCGCGGCGGCGCAGCACGCGCCTGTCCGAACCTGTCCGCTTGCTACAATACCGCCCTATGGATCCTTCCCTGATACAAACCATCGTGGTCTACGCGCTCCCGGTGATCTTCGCGATTACGCTGCACGAGGCCGCGCATGGCTATGCCGCGCGCATGCTCGGCGACAACACGGCCTATGTGCTCGGCCGCGTGTCCATGAACCCGATGCGTCACATCGACCCGATCGGCACGATCGTCATGCCGCTCGTGTTGTATTTCGTGACAAGCGGCGCGTTCATGTTCGGCTACGCCAAGCCTGTGCCGGTCGCGTTCGGCAATCTGCGCAATCCGCGCTGGGGCACCCTGTGGGTCGCGGCGGCGGGTCCCGCCAGCAACTTCGTGCAGGCGTTGCTCTGGGGCATCGTCGCGGTTCTGCTCGCGGCTTTTCATGTCGACGAACCGTTTTTCACGCGCATGGCTGCGGCCGGCGTCAGCGTGAATCTCGTCTTCGGCGTATTGAACCTGTTTCTCTTGCCGCCGCTCGATGGCGGGCGCGTGCTGATGGCACTGTTGCCGGTGCGCGCATCGATCGTCCTGCAAAAAATCGAGCCTTACGGCGTCTGGATCGTGATGCTGCTCATCATGACCAACCAGTTCACGCGCTTCTGGCTCACGCCGCTCGTCAACGTCGGCTATTCGGCGGTGTCGGCCATTCTGAATCCCCTCGCTTCACTATTCCCATAAGATCATGTTTCCTGACCGTATCTTCTCTGGCATACGGCCCACCGGGTCGCTGCACCTCGGCCACTACCACGGCGTGCTGAAAAACTGGGTGCGGCTGCAGTCCGAATATCCGTGTTTCTTCGCGGTGGTCGACTGGCACGCGCTCACGACGCACTACGAGACGCCAGAGGTCATCGAGAAAAACGTCTGGGAAGTGCTGATCGACTGGCTCGCCGCAGGCATCGATCCGGCGCAGGCCACGCTGTTCATCCAGAGTCGTGTGCCCGAACATGCGGAACTGTTGCTGCTGCTCGGCATGGGCATGCCGCTCGGCTGGCTCGAACGCGTGCCGACCTACAAGGAACAGATCGATAAGCTGAAGGAAAAGGATCTCGATACCTACGGCTTCTTAGGCTACCCCGTGCTGATGGCGGCGGACATTCTGCTGTATCGCGCGTCGCTGGTGCCGGTCGGCGAAGATCAGGTGCCGCACGTTGAGATGACGCGCGAAATCGCGCGCCGCTTCAACTATCTCTACGGCAAGGAACCGGACTTCGAAGAAAAGGCGCTCGAAGCCGCGAAAAAGCTCGGCGGCAAGCGCTCGAAGCTGTATCACGAGTTGCGCGTCGCGTATCAGCAGGAAGGCGACGACGAAGCGCTCGAACAAGCTCGCGCGATGCTGCAGGAATCGCAAAGCCTGTCGATGAGCGATCGCGAGCGGCTGTTCGGCTATCTCGAAGGCGCGCCCAAGATCATTCTGGTCGAACCGCAGGTGCTGCTGACGGAAGCGTCGCGCATGCCGGGTCTCGATGGCCAGAAGATGTCGAAGTCGTATGGCAACACCATCGGCTTGCGCGAGGACGCGGCGACCATCGAGCAGAAAGTGCGCAAGATGCTGACCGACCCCGCGCGCGTGCACCGCAACGATCCGGGCGATCCCGACAAGTGCCCGGTGTGGAAGCTGCACGAGGTCTACACTGACGAGAAGACCCACGAGTGGGTGCAGAAGGGTTGCCGCAGCGCGGGCATCGGCTGCCTGGAGTGCAAGCAGCCGGTGATCGAGGGCATCCTGCGCGAACAGCAGCCGATACTTGAGCACGCGCAGAAGTATATGGACGATCCGTCGCTGTTGCGCGCCATCGTCGCGGACGGCTGCGACAAGGCGCGCAAGTTCGCAACCGAGACAATGCGCGACGTGCGCGAAGCAATGGGCCTGTCCTACAATTGATGGAAGCGAGCGCGTGGATCGCGCGCTGGGCGCATCTGCTTGGCGCCGGCGCCGAAGTACTCGACGTCGCCTCCGGTAGCGGGCGGCATGCGCGCGGGCATCGGCCGTTGTTCTATCATCTCGTCGATGCGCTCGCGCCCGGCGGCATCCTACTCTATAAAACTTTTGCCGCCGGCAACCAAACCGTCGGCAAACCGTCAAATCCGGCGTTTCTGCTCGAAGCGGGCGAATTTGCTGGAGGCGGTGCCCGGCAAGCTGCGCGTGATCGCTTTCGAAGACGGCTTCGTCGAAGCGCGCGTCCTGCCTACGTGCAGCGCATTTGCGCGGTTCGCGAGCCGCAAGCAGCGAACTCGTCCGATGAAAGGATCGGAAAGACACTCACGATTGGTAACATGACCTCGGGTTGGCCGCGTTACGTTTTGACCGGCTAATCCGCTATAATCGGATGATGGATAATATCGCTTTTCACGATTAAATTCATAGAGTTTCATGACAAACAGAACTAACGGCGGCATCCAGATCCGCGGCAGCATTCCTGCCATCGTCACACCGATGCACGAGGACGGTAGTCTCGATCTGCCGGCGTTTCGAAAACTCGTGGACTGGCACATCGAGCAAGGGTCGAACGGCATCGTCGTCGGCGGCACGAGCGGCGAATCGGCCACGCTGTCGGTCGAAGAGCACGTGCTGATGATTCAGACGGCCGTCGAGTATACGGCGCGCCGTATCCCGATCATCGCGGGCGCAGGCGGCAATTCGACGGCGGAAGCCATCGAGCTCTCCAATCAAGCGAAGAAGGTCGGCGCGGACGCCACGCTGCAAGTGGTTCCGTATTACAACAAGCCGACTCAAGAGGGCATGTATCGTCACTTCAAGGCGATTGCCGAAGCCGTCGACCTGCCCGTGATCCTCTACAACGTGCCGGGCCGCACCGTTGCCGACATGAGCAACGAAACCATCCTGCGTTTCGCGGATGTGCCAGGCATCATCGGTGTGAAGGAAGCGACGGGCAACATCGACCGTGCCGCGCACCTGATCAAACACGCGCCGGCGCATTTCGCCATTTACAGCGGCGACGATCCCACCGCCATCGCATTGATGCTGCTCGGCGGCCACGGCAACATCTCGGTGACGGCCAACGTCGCGCCGAAGGAGATTAGCCAGTTGTGCCGCGCCGCGCTCGAAGGCGATGTCGTTACCGCGCGCCGCATCCACATGCAACTGCTGTCTTTGCACAAGCAGTTGTTCTGCGAAGCCAATCCGATTCCGGCAAAATGGGCGCTGCAGGCGCTCGGCCGCATGGAAGGCGGCATCCGCCTTCCGCTCACGCCGCTCGACGCGAAGTATCACGACGTCGTGTGCGACGCGCTGCGCGACGGCGGCCTGCTTGCCTGAGTACGGTCGAATGTGGCGGCGTATCGGCTTCGATGCTCACGTCGCCAGCAATCGTCGTGCACCGCTTCGCTAATCATCTGCCACACATCGGCATCGACTTCGCGCGAAGCTAGATCGATGCGACGCAATGCGTTATCCGCAGCAAAGAAGGACCTCATGAAACGTTCCGCTCTTCTTACTCAAGCCGCACGCCTGAGCGTGCTGTCGCTCGGCGTCGGTGCGCTCGTCGCGCTTTCGGGTTGCGATACGCTCAACGACTGGCTCGCATCGGACCGCGTCAACTACAAGACCGCGGCAACGGCGCCGAATCTGAACGTGCCGCTCGATCTCAGCACGGCCGATATCAGCCAGCGCTACGCCGCACCGCCCGTCGTCAACACGCTCGGCGGCACGGCCGCGCAGACACCGACGCCCACCGGCAATCTCACCCTCGGCGTACCGAACACGCAGGATCCGTTCGGCATGCACGTGGAGAGCGACGGCGACTGCCGCTGGCTCGTCATCGACGGACGCACGCCCGATCAGGTGTGGCCGCAGTTGAAGGAGTTCTGGACCGAGAACGGCTTCACGCTGAAGACCGACTCGCCGCAGACCGGCATTATGTCGACGGACTGGGCGGAAAACCGCGCCAACATTCCAAACGACTGGTTCCGCAACAGCGTGGGCAAGCTGTTCGACTTCGCGTATTCGTCGGGTACGCGTGACATGTTCCGCACGCAAGTCGATCGCACGGCCGACGGCTCGACGGATCTCAACGTCACGCACAGCGCGATGGAAGAAGTGCTGACGGGTCAGGACAAGACCTCGTCGCGCTGGGAAACGCGTCCGCGCAATCCGGTGCTCGAAGCCGCGATCCTGCAGAAGATCATGCAGAAGTTCGGCCTCACCGAAGCGCAGGCCAAGCAGCTCGCCGACAATCCGCGGCCGGCGGGCGCGAAGGTGGTGGTGGAGCAGAACGGTGGCGCATCGACGCTCGATCTCGCCGAGCCGTTCGATCGCGCGTGGTTGCGTGTGGGACTCGCGCTCGATCGCACCAACTTCACGGTCGACAATCGCGACCGCGAGAAGGGCATTTACTACGTGCATTATTCAGACTCCATGGCGGAGTTGAAGAAGGACGGTTTCTTTGGCAAGTTCTTCTCGAGCAACACGCAAAAGTCCACGCGCCAGTTCCTCGTCAACGTGAAGCCGAAGGCCGACGCGGTGACGCAGGTCGGTGTGGTCGATTCGAATGGTCAGCCGGATAGTTCATCCGACGCGCAGCGCATCGTGTCGCTGTTGCATGCGCAGTTGAACTGACGCATCGTGAGATTCGCCAGCTTCGGGAGCGGGAGTGAAGGTAACGGATTGCTCGTCAAGGCGGCGAGTGGCACGACCACGACGCGCGTACTTCTCGACTGCGGTTTTTCCGGCAAGGAAGCGCAGCGTCGTCTGGAGCGGCTCGGGTGCGGCGCCGACGAACTGGATGCCATCGTCATATGCATGAGCATACGGATCACATCGGTAGCGCGCTGACGCCCGCGCGCAAGTTTTCCATTCCGCTGTATATGAGCTGGGGCACGGCGAGCGCCGTCGGCGCCGACGATGCGGCATCGAACTGCACGTGTTGTGGGGCGATGAAAACGTTGCCATTGGCGATGTCTGCGTGCTGCCCTATACACCGTGCCTCATGACGTACACGAACCACTGCAATACGTGTTTTCTCGGACAGCGCATGCCGCCTCGATGTGCTGACCGACGTGGGCGTCGCAACGCCGCATATCGTCAACGTGCTGAGCGGCTGCGACGCGCTCGTGCTCGAATCCAATTACGGTCGAGATGCTCGCCGCGAGTCGCTATCCGCCGTCGCTGAAAGCGCGCATCGGTGGGACGCACGGACACCTTAATAATGACGCGGTAGCCGCGATTCTCGCTTCGCTGGATCGCTCGAAGCTGCGTTACCTCGTGGCGGCGCATCTAAGTCAGCAGAACAATCTGACGCATCTCGCGCAGGCCGTGCTTGCGGGCGTGGTGAATGCGGCCGCGCTCGACGTCGTCGCCACGCAGGACGAAGGCTTCGACTGGCTCGCGCTTTGACCTTGCGTGATCGAGCACGCGTGGAACGTATCGAACTACCAAACATCCTGTCCACGAGCCTGTCCATGCGATTGACGAGCTGAAACGAAAAACCGGCCCAAGAGCCGGTTTTTTTCTTTGTGGGCCGCTCATGCGGCCCGAGGCATATGCCTGAGACTTACTGGCTTGCGCCCGAAGCCCGAGCAGCAGCGTCCGCGCCCGAAGCAGCAGCGGCAGGAGCCGAAGCAGCCGACGAATCGCTAGCAGCGCTCGGAGCAGCCGAATCGCTAGACTTGTTGCATGCAGCCAGAGCAACAGCAGCCAACAGGGATGCTACGAGGAGGGATTTCTTCATGATCACGTCCTTTTATGGTTAAAGGTAAGCAACAGCGCAACATACCGGTAATGTGTGCTCCAACACCGACCTGAGTCGCGTTGGAGCACACAATCTTTTTTGGGTGTGAGACAACCTATGGCTTGGCCGGAAATTATAGGCACTTTCGTAACAACCGTCGATAAATCGGGGGCTGATACGTTGTCTTTCTCATACAAAATTTCATATTGCGGAATAGCAAAACCGTCCGATTCTGTAATGCTCAACAGCGTTTTACAAACTCGCATTTTAGGCTGAAAGGCCCATCTGAATCCAGCCCGCACGATACCACTCGTGCAACAGAGATGTCATTGCCGAATCGTCTGTAAGTGTTACAAAGCGTTTCGCCTCAAAGCGCCTCGTATCGGCAAATTCGGGAAGCCATTTTTCTCGTTCGCAATGAGCTTCGCTGCCTTACCATTCAAGAAATACGACTTCGCGTCATTAAGCAAGATCGTCTTTCTATCCAGCTTCAAGCCCGTCTTTTTCGCGCGTTCAACAAACTTTTGCTGATTCAACGCACGCTCAGGCAGAGCGAATACCACATTCGATTTAGGCTCACTGAGATAGCTGCCTAAAAATGTCGCAATGTCCTTTGATCTAGTCGATGCATGCAAAAATCGCGCCAATCCGATTGGTCAGAAGCACGGGCAGGGCTGCGGGTTTATCGACCGGCGGCTGTTCCGGATCGCGATAGCGCGCGGCCGCTTTAGGTCTTGCGGCATCGCCCGCGCGCTTCGCGAGGTGATAAAGGAACTGCGCGCTGAGCTCATGCGCGGGCGGCGCGCGAAAGCTGATCGAGCACGTCATGCATTCGCCTTCCGCAATGCCGTCATGCGCGACATGCGGCGGCAGATAAAGCATGTCGCCCGGCTCCAGCACCCATTCCTCCTGCGGCTCGAAGTGCTGTAAAACTTTCAACGGCAGGCCGGGTTTTAGCGAGAGATCGCGCTGCATGCCGATGCGCCAGCGACGCTTGCCGTGTACCTACAACAGAAACACATCGTAAGAGTTGAAGTACGGACCGACACCGCCGCCATCGGTTGCTTAGGAGATAATGAGATCATCGAGACGCGCATCGGAATAAAGCGAAACCGGTTCATCACAGCATGCGCGCGGTCGTCGTGCAGATTCACGCCTTGCACGAGTAGGGGTCCATTCGCGCTTCTTGACCGAGGGCAATTCGTCGGGCGCGAATGGGCCGTGTTCCAGATTCCATGTGTTCCGGAAGTGCGTGTGATAAGACGGGCTTCCACATCGTCGAGATCGGCGAGTTCGAACAGTTCGTCGCGCGCGAGCGGCGCGGCGATGCCGGGAATCGCCTGGCGGATTAGCAGGGGCTTTTTCTGCCAGTAACGCCGGATGAACTGTCGCGGTGGACGATTGCCCAACAAAGGTGTGACTTCGTCGGGAAGTGGTGCGCCGGGGTTTGCGGGCAGACTGGACGCCGTGGAGGAGAGACTGGAGTTGCGTGGAGTGGCCGTTTGGCATCGTATAATCGAAGCTTGTATCTTGGAGGATCCATGAAAATTGCGAAAGACACTGTCGTTTCGGTCGCGTACAAGTTATCGGATGCACAAGGCAATCTGATCGAGGAAAGCGACGAGCCGATGGTCTATCTGCACGGCGGCTATGATGGCACGTTCCCCAAGATCGAGGAAGCGCTCGATGGTAAGGAGGCGGGTTACGAGACGCTCATCCAGCTCGAGCCGCAGGATGCCTTCGGCGAATACGATCCCGCACTCGTGAAGATCGAGGAGCGCAACCAATTTCCCGAGCCGCTCGAAGTCGGCATGCAGTTCGAAGGCACGCCCGAAGACAGCGACGACGAACTCGACACACTCATTTACACCGTGACGGATGTCGCCAAAGATAAAGTCGTACTCGACGGCAATCATCCGCTCGCGGGCCTGGCGCTGCGTTTTTCGTTGTCGGTGCAGGAAGTGCGCGACGCGACGGAAGATGAAATCGAGCATCAGCATGCACATGGCGCGGGCGGTCTTTCCATCGCAGAAGACGACGAGGACGAAGACGACGAGCCGCGCAGCAACAACGCGGGTCCGACCTTGCACTGAAAGCGCTTGCTTTTCCAGAATGCGACGAGTGCAGCTTAGGCTGCGCTTTTTTATTGCGTATTGCCGTTAGCGCCGTCGGCGGGGGCGGGCGGTGCGCCGTTCTGAACGCCCGACGCAGGCACAGGATAGATCGGCGGCAGCGACAGTTGGGGCTGCGGGCTTAGCGGGTTTTGCGAAGCCGGCGGCATGTAGATCGGCGGAAGTTCGGACGCGGGCTGCAGCAACATCGGCGGCTGCGGCAGATACTCCGGCTGATCGGTGCCCGGAAGCGCGGTCGGCCCGGAGGAGGGCAGGGTCGGCTGTGAACTCGGCGACTCGATCTGCGATGGCGGTTCCGCGTTGTCGCGGCGGCGGACGTCGCGCGTGTCGCGTACCCGCAAGCGGAAGGGCGGACGCCAGCGTGCATCGCTTTGGACTTCGAGCCATTGCGATTGCGGCCTCTTGAGCGCGACGGCCACGCGTGTCAGATTGGTTACCGTCAACCCCTTGTCGTTATGCAAGGGTTGATCGATGTGAAAGCCGTTGGGCTCCGGCGTGTCCGTGCCGTGAATGACGATGACCGGTCCGCGAAACGCTTCGGCCGCCTTCACGAGACTGCATTTCAGCTCGATAAAACCGTCGCGCGGCTGACTCGATCGCGAGAAACGCAGCCACGGGAAACGCTCGCCTCGCTCGTAACGCGCGAAGTCCGGATCGCCCTGCAGAATGATGACGAGCGCGCGCATGTCGGTGCGGCGCGCCGTTTCCGCCGCGTGCTCCACCCAGAAGCTCGTGGCCACCGCGCGGTCCTCGAATTCGCCGTTGCGGCCGCCCGCCGTCAGATGGTGATTGTTCGGGTTCGGCACATTCAGCCCGATGAACGCGACGCCCTGATCCTGCCAGCGCACGATTTCCCGAAATGTTCGAAAGCGCGCGACGTCGCTTTCGCGCGCGAGCGTGAGCGGGGTTTGGCCGAGCGAATTGGCATCCGGATAGAACAGTTGCCGCACGAAGTCGAGCCGTTCGACGGGATCGTAACCGCCTGCCAGCGGCGCGCCGCAATCCGCCCAGTCGTGCTGACCGAGCAGCAGGATGAGCGGCGTGCGCGCGCTGTCGAGGACGTCGTGACGCGCCTCGAAAATGCCGTCGCGGCAGGCTTCCGCGCCATCCTTCACGTTGCCGTCGTAGACGATGAACGAGACGTCACGGTCGCGCCCGATCGCATCGAGCATCTGACGCACCGGCGCTTCGTCGGCGGGACGCGAGAGCGCGTTGGCGACGACCGCGAAACTCAGCGGCGATGCGCCCTCGGCGTGCGCGTCGCGCGCATCGGCGAAGGCGCCGCACCAGAGCGCGAAGGCCGCGGCGGCGAAGCGCGCCGCCGCGTGTCGGCGCGCGAGCGGCTCAACGCGATGCATCCGGCGCGGATTTCGCCAGTTCATGCAGTTCGTAGAGCAGATCGAGCGCATCGCGCGGACGCAGATCGTTCGGGTCCATCGCGCGCAGCTTGTCGAGCACCGGATGGTCGGGTACGTCGGCGGGCGGCCCGGCTTCTTCCGGCGCGTCGTCGTAGGGTGTGTACGGCTGGCTCGCGAACAGATCGAACTGCGCGGCGTGCTGGCTCGCCGACATCTGTTCGAGATGATGCAGATGCTTGCGCGCCGCGCGGATCACCGCGTTCGGCACGCCTGCGAGTTGAGCCACTTGCAGGCCGTAACTCTGATTCGCGAGGCCTTCGTTGACAGCATGCAGGAACACGATGCCGTGATCGTGCTCGACCGCGGACAAATGCACATTGGCCGCCTGCGGAAACTCGGAGGGCAGTTGCGTGAGCTCGAAGTAATGCGTGGCGAACATCGTGTAGCACGCATTATGCGTGAGCAGATGCCGCGCGATGGCCCACGCGAGCGCGAGGCCGTCGAAGGTCGAGGTGCCGCGGCCGATTTCGTCCATCAACACGAGGCTCGATGTGCTCGAATCGTTGAGAATGGCGGCCGCCTCGGTCATTTCAACCATGAAGGTCGAACGGCCGCCCGCGAGATCGTCGGCGGCGCCGATGCGCGTGAAGATGCGATCGAGCGCGCCGAAACGCGCGCGCCGGGCGGGCACGTAGCTGCCCACGTGGGCCATCAGCGCGATCAGCGCGGTCTGACGCATGAAGGTTGATTTACCGCCCATGTTCGGGCCGGTGATGAGTAGCAGCTTGCGCTCCTGGCTCATGCAACAGTCGTTGGCGATGAATTGCTCGACCTGCGCCTCGACGACCGGATGGCGCCCTTGTTCGATATCGATACCCGCGTCCGCCGTGAATTCCGGTGCGACCCAGTCGAGCGCGCGGGCGCGTTCAGCGAAGGCGGCGAGCAGATCGAGTTCGGCGAGCGCGCCGGCCACGCGCTGGCAATCCGCGATGTAGGGCAGCAGGCTCTGCAGCAGTGCATCGTAAAGCGCACGCTCGCGCGCCAGCGCGCGCTCCTGCGCGGACAGCGCTTTGTCTTCGAATGCCTTCAGTTCCGGCGTGATGTAGCGCTCGGCGTTCTTCAGCGTCTGCCGGCGTCGATAGTCGTCGGGCACCTTGTCGGTCTGGCCGCGCGTCACTTCGATATAAAAGCCGTGCACCTTGTTGTACTCGATGCGCAAATTCGCGATGCCTGTGCGCGTGCGTTCGCGCGCTTCGAGATCGATCAGGAACTGATCGCAGTTCTCCGAAATATCGCGCAACTCGTCGAGATCGGCGTCGTAGCCGCGCGCAATCACGCCGCCGTCGCGGATCAGCGCCGCCGGCTCCGCCATGACGGCGCTCGTCAGCAGTTCGAGGCACTCGGGCGGCGGTTCGAGCGATGCCACGATGCGTTCGAGCTCCTCGACCTGCGCCGGCACCGCCGCGACACACTCGCGCAGCTCGGACAGGGACGCGAAGGTATCGCGCAGGCTCGAGAGATCGCGCGGGCGCGCGGACAGAAGCGCAAGTCGCCCCGTGATGCGCTCGATGTCCGAGATCTTGCGCAAGGCGGTGCGCAACGCGTCGAGGCCGCTCGTCGCCGGTGCGTCGAGCAAGGCGCCGATGGCCCGATGATGCGCCTGCGCGATTGACGCATCGCGCGGCGGATGATGCAGCCAGTGTTGCAGCAGGCGGCTGCCCATGGTCGTGCGGCAGGTGTCCAGAAGCGAGAAAAGCGTTGGCGATTTGGTGCCGCGCAGGGTTTCGGTGAGTTCGAGATTGCGGCGGGTGGACGGATCGAGCCCGATGTATTCGGATTCATATTCCACCTTGAGGCTGCGCACATGACGCAATTGCTGACCCTGCGTTGCCGCAGCATAGAGCAGCAGGGCGCCCGCCGCGCCGCAGGCGCAGGTGAGCGTCTGCGCACCGAAGCCGTCGAGGTTCGCGACATCCAGTTGTTCGCGCAGCCGCTGCGTGCCCGAACCCACATCGAAATGCCACGCCGGTACACGCGTGGTCGCGCCGAGACTCGCCACGCCGAATGACGCCTGCATGTCGGTGATCGAGTCGGCGATCAGGGTTTCGGCCGGACGGATGCGTTCGAGCGCTGCGCCGACCTGACCGGGCGTGACTTCGGCGAGACGCAGCGCGCCGCTCGCCAGGTTCAGCCACGCGAGGCCGACGCTGGTCACGAGACCGCGCCGGTTATGCGTGGGGCACAGCGCCATCAGATAGACGTCGCTCTTGTCGGAGAGCAGCGCGGCGTCGGTGAGCGTGCCGGGCGTGACCACGCGCACGACCTTGCGCTCGACCGGCCCTTTCGAGGTGGCCGGATCGCCGATCTGTTCGCAGATCGCGACTGACTCGCCCAGTTTCACCAGCTTGGCCAGATATTGCTCGCACGCATGATGCGGCACGCCGGCCATTCTGATCGGATTGCCACCGGATACGCCGCGTTGCGTGAGCGTGAGATCGAGCAGACGTGCGGCCTTTTCGGCGTCGTCGAAGAAAAGCTCGTAAAAGTCGCCCATTCGGTAGAACAGCAGCGTGCCAGGATGCTCCGATTTCAAGCGGAGATACTGCTGCATCATCGGCGTATGGTTCGCGAAGTCTGCCGGGAGCGCGGCCGGTGCCGGGTCGCGGGAAGTGTCTGGAGTTGCGGTGTGATTGCCCATCTTGCGTGCTTGAGAGCGAAAGGACCAACGCGCCATTGCGCTAGCCGCAAATCAGCTGATAGGGCAAGAGTTTAACCTGTTGTGCGCGAGCGAACGAGTCGGCCGGATGGCATAGGCCGGTAGCACAGGCAACGCCGCGCCGTCCGTGGCTTCACGCCACGCAAAGCACAAGAGCCACCCGAGGGTGGCTCCATGACCTGCCGCCGCGAACCGTCAGCGCGCAAAGCGGATTTTATCGGCGCGGAGATATGCGACCAGGCGGCGCATCGCTCACGTCGAGCCGAACGGGATCCACCCGAAATCACGTCCGTCCCGCCAGAAAACCGACCAGCAACGTCAGTCCTGCCACCGCGCCGAGCGTGTGCCACGGCTTGTCGTGCACGAAGTCATCCGCGTAACCCGCCGCGTCGTTCAGCCGGTCCGCGATGAGGCTGTTGGCGCCGTTCATCTGCGAACGGGCCGACTTGAGCTTCGACTGCAATTCGCGACGCAGCTTGTCGGTGTCGTAGTTCTTGCCGCTCTGAATAGAGGACTCGAGATCGTCGAGCAGTGAGGGCAGTTGATTGCTGGCCGAATCGACCGCGTCGCTTGCACTACGCACCGCGCGCTGGCCGACGTTGGCTGCACCATTGATTTTGCTGTCGAGCGTCGAACGTGTCAACAATCCCATTTCCTTGCTCCTTTATTGACGTGCCGAAAAATGGTATGCGTCCGGGACTGGTGCGAGGCGCAGCGATCGAGCGAGGCCGCACTGTGTCAGACGCTCATCGTGCCGCGCGTGTTGTGCCGACGCCTCCCTGCCTGCGCCGGCGCCGCGCGAGCCGATGTACCGAGCATATACCGTTAAGCAAGGATCATTCCTCCACCATCGATACCAAATCGACCTCTCGTTCGTTTGGGGTATGACGGCGCATGGCGAGCGCTATCATCAGTCAGACGAACAGGCCGAACACGACGATGATCCATTGTATCGGCGCCCTGAGCAGGAACGCGTAGGCGCCGAGCATCGCGAGCACGGCGAGATTCTGATTGAAATTCTGCACCACGATGGAATGTCCTGCCGACAGCAGCGTAGCGCCGCGATGCTGGAGGATCGCGTTCATCGGCACGATGAAAAAGCCTGACAAGCCGCCGAGCGCGATCATCAGCGGATAGGCCATCAGGATGTACGCGGACGCGAACAACGGCCCGATATGCACGCCCGCGCCCTCGGGGAACAGGTCCTTGTTGTAGAACGCCATTGCCACCGACACCGCGCCGATCAGCACGCCCACCGGTAGCACCTTGAGCGACTGGCGCAGCGCGATCCACGCGGAAGCCGCCGCCGCGCCCAGCGCGATGCCCACGCCGGTGATTCCCTGCAGCACCGCGGCCTTCGACAGCGACAGCCCGAAATTGGCGTCGGCCCATTTGAGTACGAGCAGTTGCAGCGTAACGGCCGCGCCCCACAGGAGCGTCGTGATCCACGGCGCTATCTGCGCGAGCTTGTCCTTCCACAACACGACGAAGCATTCGGAGAAGTCGCCGATGAGCTTGGTCGGCTCCTTCAGCCGGTTCGGATAACGCGGGCTGGTATCGGGGATGAACACGTTGATGAAGGCCGCCGCCGCGTAGATCAGCATCACCGTGAACATAGCCGCGTGGGCAGCCGTGCTCACGAACGGCACGTGCACCTGCTGCACCCAGCGTCCGACGACCTGGCTCACCAGCGTGCCGCCGATCACGGTACCGATGATGGTCGAGCTGCCCGTCGCGGATTCGAGTCACGCGTTTGCCGCGATCAGTTTCTGCGGCGGCAGCAGTTCGGTGAGGATGCCGTATTTCGTGGGCGAATAACCCACCGCGCCGAGCCAGACGACGCCGTACGCGATCGTCATCACGCAGCCGGCGGCCTTGAGCGCATTGGAGACGAACATCACGTAGCGCTTTCGCAGCGCATCGGCGAATGCGCCGACGAACGGCGCGAGCCTGACATAGGCGACCGTGAAGAAGATCTGCAACAGCGGTGTCACTCAGGGCGCGGAATGGACGACAGCGAGCATCGCGATCGCGGCGATCAAAAGCGCGTTGTCTGCCAGCGACGAAACGAACTGCGCGGCAATGATCGTGTAGAAGCCTTTCTTCATGGAGACTGGCGCGGCGAAGAAAGCGCGAATGAGCGCAGACGGCTTCCGGAGATCGGAAGCAAAAGATTGCACTGTATCGGAGCCCTGCGATCGGTGCAGGAAGAGAACGTGGGACGCGAGCGGACGCGTCCCACGCGACGGCGCGTTATTCGCCCGTCAGACGCGTGCGCGAATGCGGATCGAGAATCTTGACTAGTTGCGCGTAGACTTTCGGATTGGCGGCGACGATCTCGTTCTGGAACAGGAAGTCCGATTCGCCTGTGTAGTTGCCGACGAGACCGCCCGCCTCGGTGACGATCAGGCTGCCCGCCGCCACGTCCCACGGATAGATGCCCTGCTCGAAGAAGCCGTCGAGCCGGCCGGCCGCCACATTTGCGAGATCGAGCGCGGCCGCGCCCGGACGGCGCAGGCCCGCGCACGACAGCGTCATTTCGCTGAACAGGCGCATGTAGCCGTTGAGGCCTTGCCCATTGCGGAAGGGAAAGCCGGTGCCGATCAGCGTGTCGGAAAGGCGGTCGAGCTTGCCGACACGGATGCGGCGTTCGTTCAGGTACGCACCGCGTCCCCGTGAGGCGGTGAAGAGATCGTTGCGCGTCGGGTCATAGACGACCGCCTGCTGCATGATGCCGCGATGCGCGAGCGCGATCGACACGCAGTAATACTGAAATCCGTGGATGAAGTTCATCGTGCCGTCGAGCGGATCGATGATCCACTGATATTCAGACTCGCGATCCGTTTCGCCGGATTCTTCGGCGAGAATGGAGTGATCGGAGTAGGCAGCTTGCAGCGTTTCGATGATGGCGGCTTCGGACGCCTTGTCGACTTCCGTCACGAAGTCGTTGTGCTGCTTCTTGCTGACCTGGATGCGGTCCAGATCCAGCGACGCGCGGTTGATGATCTGTCCGGCGCGGCGCGCGGCCTTGACAGCGATATTGAGCATCGGATGCATGAGCGAATTCCTTTGACCAGCGGGCGCGTTTCGCAAGCACGAACGCACGGACGGAGAAGTTGGCGACAACGATTGAATCGACGAAAGACGAATTCTATAAGAGCGAGGCGCGCTGAGCACAGTGGCTGGTTGAAGCCCTCACGGCGCACGCACGAAGGCGCCATTTTATCTGCAAATCGCCTGCGAACGCGGTTTATGGCACGTCGCCAAAGCGGGCGCGCCGCGTTAACATGGCGAGTTGATTCTTTTCCATCTCCTTCAGCATATTTCTTCGCGCCGTGGATTCCATCGACATCAACGAACCCGTTGCCGTGCCGGCGGGCGGTTTTTTCTACCTGTTTCATCCTCGTCGAGCCGAGTCATCCCGGCAACGTCGGCGCAGCAGCGCGCTCAAGACGATGGGTTTCGCGCGGCTCGTACTCGTTGCGCCGCGCGTGGCCGACGTCAAGAATGAGCCGGAAGCGGTCGCGATGGCGTCCGGCGCCGACGATGTGCTGGCGTCGGCCCATGTCGTCGATACGCCCGCCGACGCGCTCGTCGGCGGGCGCTGGTCGGTTGCGTTCACCGCGCGCATGCGCGAGTACGGTCCGCCGCAGATGCCGCCGAACGCGCACACGAACTCGTGCGGCACGGCGATATCGCGCTGGTGTTCGGCAACGAGCGCACTGGTCTTTCAAACGCCGATGTCGAGCGATGCAGCGCGCTTGCGCATATTCCGGCCAATCCCGCCTACAGTTTCCGCTCAATCGTTCGCTCAATCTCGCGCAGGTTGTGCAGGTGCTCGCCTACGAATTGCGGATGGCGTTTCAGGGTCCCGCGTCCGAACTCACGCTGGTCGAATCGTCGGTTCAGCATGCATCGAGTGATGAAATCGAGGGCATGTACGCGCACTTGCAGGACGTGCTCGTCGCGCTCGACTTTCTCGACCCCGGCAATCCGAAAAAGCTGATGTCGCGCGTGCGGCACATGTTCGCGCGCACCGCTCTGGCGCGCTCGAAGAAAGACTGAGCGCACTTTCTCCGCATTGCCAGCGTGGGCATCGGGTGATGTCGGGTACGCGCACCCTACAATCGGCGAAAAACGGCTCTAGCCGCATAAGCTTTGCACGGTGCGTGCATAAGCCGAGCTTCCGATCCCCCGACCCGAGATTCCGCCATGTTCGACCGCCTTCGCGAAGACATCGCCGCCATCCGCGCGCGCGATCCCGCCGCCCGCAGCGTCAGGGAAGTGGTCACGTGTTATCCCGGCCTGCATGCGATCGTCATGCATCGTCTCGCGCACGCGTGCTGGAAACGGCAACGGCGCTGGATCGCGCGGTGCATCTCGCAGTTCGCGCGCTTTCTGACCGGCATCGAGATCCATCCGGGCGCGACGCTCGGACGGCGCGTGTTCATCGATCACGGTATGGGTGTGGTGATCGGCGAGACGGCGGAGATCAGCGACGACTGCACCATCTATCAGGGCGTGACGCTCGGCGGCACGTCGCTCACGCGCGGCGCGAAGCGGCATCCGACGCTCGAGCGCGGCGTGATCGTCGGCGCGGGCGCGAAGGTGCTCGGCAGCTTCACGGTCGGCGCCCACGCGAAGATCGGCTCGAACGCGGTGGTGGTGAAGCCGGTGCCCGCCGGCGGCACAGCGGTCGGCAATCCGGCGCGCATCGTCATGCCGGCGGTCGCCCGGGCGAAGGACACCAGGCGCGACGATGGCTTCTGCGCCTACGGCATCACGCCGAATGCGGACGATCCGGTGTCGCTCGCGATTCACGGGTTGATCGATCACGCGTCCACGCAGACGCAGCGGATCGACGATATCGTCGCGGCGCTCGTGGATCTCAAACGGCTGTGCGCCTCGATGGACGGCAGGACGGAAGAGGCCGCCGCGGCGGCGGAACGCTAGAGCGGCAAGGCGCGAATGTCGGCTTCGTCGAGACGCAGATAGCCGCCGTGCGGCGCGTCGATATCGAGTTCCCAGTCGGGCAACACCCAGCGCGTGCCGTCGCTCTCGCGATGCATTGCCGGCCGGTGGGTATGGCCGTGCAGCATCGTATACGTGCGGCTTTCGGCGAAGAGCGCCGCCACGGCTTCGCGCGTCACATCGTATTTCGCCGACATGCCTTGCACGCGCGCACCTTCGCTATTCGAGCGCATGCGCTGTCCGATATTCAGCCGCGTTCGCAACGGCAGGGCGAGAAACAACCGCTGCGCGACGCGATTGCGCGCGAAGTGCCTGAAGCGTTGATAGCCGGGATCGGCCGTGCAAAGCGCATCGCCGTGCGCGAGCACGATGCGCGTGCCGAACGCCGTCATCACGTACGGGTCGGGCAGGAACATCGCGCCGGCCGCTTTCATGAAGCGTTTGCCGAGCAGGAAGTCGCGATTGCCGTGCATCACATACAAACCTATACCGCGCTCGGACAGCGTATGCATGCGCTGCGCCATGCGCCGCGCGAAGGCGGCGCGTTCGTCGGCGACGGAGGCATCGAGGATGTCGTCGCCGATCCAGAATTCGAACAGGTCACCGAGAATGAAAACGGAGTCCGCCTCGTTCGCTGTGACCTCGATGAAATGCTCGAACGCCGCGACCGTGCGCGGGATCGCTTCGCTCAAATGCAGGTCGGAAATGAAAAACAGCGGGCGCGTGTGATTCGCGGCGCCCGCTGTCTCATGACCGGAAGACTGCGCAGCAGACTGCGGTTCGATCATGCGATGACGATCAGGCCACCACGGCCTTTTCGATCACGACGTTGTCCACCGGCACATCCTGATGCGTGCCCTTGGAACCGGTCTTCACACCCCTGATCTTCTCGACCACGTCCATGCCTTCGACCACGCGGCCGAACACGGCGTAGCCCCAGCCCTGCGGCGTTGGCGACGAGTGGTTCAGGAAATCGTTGTCCGACACGTTGATGAAGAACTGGGCGCTGGCCGAATGCGGATCGCCGGTGCGCGCCATCGCGATGCTGCCGGTTTCATTCTTGAGGCCGTTGTTGGCTTCGTTTTCGATCGGCTTGTCGGTCGGCTTTTGCTTCATGCCCGGCTCGAAGCCGCCGCCCTGGATCATGAAGCCGTTGATCACGCGATGGAAAACCGTGTTGTCGTAGTGACCCTTCTTCACGTACTCGAGAAAATTCGCGACGGTCTTGGGTGCTTTCTCGGCGTCGAGTTCGAGCTTGATGACGCCGTGGTTCGTATGCAGTTCGACCATGATGAGGTTCTCCGTGTGTTGATGGGCAGCGCTCGTGCCACGCACGCGCCCGGTGGTTCGATGATTAGCGTAACCACGCTGGCCGACTCGATGACGGTTGGCTTTTGCGGCACGTCCTGCATCGGACCGCGCGTGATGGTCGGGCTCGCTTCGATTTTCTTCACAATATCCATACCCACGACGACCTTGCCGAGCACCGCGTAGTCGTTACCGTCCGGATTCGGATAGTCGAGACCTGTATTATCGACCGTATTGATGAAGAACTGGGTAGTGGCCGAATTCGGGTCGCTGGTACGCGCCATCGCGAGCGTACCGGTGACGTTCTTCAGGCCGTTCTGGCTCTCTAGCGGAATCGGCGCGCGCGTCGGCTTCTCGGCGAAGCTCGTGCTGTAGCCGCCGCCCTGAATCATGAAGCCGGGGATCACGCGATGGAAGATCGTGCCCGACTACTGACCCGACTTCACATAGGCCAGAAAGTTTGCCACGGTCTTTGGCGCTTTCTCGGGGTACAGCTCGACTTTGATGTCGCCCTGCGAGGTCTTGAAGAGGACGGTCGGATGCGGGCCGGCACCGGTTGCGGCTGGGCGAAGGCGGCCGCGGTCGCGATCAGGGCGGCGCTCGACAGCCCCAACATCAGGAATTTCATGAAGGAACGGTCCTCGAGTGATGAATGCTTCGGGTCAGACACCTGGGCGCGCGGTGCACACGAAAGCGTGCGGCCGCGTTGCTCCGGTACAGCTTAACCGCTTGCCGGTGCGCTTTTGTGTCAAAGCGTCGGCTCAGTCGCCGAGACGAAAGCTAGTTGTTCGGCGCGGTGTACGGCGTGGTGAGCGAGTTGCTCGGGCCGCCAAAGGGCGAAAACGTATCGGGCGAGGGCATGGTGCTCTTCGTCGGCGCCCATTTGTCCGATGTGTCCGATGCCCCGCTCGGCACCGCCGTCCCGTTCGTGCCCGATGCGGCGCCCGCCATCTTGCGATTGACCGGCGGCGGCGAAATGATCTTCTGGATGTCGCCGATGCGCTGACGGGAGACCGGGCTGGTCGAGCCGAGCGATTGCGCGCGCTTGTACGATTCGGCCGCGAGCCGCAGATAGAGATCACTCAGATTGTCATAGGCGAGCGCGTAGCTCGGGTTCGCCTTCACGGCTGTTTCGAGCGCGTTGCGCGCGTCTTCGTAGCGGCCTTTTTTCGCATACAGCGCGGCGAGGTTGTTGTACGGCTCGGGCAGTTCGGGATACGCCTGCGTGAGTTCGGTGAAGCCTTGGATGGCGTCGTCGTCGCGGCCGAGGCACGCGAGCACGGTGGCGCGCTTAAACTTCGCCTGCACGTCGCGTGGATTGCTCGCGAGGTGCGCATCGAGTTGACGCAGCGCGGCGGCCCAGTCCTTGTTGGCGATCGTCGCATCGACCTGCGGCGTGCCGTCGGTCGTGGACCTGGCGACCTGCGCGCGCGCCGCGCCCGACGGCATGAAGCACGCGGCGATGCCGAGCGCGGTCACCATGAGCGCCGATGTGAGCATGCCGCGCGCGGTGGTCGCCACCTCGATAGCCGAAGCGGTCGCGGGCCGGCAAGAGAGTTGCAGACGCATGCGCGCCTCGTCGTCAATCTTGTGAATCACTTGGAATGGAATCGATGAATGATGCGGCGAAGAGAACGGAACGGAGCGTGAAATCCGGCGTGGTTTCACAGGCGCCGCGCGATGCCCGGACCCGCCCCGACGTAAGTCCCACGAAGGCTTGCGAACGGCTGAAGATACCCGCCGCACGGCCGCTCGAGGATTTCATCGGCACTGGTCCGAGTGTTATACTCCGAGCCATTCTAACAAAAGGTCCGCACGTTCCGCGCACGTGCCTGCTCGCGTCGAGTGCCTGTTCCGCGAGTACGCATCGAGCCGACTTCAGGCTGTCTTTTGCCACTCGTGGCTGTCTCCGTATGTTTCGTATGGATCGCAGACTGTCGTGTCCGCAGGCGCGTGTGAGTGTCACCTGAGTGTGTCACCTTCCGCTCGTCCAGCATTGATACGCTGCCCGCGGCCCCGCACACGGCAGTTCCCGGACCACGCACTGTGTTTTCTATGACCTCGCTGCGCATCTACAACAAGCTTGCCCGTAACAAGCAAATCTTCACGCCGCTTCGCGCAGGCGAAGTGCGTATGTATGTCTGCGGAATGACGGTGTACGATTACTGTCACATCGGTCATGCGCGGGTCATGGTGGTGTTCGACATCGTGCATCGCTGGCTGCGCGCGTCGGGCTACAAGGTCACGTACGTGCAAAACATCACGGATATCGAGGACAAGATTATCCGTCGCGCGGTCGAGAACAACGAGTCGATCAAAACGCTCACGCAGCGTTTCATCGACGCGATGCACGAAGATGCCGCCGCGCTTGGCGTCGCGCGTCCGGACCTCGAGCCGTGTGCGACCGACTATATCCCGCAGATGCTCGGCATGATCGACGCATTGCACGCCAACGGCTACGCCTATCAGGCCAAGGACGGCGACGTGAACTATGCAGTGCGCAAGTTCGCCGACTACGGCAAGCTGTCGGGCAAGTCGCTCGAGGACCTGCGCGCGGGCGAATGCGTGGCCGCCGAGGACGTAAAGGAAGATCCGCTCGACTTCGTGCTGTGGAAGCAAGCGAAAGAGGACGAACCGGCCGACTCGGGCTGGGACTCGAAGTGGGGGCGCGGGCGTCCGGGCTGGCATATCGAATGTTCGGCAATGGGCTGCACCTTGCTCGGCGAACAGTTCGATATCCACGGTGGCGGACAGGACCTGCAGTTTCCGCATCACGAGAACGAGATCGCGCAGAGCGAAGGCGCGACCGGCAAGCCATTCGTGAACTACTGGATGCACAACGGTTACGTGCAGATCGACAACGAGAAGATGTCGAAGTCGCTCGGCAACTTCTTCACGATCCGCGAGATTCTCGAAAAATTTGATGCCGAGGTGGTGCGTTTCTTTATTGCACGGGCACACTATCGGTCGCCGCTGAATTACAGCGACGTGCATATCGACGATGCGAGGAACGCACTCACGCGTCTATATACAGCGTTGAAAGATGTCGAGCCGAACAATCAGCAACTTGACTGGAACGAGCCGAACGCGCAGCGTTTCCAGTTTGCGATGAACGACGACTTCAACACGCCCGTGGCCGTGTCCGTGCTGTTCGATCTCGCGAGCGAAGTGAACCGCACACGTGACGCCGCACTCGCGCGCCAGCTCAAGGGCCTCGCCAACGTGCTCGGTTTGCTCGAACGCGAATCGCGCGTGTTTCTGCAACAGGTGGGCGGCACGAGTGCGGAACAGAGCATGACACCGCACGAGATCGAAACGAAGATCGCCGAACGCATCGCCGCTAAGCAGGCGAAGAACTACGCCGAAGCAGACCGGATTCGCGACGCATTGCTCGAAGCTGGGATTGCGCTTGAAGACAAACCGGGTGGGTCGACCGAATGGCGCCGTGTATGAACGCGGGTCTTCGAACACTCTGATCGACTCACCAGGCAGGAGGCACGATGGCAACGGCCAGGAAGACGCCGGTCAGGCGACCCGCGTCAGGTAGCGCCGCGCCGTCCGCAACGAAGCGGGCACGCGGCGCGGTATCGAAAACAACGACGCAGAAGATCGATGGTGCAACGACGACAGGACGCAAGACCGTGCACAAGCGCGTAGTAGCAGCGTCCAGCAATGCAACGGTCAAGCGCGGCGTCGCCACACGCGGCAGCGCTTACGCGCGCGCGGGGAAAACCGGTAGTGTCGAGGCGGGTGCCGCGCCGCTGAAGGCCAACGGCCGCGCCATCTCGTCCGAAGGCGCGGGCGCGCAATCGCCGCAATCGCTTGTCGCCGATTCGTCGCAGCTGGGCGAGATCGTACGCAAGTCGCGCGTGGTCACGGCCGACGGCAAGGTGCCCGTGCAGATCGGCGGCCTCGTGCCCGAGATCAAGCGTCCCGATTACTGGGACCGGGCCTGTGCCGATCTCATGAAGCGCGACCGCATAATGAAGAAACTGATTCCAAAGTTCGGCGAGATCCATCTCGTGAACCTCGGCGATCCGTTTTCGACGCTCGCGCGTTCTGTTGCCGGCCAGCAGATTTCGACCAAGGCCGCGCAGGCCATCTGGGAACGCGTGAAGGGCGCCTGTCCGGAAGTGCATCCGTCGCACTTCATCCGGCTCGGTCACGAAAAGCTGCAGGCATGCGGGCTGTCCAAGCGCAAGGCCGAATACATTCTCGATCTCGCGCAGCATTTCGAATCCGGCGCGCTGCACGTCGACACCTGGGTCTCGATGGACGACGAAGCCGTGATCGCCGAATTGACGCAGATTCGCGGCATCGGCCGCTGGACGGCGGAGATTTTCCTGATCTTCAATCTGTCGCGCCCGAACGTGCTGCCGCTTGACGACTTCGGACTGATTCAGGCCATCAGCGTCAATTACTTCAGCGGCGAGCCAGTAACGCGCAGCGAAGCGCGCGAAGTGGCGGCTAACTGGGAGCCGTGGCGCACGGTCGCCACGTGGTATATGTGGCGCAGCCTGAATCCGATTCCCGCCGATCATTGAGGGACGGTATCGAGGCGATTGATCCGACCGTTGAATGCCGCGCGGCCGATCAAGAACTATCGTTGATTTATAATCAATAGCTTCCGCGCGCAGTTATCAGGGGCGGGCGCGGTTAGAATACGCCCTGCCCGATGTTTCAGGACTCGAACACATGAAGACCACGTTTCTGGATTTCGAGCAGCCGATCGCTGAACTCGAAGCGAAGATCGAAGAACTCCGCTTCGTTCAGGACGACTCGGCCGTCGATATTTCGGAAGAAATCGAGCGGCTATCGAAAAAGAGCCAGCAGCTGACGAAGGATCTGTACCAGAACCTGTCGCCCTTGCAGGTGTCGCAAATCGCGCGTCATCCGCAGCGTCCTTACACGCTCGACTACGTCAACGAACTTTTCACCGATTTCCACGAATTGCACGGCGACCGCTCTTTCGCGGACGACCTCGCGATTGTCGGCGGCTTTGCGCGCTTCAACGGCCAGCCGTGCATGGTGATCGGTCATCAGAAAGGCCATGACACCAAGGAGCGCGCGCTGCGCAATTTCGGCATGCCGCGCCCCGAAGGCTATCGCAAGGCCGAGCGCCTCATGCGTCTGGCCGAGAAATTTTCTATGCCGATTTTCACGTTCGTCGATACGCCGGGCGCGTATCCGGGCATCGGCGCGGAAGAGCGCGGCCAGTCGGAAGCCATTGGCCGCAATCTGTATGTGATGGCGGAACTCAAGACGCCGATCATCACGACCATCATCGGCGAGGGTGGTTCGGGCGGCGCGCTCGCCATTGCCGTCGCCGATACGGTTATGATGCTGCAATTCTCCACCTACTCGGTCATCTCGCCGGAAGGCTGCGCGTCGATCCTGTGGAAGAGCGCGGCGAAGGCGCCGGAAGCGGCGGAAGCGCTCGGTCTCACCGCGCATCGCCTGAAGGCGCTCGGTCTCATCGACAAGATCGTGAACGAACCGCTCGGCGGTGCGCATCGCGATCCGAAGGGCATGACCGCACTGCTGCGCCGCTCGCTTGCGGATTCGCTGCGTCAGTTCCAGAGCATGAGTTCGAAGGATCTGCGCGAACGCCGTTTCGAAAAGCTGATGGCGTACGGCAAGTACAAGGAATCGATACCGGGCGCGTAAGCGCTCTGCGCCTTCTTCGTGTTTTCTCTCCATAACGACTTCTCGTGACATCGGACAACGAAACTCCCGCCGGCCGCCTCGTCTTCGAGGCGCTGCGCGCGTCGGTTTCGGATGCCGAACTTTCTCCCGATGCGTTGCTGGCCGTCGCCCTGAGCGGCGGACTCGACTCGACCGTGCTGCTCGATGCCGCCGTGCGCTGCTTCGGCGCGGATCGCGTGGTCGCTTTCCATATTCATCATGGCCTGAGCCCGAATGCGAGCGCATGGGCCGCGCATTGCGATTCGTTCGCCGCGTCGCTCGATGTGCGCTTCGCCGAGCGGCATGTCGATGTCGTGCGCGCGGGCGGGGAAAGTCTCGAAGCCGCTGCCCGCGATGCACGGTATCGCACGCTCGACGAACTGTGCGAGGAGCACGGCGCGGGGGCGCTGTTGATCGCGCATCACGTGGACGATCAGGCCGAAACGGTGCTGTTGCAACTGCTGCGCGGCGCGGGTGTGGCCGGCCTCGCGGCGATGGCGTCGCATCGCGAGGACGGCGACGCGCCGCGTTTGCGTCCGCTCCTGCGCTTGCTGTGCGCGCAACTGGAGCAGTACGCGTACGAACGCGATTTGAGCTGGATCGACGACGAATCGAATGCGGATACGCGCTACTCGCGCAACGCGTTGCGTCATGACGTGCTGCCTGTTCTCGCGGTGCATTTTCCCGGCTTTCGCGATGCACTGGCGCGCACGGCCTCGCACGCGGCATCGGCGCAAAAGCTGCTAGACGATCTCGCGCGCATCGATCTCGACGCCGCACACAGCGACGACGAAGACGGCGCGTTGCGGCTCGACGCGCTGCTTGCGCACGACGACGAACGCGCGACTAATCTGCTGCGTTTCTGGATTCGCGCGCGCGGCTTGCAGGCAGCCTCGACCGCGCGAATCGCGGACATGCTGCGCCAGTTGCGCGATTCCGCCGCGACGCACGACGGCCACGGCTTGCGCGTCGATCACGCGGGGTATGCGTTGCGGGTGTATCGCAACGTGCTGTTCTGGGATCCGGGCGATAGCGCCGACACTCCCGATCACGACGGCGCGGCGGCCACGCGGAGGGCGCCGGGTGAACTGCTCTGGCAGGGAGAGGAAGTCTGGCGGTTGCCGCAATGGCGCGGCTCGTTCGTGTTCGAAGTGGCCGATGTGCCGTCGCACGACGTGGTGGGCGAGGGCGTGCTGCGCGCGGCGCCGCTCGTCGCGCGCGCGCGGCTGGGCGGCAAGCGCATGCGCGTGATCGCCGAAGCGCCGAGCCGCACGTTGAAGAACCTCTTTCAGGAGCGCGGCGTGCCCGCGTGGAAGCGCGATGTGCCCTTGCTGTTCGCGGGTGAGGCGCTGTTGTTCGTGCCGCTGATCGGTGTGAACCGGGAAGCCGCGCCGCGCACGGCGCACGGGCCGCTGCGCAAGATCGTCTGGCGGCCGGATCTGCTGTTGGCCTGATGTGAGTGGAGAGCGGGATCAGCAGCGCGGACATGGGTCGATAAAATGTCCGTCATACCGGCTTCATCTTGTAATTTCAGCCCCGATCGCGTACTCTAACCAGCTTTCGCGCAAGCGGTTTTGCGCGGCATCTCCGTTCAAAAGACGCGAATTTGGCCCGCAAACACGCTTTCGTACGCAACCGCTTTCGTACGCAACCCTGGCGTGCGGCGACTTTGCGTTCCGTTGTGGGCTTCACCACTCCTACCGAAGCAACTGGGCACGGCGCAGCTAGTGCACAAGCTCACCGCTTTTACGCGCGTTGCGCGGTTTTCCCTCCAGTTCAAGAACGACAATGGCACTTATCGTACACAAATACGGTGGCACCTCAGTGGGCTCGGTCGAGCGCATCAAGAACGTCGCCAAGCGCGTCGCCAAATGGCATCGGGCAGGGCACAAGCTGGTCGTCGTGCCCTCGGCGATGTCCGGCGAAACCAACCGCCTCCTGTGTCTCGCGAAAGACATCAAGGCGGACCCGGATCCGCGCGAACTCGACATGATTGCCTCCACCGGCGAACAGGTGAGCGTCGGGCTGCTCGCCATCGCGCTGCATGCGGAAGGCTTCGAAGCCGTGAGCTACGCCGGCTGGCAAGTGCCGATCAAGACGGACAGCGCCTTCACCAAGGCGCGCATAAGCGAGATCGACGGCTCGCGCGTGCTGAAAGATCTCGACGAAGGCAAGGTCGTGGTCATCACGGGCTTTCAGGGCGTCGATTCGGAAGGTCATATCGCCACGCTCGGCCGCGGCGGCTCGGACACCTCGGCGGTTGCCATCGCGGCGGCGTTGAAAGCGGACGAATGCTTCATCTATACCGACGTGGACGGCGTGTACACGACCGATCCGCGCGTGGTCGAAGAAGCGCGCCGGCTGGACCGTGTGACCTTCGAGGAAATGCTGGAAATGGCGAGCCTCGGCTCGAAAGTGCTGCAGATCCGCTCGGTGGAATTCGCCGGCAAGTATAAGGTGAAGACGCGTGTGCTCTCCAGCCTGACCGACCCGCTGATGCCGCTGGAAACCGAGATGTACTCCGGCACCCTGGTTACTTTTGAAGAAGACGAGAACATGGAAAAAGCAGTGATTTCTGGCATCGCGTTCCAGCGCGACGAAGCGCGCATCGCGGTGATGGGCGTGCCCGACAAGCCGGGCGTCGCGTATCAGATTCTCGGTCCGGTCGCCGATGCGAACATCGACATCGACATGATCATTCAGAACCAGAGCGTGAACGGCAAGACCGACTTTACGTTCACGGTCGGCCGCGGCGACTACCATCGCGCGCTCGAGATCCTCAACAACACGGTGAAGGGTCACGTGCAGGCCGAAACCGTGCTGGGCGATCCGAAGGTGTCGAAGGTTTCGGTGGTCGGCGTGGGGATGCGTTCGCACGTCGGTATCGCGAGCACGATGTTCCGCACGCTGTCGGAAGAGGGCATCAACATCCAGATGATCTCGACCTCCGAAATCAAGATTTCCGTGCTGATCGACGAGAAGTACACGGAACTCGCGGTGCGCGCGCTGCACAAGGCGTTCGAGCTGGATTGCGCTGCGTCGATGTGACATGCGTGTGACTGTGACATGCGTGTGACGGCTCGCGGGCCGTCAAAGCGTGGCGAGTCGGGGTTCGCACGCTAGGCAAAAGACTGGCAAAAAATCGTCATGCGAATTTGACCGATGCCTGCTAACACGCTATTATCTCGAGCCCGTTGCACTGCATTCCCGGTGCGGCGAAAAGTTTGGGAGACGTGGCCGAGAGGTCGAAGGCACTCCCCTGCTAAGGGAGCATCTGGCTAAAAACTGGATCGAGGGTTCGAATCCCTCCGTCTCCGCCAATAGTAGGAAGGAAGTCCCGTAAGTTCAAAGACTTACGGGACTTTTGCTTTTGGGGCTCATCGATTGGCCCGTCGATTTGCCCATTGGCGAGCGCCGACTTGCCTGGCTCGGTTGTTCTCAGCGCTGACATTCTTCTGTTTGACTGAGTTAGGCCCATTGAACGCTCCTGTATGAAACCGGGAGCAGGACACTGCCAGGCTGGCAGACCGGGCGATTGAAGCAAACCGGCAACCGTCGCGGTCTCCTGCCAAAGTTCACCCATCGACGAACAAGGGCAGCGCGCCGTTACCATCGGGCGTGTATGTGATAGCACGCATGCAATGCGCAGCCGCTACGGGTTCTTATCGCGCCAGGCCGCCATGCCCGTTCCAGCGCAACCACGCGCCGGACTTCGCGAATTTGCGTCCCGTTGCGCTTCTCTGATGCGCTCTTATGCTGGCAGCTACCCACTAAATCAAGTGGTGCCATTTTCAGGAGCCGGAGATATATGCCAAAAATCAAGCATTGCGAAATAGATAGCCGAGGCCGCTTATGATGTGCCGATTGGCGGTTGTCGGCGACAAACTCGACAACGATGGCGAAATCTGCTCCTACAACGGGATGATGTTCACGTTGGGCGAAGCGGGGCGTCGGCTGCGCTTATCCGTCGGCTGCGCTTATCAATGGAGAAGCCTATTGTCCGGTCTGCAAGACGACTGGCTACATCACCAAGGAGGGTGGCCCGCGCCGCATGACGCTGGGCATAAGCGAAATCGCTTTGGACCGGGACCTCGTTATATCCGGCTATCCTGAACATCCACGTATCGCCGCCAGGCTTGCGGGAGAAGCGTGGTACGACGATTTGGCCGAGAGCCTCGGGGTAGTCGGTTCTCGCACGACGGCGTACGGCGGCGCTCCGTTAGCCTGCTCGCACGACGTGGCGGCTGATCGCACGGTTTGACGAGCAAGTGCGCGCCACTGCGTCTAGCGCCGTTCTCTACGGCTATCCATACCTGATTGAAACCGCGGACGGGAAAGTCGTACGTGGCCGTACCGATAGTACGCGTCTCCTGCTTCGCATCTATACCGATGGCGCAGATACCTACGCGATTCATTGGGGTGAAGAAGCGCTGAGCCATGAAGGATGGGATAATGCCGAATAATAAAACCGTTGTAAAAACAAACCATACGCCGGGGTCAATCAAGGAAGTGCCGCTAAAAGCCGTAACGTTCGCGGAGCTTTGGGCGAACTATCCGGCAACCCATACGACAACCCGGCATACGAGAATCAATGCGCCATTCGCATGAGCGTTACCCTTCATCGTGTCGGCATTGGAATGAAGTCGTTTTCTTCCAAGCTGGTGCGGCCTTCTTCGGGCCAGTCAACCATGGGTCGCATAATCCTTGACGGCAAACTTACAGCAACAAGGGCTGATGAAATGAGCCAGTGGCTTGAACTGCAACCCTTCGCAGGATTACCAAAAACCGAAGACGTAACTAGTCCCGATTGGCAAGCAAAGGTCAAAGGTCGCACGGGAATTATCCATTTCTCGCACTACTGGACTCGCGATGGCGAGAGCGCCGATAGTGCAAGCGAAGGGCATATTGATTTATGGAATGGCCGCGCTCTGACGGGCGGCTTTCTTCTTTCCTATGCTTCCGCATAGGCGTAGCGTCAACCTGGTGGTATTCAGATTTGGGCCTGTCAAAGCAGATTCGTTTTTGGGAGATCCAATGAAACGGCTTGTGTCGCTGGCACTGTTCGGGGTATCGGGCTTTGCAACGGGGTTGTTGCCACAGCGCTTCTTCTTACGTTCGTGCCACGCTGCGGTTACGACTGCGAGAATCACTCGTTCGGTGTCGCCTTCCTGTCGGTAGTCGGCTGTACGCTCGCGTTCCTGTCAATTGGCTTTGTGTTCACGCGTGGCAAACGCTTGACAGCGGTTCGAACGCTTACGGTGTCGGCTGCCATGGCGATAGTGTCGATCTTCGCGGCCGGTGGGCAATATGTGCATGAGCTGCACGCGCGATATCTACAGGCGCAGGCGGCACGACCCGTGGTTGCCGACTTCGATTTTATGTACATGGCAATCGCGACGCGAGACGTGCAGACGTACACCCGGGCCGAGGAGGGCGCGGCAAATATCGTCAGTGTCATACCTCATACCGCAATGGCAATGATGCGTGATTGACGGTGCGTCGTGCGACAGGCGCAACAAACAGGCGCACATGCGCTGCAAAGGCGATGTTGTGTATGTAAATGAACCCGACTGGAAAGCATTTTTCCTGATCCCGAAGGAGAACCTTCCGGGCGCAATCGCGATGAGATCCATGAATCTTTGCGCGCCTGATAACGTGCCCGATTATTGAGCAGGTAATCGCAATAGCCAAAGCCCTGCGTTTCCGTGACGCCTCGCGCGGCGAGTATTGTGGCAACCACCGTCTCAGCTAGACAAGCAGTACAAACGGGCCGTTCCACGCCCGTTCTCATCAATGCTCGCAAACAAGCAAGGGACCTGTAAAGATACCGATGCGGCAACCACGCCGCCGCATCCATCACCTGCTCACTGCCCCGACGCGATCCGCTGCTCGATATGTTTCGTCCGCGAAAGCGACGACGGATGCGAATCCAGCATGCCCGACTGCCCGCCATCGATCGTCGCGAGCTTCTGGAACGCGGTGACCAGCCCCTTCGGACCGTAGCCCTTCTTCTTCTGCATATCGAACGAGTAGTCATCCGCCGTCGTTTCCTGTGATTGCGAGAACTGCGCGTTGATGAACTTCTCGGACAGGTCGCCCAACTGCGACGCCGACAGATTCGCGACCATGCCGCCCGTCGCGGATGCCACCGAGCGCGCCACTGATGTCGCATACGCGACCTGCATCGCCCGCTTGGTGTGACCCAGCGCGACGTGGCCCATCTCGTGACCCACGACGCCGTGCACTTCGTCGTCGTTCATCAGGTCCATGAGGCCGCTGTAGACGAGCACACAGCCGTTGGCCATCGCCCACGCGTTGACGTCCTTCGTGAGATACACCTTGTAGTTGACCGACCTTGTAGTTGACCGGCACGCCGTTGATGTTGTCGCCGAGTTGCTTCGAGATTTTGTTGAGCCGCACCGTGTACGGGCTCGATGCCGGCGTGATCTGGTTCTCCTTGTCCAGTTCCGCACAGGACTTGTCGGAGAGCGTGCGGACGTCGCCGTCGTTCAGGGCCAGCGCCTGAGTCGCGAGTTGCCCGGACTGCATGAGTTGGGTCGGGTCCATGCTGCTGCAGGAGGCCAGCGTGATGCGCAAGATGATCATGGTGTTTCGCCTTTGAAGCGTCGTTGTCGTCTCGCGAATATCGCGGACGGACCGCCATGCTCAATGCGAGTCGACCTGTAAGCCAGCCGAAAATCCCGATTTTGCTTACAGCAGATGACAAAACGCTAGCGAAACGTTGAATCAGCGGCGCGCGGGACGCGAATCAATCGTCCGCGTGGCGGCGCGCATTGCGCACGCGTGCTGTAATCGCATCGATGGGCGAGGCATCCACGGGAAAGGAGGACACTTCGGGCAATGCGTCAGCGGCGAGTTGCGAGAGGGTCTGGCCGGGCGGCATCTCGACGAACACGGTTGCGCCCAGTTCGCTCAGCGCGACGGTCGAATCGTGCCAGCGCACCGGATGTCGCAGGTTGGTGGCGAGATCGTCGCGCACCACATTGGCCCGACGCAGCACGCGCGCGCTGCGATTGCCCACGTAAGGGATGCGCGGCGTATCGAAATGCACGCGGGATGCCGCGTCCGTCAATTGCGCGGCGGCGTCTTCGAGCAGGACGCAATGCGAGGGCACGCTGACGTCGAGCCGCTCGGCCTTGCGCGCGCCGCGTCCGAGCGCGATATCGCGCACCCGGCGCAGGGCATCGTCGCTGCCCGACACGACCATCTGACGTGGCGCGTTCAGATTGCCGATTCACGCATCCGCGCCGCTCGCCGCGATGACCTCCGCGACTTCGCGCTCGTTCAGGCCGAGAATCGCGAGCATGCCGAAGCTGCGCGGATACGCATCTTCCATCAGCTTCGCGCGCAGGCGCACGAGCGCGAGCGCATCCGCGAAGCCTATCACGCCGCTCACGACCGCCGCGCCATATGCGCCGACCGACAGGCCCGGGACGGCCTCCGGCTCGATGCCTTCTCGTCCCCGAGTGCGCGCGCCGCCGTGACGCCCGCCACGACCAGCGCGATCTGCACCGCGACCGTGGACGCCAGCGCGGCGGCGGAATCTAGCTGGAGGATATCGACGCCGAGTACATCGGACGCCTCCGCCAGGGTACGCGTGATTGCCGGGTGCGGCTTGCCGCCGCCCAGCCGATGCAGAAAGCCCGGCGTCTGCGTGCCTTGACCGGGAAACAGATACGCGATCATGATGTCCTTCACGGATCGGCCGCGATGCGCGGTCCGTCCGCGTGACGCAGCAGCACGCGCAGATTCGCGCGGGCGAATTCGGCGAGCGAAAACGCGGCCTCGAGCGTTTCGATCTGCACGTCGATGCGCGTGCCGGTCCTCCGCGCGGCTAGTGCGCGGCTAGTGAAAGTTTGTCGAAGAGCGCGGCGGCGTCGGCGGGCGGCAACGGTTCGGGCGTGCGCACGATCAGATCGAGATCGCTGTCCAGCGTGATCGTCGCGACGCCGCTCGCGAGTTCGAAGCCTGCGCTGCCGGCCGGTCCCCAGACGAGGCGCGACGTGGACAGGATCGGCGCCACTGCGCGCAGCAGCGCGAAGGCCGGCAGGTCTGCGCGCGCCGTATCCGGCTCGCGCGCGCACAGTGCTTCGGGTGTGAACACGGCGTCGATATGAACGGGGTCGATCCACGCCCCGAAGCGTTCGCCACGCGTCGCCCCGCGGATACCGACGGCAATGGACGCTCCATGCGCGGCGCGCCACCACGAACGGCGCGCGAGCCAGCGCGGCATCGTCACGCGTTCCATTGCTCGCGTATGCGGCGCCTGCGCACTTCGATCGACGCCGCGCGCGTGCGCTTCGCATCGGCGGCGGCAAGCGATGCCCGCACGCATTCGATATCGACGGGAGAGGGCGCGTCCGCATCCACGCCGTCGATCAGTTCGTGCAGCAGCCCGAGCTTCGCGTAGGCGCTCATCTTGTACGACATAGGCAGCACGGAGTTGCCGAGGACGTCGAGACTCTCGACGCTGCGCCGCGTGACACGCGCTGCCGCTTTCTTGCCCATCGCCTGGACGGCGGTGCCGGGCGCATCCAGCGCAACGATGCGGTTCGCCTAATAACCGTGCGGATAACCGTGCGCCAGATACGCGCCCGACATCGCCGGCCCGACGATCAGCGCGATCACCGGATGCCCCGCGAGCCGCGCGCTCGCGTAGGCATCGACGGCGGCGTAGGCCAGATGGATGCCGAGCAGTTCCTCGCGCCGCCCGTACGCCTGGCTCTTCACATCGACGACGGCGACGATGGGGCGCTTCTTCGGCGCATCGTGATCGGCATCGATCACCTCGCGCACCGCACGCGCGAGCAGCCAGCCCTGTTCGAGTCCGACGACATTGTCGGTGGCCCGTGGAAAGCGGTTGTGTGCATCGTGCACGACGGCGATGAAGCGCGCGTGTTCGCCGTCGCTGGCGCGGCCCGGGCCGGTTTGAGGGTCGCTGGAGGAGGCGCTCAGCGCATTGGCGAGACCGACCGCAACGCGTTCCTCGCCGCCGATCGCCCGCGTCCAGTTCCTCGATGCCCGCTTCCTGCTCGTCACTTCCGGCCCGTTCATGCCGAGGCGCGCCTGACGCGTCATCACGAGTTCGGTGCACAGCGCCGCCGCGAGCGACATGCCGCCGAAGCAGCCGACCATGCCGCCCCTATCACGTCGACCACCGGCACATGACGCCTGAGTGCAGCGATGGCCGCCTGAATCTCCGCGATCAACGCCAGCCCGAGATTGGCTTCCTGCAGGCGCCCGCCGCCGGTTTCGAACAGCACGAGCACGACAGGACGGATCGCGCGGCCCGCTTCGAATTCGCCCAGCGCCATTTCGAGCGCGGCGGCGATCTTCGCACCCGACACTTCGCCGATGCTGCGCCCTGAAACGCCGGTTCGATGGCCCCGATCACGGCGGGCTTGCCATCGAGCGTGCCGCACGCGATCACCGCGCCGTCGTCGGACTGGCAGACGATGTTCTGCATTGGCAGCCACGGCGATTCGAGCCGGTCGAACAGGCCGATCAGTTCGCGGAACATGTCGGCGTCCAGCAGCGCCTGCGCACGTTCGCGCGCCGTCAGTTCAATGAAACTGTGCCGCGCGAGAAAGGTGTCGTGCGCGTTGATGTGGATTCTCCTTCGCTGACTTCGACAGCTTCGGACAGGCGCAGCATCACGACGCCGGGTGTCGCGCCGAAGTCGTTCAGTTCGAGTTTCACCGCGCCGTCGTAGCGTTGGGTCGAGCACGCTCTTCCATACGTGCTCGTAGCCATCGAGGCTGGTGCGGATGATCACTTTCGCGTGCGCGTCGGGTGACGGCGTGAGCAGCACTTCGAGATCGCCCGAGCCGACCACGCCGACATGCGCACGGCGCGTGACGGTCCGCTTGGGAAGATATTCGTATCGCAGGTTTTCCATATGCGGTCCTTGATCGATTCGATGCTCTCAGGGCAAGCGCCTGAGGCTGTCGAGAAAAAGCGGGGCGGCGAGCAAATCGGCCGCGCCGCCGCCGTGTGCGATGACCCGGCGCGCCCCGTCCTGCGAGGTTCGCAACGTGTGCAGACCGCCGCGATGCAACAGGCACGTATCGTCCAGCGACGCGATGATCGCGACCAGCATGTCGAGCCGTACGGCATCTTCGTTCAGGCCGCACGCGCATCGTCGAGCGCGGGCAAGCCGATGCGCAACGTATACGGAAAGCCGTCGCGCGCTTCGCCGCGCGCACCCGGCACGCGATAGCGCTCGCTCGCTTTCGTGCCGTGGCTCGCCTGCGCCGATGACGGTGCGTAACGATCGTCATGCCGCGCGCTCGCCGCGCTCGCGCACAACCGGCCGACGATCCAGATCGCGCTGCGATGCGCGTTGCTGCCGCCGGTGGCGCGCATCATCGAGGCTTCGCCGTCGCGGCCGATACGCGCGAGCCGTTCGCGCAGTGCCTGCGACGGCGGCGCACCCGAGGCGGCGCGCGCGATCGCGAGAAAGGTCGGCGCGAGCGCGTAGGCGGAGCGCAGCATCGTGTCCAGATCGAGATCGCGATGCGCGCCGCTGTCGCGCCGGTCCACCAGCGCGGGCTTGGGCGTGAGCATCGCCTCGGCGATCAGCGCGTCGACCGCGCAGGTGGCGATGGCCGACGCCGATGCGGACTCGACATCGCGATACGCGAGGGAAAGGGCGGGGCGCATCGCGCTCACCAGCTTCTGAAGCTTCTGAAGCGCGCGGGCGGGGCATACAAGCCGCCCGACCACGCCACCAGATCGTCTATGCTGCGCGCCGCGAGCAGCGAACGCTTTGCTTCGCCGCGCCGCACACCCAGATCTTCCGGATACGCGACGATGCCGCGGCGTCGCAATTCGGCCGTCTTCGCGGGATCGGCGCGCATGCCGATGGGCGTCACGCCCGCGACCGCCGCCAATGCCGCGCGCCGCTCGTCGACCCCTTCCGCTGCATGCAGATACGCGATGCCTTCTTGGGTCACGACATGCGTGACGTCGTCGCCGTAGATCATCACGGGCGCGATCGGCATGTCGCTCTTCTTGCCGACGGCAATGGCGTCGAACACATCGACGATGGTCAGCTTGCCGCCTTGCTTGTACGTCTCGACCGTCTACACGACCAGCTTGTGGCCGCGCACAATCTCGGGATTCGGGCCATCGTTCTTGAGCGGCTTCAGCCACACCTCGCTCGAATGACGCCATCCGCGCGGATCGTGGCCCATGTTCGGCGCGCCGCCGAAGCCCGCCAGCCGGCCGAGCGTGACGGTGAAAGAGTTGGCGTCCGCGTCCATCTGCAAGGTCAAGCCGATGAAAAGATCGACGCCGTATTGCCCCGCGAGCTGACAGAACATGCAGTTCGAGCGCAGGCTGCCGTCGCGGCCGGTAAAGAGGACATCCGCCCGCGCCGCGATGTAGTTCTCCATGCCGACTTCGCTGCCGAAGCAATGCACGCTTCGACCCAGCTGGATTCGATGGCCGGATCAGCGTCGGATGCGGATTGAGCGCCCAGTGTGTGCAGAACTTGCCCTTCAGCCCGAGCGATTCGCCGTAGGTCGGCAGCATCAGTTCGATGGCGGCCGTATCGAAGCCGATGCCGTGATTGAGCGACGTGATGCCGTAACGGTCGTAGATGCCGCGGATGGTCGCCATCGCCATCAGAATCTGTAACTCGCCAATATGACGCGGATCGCGTGTAAAGAGCGGCTCCACCGCGAACGGCCGGTCCGCTTGCACGATGACATCGACCCACGAGGCGGGAATATCGACACGCGGCAGTTCGTCGATGATCTCGTTGACCTGCGCCACCACGATGCCGTCGAAACGCGGTGGCCTCGACGATGGTCGGCGTGTCTTCGGTATTCGCGCTGATGTAGAGGTTGCCGTGCCGGTCCGCCTGTACCGCGCAGACGAGCGCGACCTGCGGCGTCAGGTCGATGAACATGCGCGCGTACAATTCAGATCGCGCCATTTCCAGCATGCCGTCTTTGAGCAGTTGCGCGACGCGCAGGCTCTGCGGTCCGGCGAACGCGAAGTCCACCTTGCGCGCGATGCCCTGTTCGAACAACGCGAGAAGCTCCGGCCGGCTGATGCTGGAGATGAGCAGATGGATGTCGTGCACGCGATCGGCGTCGAGCTTCGCGAACGCGCGCGACAGACGCGCGCGACAGAAAGTCCGCCTGCTTCTGATTGTTGCCTTCGAGCGCCACGCGATCGCACGTGACGATCAGCGCGCTCAGCACATCGACGATGCGGTCGGCGTCGAGCACCGGGCCGTCCATCCACGGCTCGATCAGCTTCAGACGGTGCGATTTCTCCTGCGCACGGGTTTTCCAGGAACGGGTTGCAGCGGAAACGTCGTTCATTGCTTGGCCTGTCGGGGAGTCGTGCGGGACGATGCGCGGCGCTTCTTCTTCGCGTGCGTCTTCGCGTGCGCGGCGTGGCGTGAGTTGCTTCGGCGAGCGCCTGTGCATCGGCGAGAAAGCGGTGAATCCAGTTCGCCTGTCGCGAGCAGATGATGCTCCACCAGAGTTTGCGCCTGTTCGATGTCACGTGCGACGAACACGGCGAGAATCGCGCGATGTTCGGCATCCGAAGCGTCCTTGTGAATCGGCAAACCCAGCTTCAGACGCAGATACCGCTCGCCGCGCCGGTGCATCTGGCCGATCAGTTCCATCAAACGAGGACGGTCGGCGGGCGCGTACAGACTCATATGGAGGAACTTCTCGTTGCGCACGACGTAAAGCGCGGGATCGGGCTCGTTTTCCGTGGCTTCGAGCAGCCGCTGCGCATTCGCTAGGGTCTCGGGCGTGTGATGCGCGATGCCGATGCCGATCGCCAGACTTTCGAGCGATGCGCGAATCTCGTAGATCTCGTGTGCTTCATCGGCGGATTGCAGCCTCACCGCCACCCCGCGATTGGGCTCGATGGTGACCCAGCCTTCGCTCTCGAGCTGGCGAAACGCTTCGCACACCGGAATGGCGCTGACCCAAAACTGACTCGCGATCGCATCCTGACCCAGCGTCTTACCCGGCAGCAGCGAGCCTTCGACGATCACCGACGGCAGCGCATCCGCGATGAAGCGCGACGTGCTCTGGCGCGGCTCGAACTGCGCATCGCGAAAGGAAACACCAAGTGACGATGCCCCGGTGGGGGTAATGTCTGTCTACATGGCTAGGTTTAAGTGCGGACTTGTCGCAAGTCGATGTTTAAATATTATATATAAAAACGCACGCGGCATCCTGGTGCTTTCCCCAAGAGACCGACATTCGAATAACAGGTGCGTCGTTCGAATCCTTTAGGAGAGACTTGGCCATGTCCACCACGCTAGATAGTCAGATCAGCGCCGCACGCCCGAAGAAGACGCCGCTCAATCGCACTCAGATAGTAGGCTTCTGGGGCGCGTGGGCGGGCTGGACGCTCGACGGGATGGATTCGCGCTGGTGCTCGCGCCCGCGCTCACCGAACTGCTGCCGCGTTTCGGCTATGCCGCGACGCGCCGACCAACGTCGGTCTCGCGGGATCGATCCTGTTCGCGCTGTGTCTGGTGGGATGGGGCTTTCGTCTTTCGTTCATCTGGGGGCCACTCGCCGACCGCTTCGGACGCACGAAGGTACTCGCCGCGACGATTTTCACGTTCGCGATCTTCACCGGCCTCGCCGCGACCGCGCATACCGTGTGGGAACTCGGCATCTATCGATTCTTCGCGGGCGTGGGTATCGGCGGGGAATCGGCGCTGGCGGGAACCTATGTCGCCGAGGCGTGGCGCCGAGGACCGGCGCAAGATGGGCGCGGGTTATCTGCAAACCGGCTACTACGCGGGCTTCTTTCTGGCGGTAGCGCTCAATTACACGATTGGCGCGGCCTTCGGTTGGCGCGCGATGTTCCTGGTCGGCCTGTTCCCGGTCGTCATCTCCATTCTGGTGCTGATGCGCGTGAAGGAAACCGACAAGTGGAAGCGTGCCGACGCGACCACGACCACGCAGGTCAAACATGAAAGCTTGCTGAAGGCGATCTTCAACGCGCAGTATCGCAAACGGACCATCGTCGCGGCGGTGCTGCTGACGGTGGCCATCATCGGCTTGTGGGCGGGTGCGGTGTATGAGCCGTCGGCCGTCAGCTCGCGACGAAAGCGGGCATGGGCAAGGCGGAAGCGGCGCGCATGGCATCGATCGAGACGGGGCTGTTGTCCATCGGTACGATCGTCAGCTGTCTCGCGCTGCGGCCGATGGCCGAGCGCATCGGCCGCAGAAAGACGCTCGCGGTGTATTTCGTCGGCATGGCGGCGTCGATCGCGCTGGCGTTCGGCTGGGCGTTCTATCTGTCGAACGGGCTGGTGCCGTTCATCGCGTTGCTGGTCGTGCTCGGCTTCTTCGGCGGCAACTTCGCGCTGTTCTCGCTGTGGCTGCCCTAGCAGTTCGAAACCCGTGTGCGAGCGACGGCATTCGCGTTCTGCACATCGGTCGGGCGCTTCTTCGGCGCGATCGTGAACTTCGGCATCGGCGCGATGGTGCTCAACATGAAGACGCTCGGCGTGCCCATCGCGCTGACGGTGGCGTTCCTGATCGGCCTCGCGGTGATTCCGTTCGCACCCAAAACGAAAGGGCAGGAACTGCCGAGTTGAGCGCGGCATCGATCAGACGATGAGAGACGGCGGCCGCCATGGCCGCCGTTCGTTTTCTTATTCGCCGTAATTTTTTCAGCGGTAATGCGACATTACTAACTGGAATAGATGCGTTACTCGAGCTTCGATATAGTCGCCTCACAGAACAAACAAACCAACGAGGTAGGCTTCAAATGAACAAGGTATCGAAGGCTTCCATGCTAGCTGGCGCACTCGTGATCGGCGGTCTCACGATGTCGGGCGCGGCCATGGCGGGCGTGTCCGTGGGCGTGAATATCGGGGTGTCCGCGCCTGTGTATGTCGCGCCGGTTCCGGTCTATGCGCCGCCGCCTCCACCCGTGTATGCCGCTCCGGCATCGGCCATCGTGATTGGCTGGCATGGCGACCGTTACTGGGACGGCCGCCGTTACTGGGACCGCGATGACTACTATCGTCATCATGGCCGCGGCTACTACGGGCACGATCACGGCCATCACGAAGGTTGGCATTGAGTTCTGGCTACGGATTGCTGCTGTGTCGAAATCGAAGCCACCCGCCATCTATGAGTGGTTTTTCGTTTGTGCCGTGCACGCGACGCAGCGCGTCCGGGCGATGTAACAAAAAGTAAGGTTTCTCCAGATATTAGCCTGCGCCACGCCATTACTTACAAAGCTGAAATATTGGGCGAAAGGCGGTTTGTTATTGTTATATTGCGTCGCACATTAATAAGTCGGCCCTGAATAATCCTATTAAGGCGCCGCCGGCACTCATGCCGCAAGTAACTCCCCAACCAGGCGACTCAGCAAAGCGACGAGAACAAGGACGTAAAAAGCCGCAGTTTCCGGAGGATCATGCGCAGATTGTGGCCTGCACGGCACAGCACCGCGTGAATTGCGTCGCCGCGCGCACCCTTTAGCCAGTTCCGGTCGAGCTTGCCATCCGCTTTCATGTGCCCGATGGTAGGCTCGATCGCACTACGCCTTCGGACCATTGCGCGCAACCCGCGTGTGATACCGCGCCGCAGCCCGGGTGATAGATCATCACGCCTGCACCGCAACGCCTTTGTAGTCGCGGTCAACGATGGCAATCTCCGGCTGCACATCCTCAGGATCGCGGCCTGTTCCAAGGCCTCGGCCAGCGTGTGGCCGTCGTACGGATTGCCCGACAGAACGAGCCCCGACCAC
>LFLF01000059.1 GCA_001184395.1 Candidatus Paraburkholderia calva | reverse complement strand
CTCGGGCGGCATGAGAGCGAACGTCGAAAAGAATGCGACATTAGCAGCACCTGAATCAACGAAGTCCAGCGTTAAATTAGTTGGGTCTGAACGTCGCGTTGGCTCTTTCGAATGAGTAGGCGCACATCTGGACCTTAGTTGGAGCGGCTGGGTTGGAATTCAAGGGGTGGCCTCGACGAGTGCGACATGACATCGAGGCTTTCTTGTCAAACAACGTCAAACCTGGTTTCGCAAAAAGGCATCCAGAAGCACGCTGAACTGCTGCGACTGTTCAACCGGAGTCAGGTGCGCGGCATCCAGCAGGTGAAATTGCGCGCCGGGAACCGTGTCCGCTACTATCCTGGAAGCAGCAGGCGGCGTGCCCATATCGTGCTCACCGGCAATGACGAGCGTGCGCTTCCTGATACCGCTCAGCTGTCTGCGTGCGTCGAAGCGGCTGACCGCCTCCGCCGCGCGTGCGAAACCTTCGGCGGGCGTACGCGCAATCGTTTCGCCGATCTGTTCGACTACTTCGGGATGCGCCTTGCGGAACGCTGGCGTCATCCAGCGCTCGATCGTCGCATCGGCGAGACTCGGGGTGCCGTGTTCGCGCGCGTTGGCGGCGCGCTGCGCGAAGGTCGGGCGCGCATCTTCGGGGATGAAGGCGGGTGCGCCGATCACCGTCAGCGAGTCGACGCGCCCGGCGTGGCTGGCGGCAAACGTCTGCGCGACCATCCCGCCAATGGACAAGCCGACCACATGCGTAGACGGCGCGCTGACCTTGTCCAGCAGTTCGGCGAGGTCGTCCGCCAGATCGTCGATGGTGAAGGGTTCGGTCGACACGGTCGTGTCGCCGTGTCCTCGCAGGTCGTAGCGCAGTACGGTGAAGCGCTCTCGAAAATAGCCGACCATCTGGTCCCAGACCGAATGATCGCCGCCGAGTTGATGGATGAAGGTGAGCCAGGGGCCACCGCCTTCGTTGTCAAGGACATACCGGGTGTCGATGCGATTGATCGTCAACTGCATAACGGCTCCGTAAAGAGTGCGGTTTGCGATGCTGTTTCCGATTTGTTGCACGAACATTTGTTGCACGAACGTACGTCACGTGAATCTTGCCAGTCTCCCGTTTTCGACCAAGATGAACGTCTGATCTTTTCAGGGCGGCTCTGCAGGCGACGCGAGCGCGGATTCTTCATACGCATCTTGTGTGCCTGCTTGCTGCGCCACGCCAGGTGGCTGCAATTTGCCGGCCCATAGCAACTCGATTTGCATTCCGTTCGGCTCGGTTTGAAGAATTCTCACAGGTAGCCAGCCGAGGGCGGGCGCGAGCCAGATGTCGAGTTTGCGTTTATCGCCGTCGCGGCACGGCAGACGGGTGAAATGGCGCGCTGCGGTGAAACCGTTGCGCGTCTGGACGTTTTCGTCGCCCACGGTTTCGATTAGCCAGATTTCGCTGCTGTCGTTGTCCGCGACGCTGAACTGGCGCGTGACGCCGGGCTTGTACTTGTCCGGATCGCCGCGCATGAGACTCGCCAGTTGCATGACGACGCTGAAACGGTCCTGCGCGCCGTCTGCGGGCGGCTGCGATTGCGGCATTTTCGTGTAGACGATCTGCTTCGTTTCGCGGTTGAAGATCGCGATGTCGGCGGCGTGTCGGCCGCGCTGCGCAGAATACTGCTCCGGCGCCACGCCGAACGCGTCGATGTGGCCCTTGCTCGAGTACACGAACGGCCGACGAAAGGCAGCGGAATCGAGACGACCATTTCGTAATGCTGGCCGTCGTTGGTCCAGTAGATGGTGCCGGTCTGATTCATCATGCCGTTGACGAGCGTGTCGTAACGCAGGTCGCCGGTGGGCGGGACACTAAATTTATCGCCGGATACGGGCGCGGGAGGCACGGCGGCGGCTTGCGTGGCTGATGCGGCGGGTGCGGAGACCGCGCTCGCCGCCTGCGCCGCCGATGCCGCCAGGGCCGTCGATGCGACGGTGGCTTCGTAGGGTTTGGGCGGTGGCGTCGCGCTCAGAACGGGTGCTGGCGCGGGCTTCGGTGCAGGCTTAGGCGCGGGGTTTGACCGGCGCGGGCACAGGTGCCACAGACGGCTTTTGAACCGGCGGCGCGATGGACTTGGGCGTCAGCAATTCGATCTGCACCGGCGGCGGTTCAGCCGGCGGCGTGTTGGACGGCATCCGCGCGCGGTCGATCCACCGTACCGCGCTCCAGTGCAAGGCGGCGACGATCAGCGGCGAGCGCCTAGCGTCCCCAGCGGCGCGGTGGCGCGTTCGCGGCCGGAATCGGGTGGCTCGCCGGAAGCCGGGCGAAGATGGTGAGTCAGAAACAATGACATCGGCAAGGGATCGGTGCAGTCGCGTGTTACGTAACACGCGGAGTCATCACGCGGAACACTTGAGACAAAAGACCACGAATCGATGTTCCTCGCCTCTCATGACGTGATCGCGTCAGGCTCGGCCGATGTGTATCCCAGTTCGTACGACAGCCCTCGCGCGCATGCGCGCAAGGCGGTGTCGATGGCGCCGCCCCAGCGCGTATCGAACGAGCCTTCGTGGCCGAAAGCGATGAGTCCGAGCGCGAGTTAGCCGGTCGATTCGAACACCGGCATGCAGAAGGCGTGAATGGTCGGCAGCAGCATGCCCTCGACGCGCGCCGCGCCGTGTTCGCTCACGCTGGCCAGCGCCGGTTCGATCTCCGCCAGCGATTTGCGCGCGGCCGACAGTTCGCGCTCGAGCATCGACCGGGTCTTGCTGCGCGGCAGGTACGCAGCAAACAGCAAACCGGTGGCGGAAGACAGCAGCGGCATCACGTCGCCCAGCTTGAGCGATGCCTTGGCCGGATAGCTCGACTCCATCCAGCGCACGACCGTCGGCTCCTGATTGCCCTACACGGCGATGCCGACGGTGATATCCATCCGGTCACACAACTCGGCCAGCGCGATACGCGCGAACTTCACGCCGTCGACGCGGGCGAGCCGCGCGAGTCCCATCTGCAATGCGAAGCCGCCGAGTTCATAGCGGCCCGATACCGGATCATGCGACGCCAGTCCAAGCCTCACGAAGCTCCGAGATAACGATGCGCCTTGGCCGGGCTCATCCCGGCGCGCTGGGCTAGATCGCGCAGCATCATCGCGCGCGGCTCGCGGGTCAATACGTCGAGCAGGCAAAAGCCGACCTCGATCGACTGGATGCCCGAGCACGCTTTTTCTTCGCCGGCATTGCTGATGTCGCCGGTGTCGCTAGATTCGAGACTGTCGTCCTCGTCGCGCGGGTCGGATGGAGTATCGGGTCGAGTCTGCATGAGATGTGCAAATGGCCTATGCCGAACGGCCAGGTCGTCGGCCAGGGATTCACCATCGTAAAATAGATTCCCTTCAACGTCACCACAACCACCATCCGCTTCCATGAAACTCGCCACACCGAAGGACGGTACCCGCGACGGCCAGCTCATCGTCGTGTCGCACAACTTGCGCACGGCCACCATTGCCGATGGCATCGTCGCCACACTGCAGCGCGCGCTGGACGACTGGACCTTCTACGCGCCGCAACTCATGGAGGTCTACGAAGCACTCAACTTCGGCCACGCGCGCAATACGTTCGCGTTCGATCCGAAGTCGTGCATGGCGCCGCTGCCGCGCGCGTTCCCCAATGGGCCGACGGCTCGTCCTACGTGAATCACGTCGAACTCGTGCGCCGCGCGCCAACGCCGAGATGCCGCCAGAGTTCTGGACCGACCCGCTCATGTACCAGGGCGGCAGCGACGATTTTATCGGTGCGACGGACGATATCGTGTGCGCGTCGGAATCGTACGGCATCGACTTCGAGGTGGAAGTGGCCGTGATCACCTCCGACGTGCAGATGGCGTCGACGCCCGACGAAGCGCTGCGCGGCATACGGCTGCTGATGCTCGTCAATGATGTATCGCTGCGCAATCTCATCCCCTCCGAACTCACGAAGGGCTTCGGCTTTTTCCAGAGCAAACCCGCGACCGCGTTCTCGCCGGTTGCCGTCACGCCCGACGAACTCGGCGAGACCTGGCGCTAAAGCCGCGTGCATCGTCCAATGGTCGTGTACTGGAACGGCAAGAAGGTCGGCCAGCCCGACTGCGGCACGGACATGGTGTTCCACTTCGGCCAGCTCATCGCGCATGCGTCGAAAACACGCAATCTGCGCGCGGGCAGCATCGTCGGGTCGGGCACGATCTCCAATAAGGACGCCTCGCGCGGGTATCGCTGTATCGCCGAGAAGCGGTGTCTTGAGACCATTGAGCACGGCAAGCCGCAGACCGAGTTCATGAAGTTCGGCGACAGCGTGCGTATCGAGATGTTCGACGAAGCGGGCAAGTCGATCTTCGGCCCATCGATCAGGCGGTTTTGCAGCCGGAACATTGAAGCTTCGCCGCGCGGCCGCGCCGGGTTAAGCCCGATGCGGCATGGGCAGCCGTCGCCTTACACTTGCCGGGCACCGCAGCGCGGCGCGCCCGCAAAGAACAATAAGGAGACTTCGATGGCTGCACGCGGCAAGTGGCGGTTTCTGGTTGGGATGTCGCTGGCGTTCGCGGTATTGACGGCAGCGCTCACGCAACAGGCTCAACAGGCGCAGCAGCACGTGAAGATCGGACTCGTGCTGTCCTTGACGGGGCCGGCTACATCGCTCGGCATTCCCACGCGCGATACCGTCGCGCTGCTGCCGAAGGAGATGGGCGGCAGGCTGGTCGACTACATCGTGCTCGACGACGCCTCCGACACCACGCAGGCCGTGCAGTCCACCAAAAAACTGATCAGCGAGGATCAGGTCGACGCGATCATCGGCTCGTCGATCACGCCGAACTCGCTCGCAATGATCGATGTCGTCGCGCAAGGACAGACGCCGATGATCTCGCTGGCGTGGTCGGCGATAATCATCGAACCCGTGGACGACAAGCGCCGCTGGGTCTTCAAGACGCCGCAGACCGACGCGATGATGGCGTCGGCCATCGCGAAGCACGCGAGTAATCACGGCGTGAAGACGATCGCGTACATTGGTCAGGCGGATGCGCTCGGCGAGACCTTCTACGCGGAAGTCGCGAAGTTCGCGCAGCTTCACAAGATCGAGGTGGTCGCAAACGAACGCTTCAACCGCACCAACCCGAGCGTGATCGCGCAGATTCTGAAGATACTCGCCGCGAAGTCCGATGCGGTCGTGGTCGGCGCGGCTGGCACACCACCGCGTTGCCGCCGAAGACGCTCGCGCAGCGCGACTACAATGCCAAAGGTTTATCACAATCACGGCATGGGCAATCGCAACTTCCTGCGCATGTGCGGCGCGAACTGCAACGGCACCTTCCTGCCCGCGAGCCCGGTGCTGATCGCCAGGCAACTGCCTGACGATCATCCGGCGAAACGTCTCGCGCTCGACTACATCAAACTCTACGAAGCCAAACAGAGCGCGGGCTCGGTGTCCGCGTTCGGCTCCTACGCGTGGGATGCAGGCATGCTCTTGAATCGCGCGGCACCGCTCGCGATAAAAGCGGGCGCGCCCGGCATGCCCGCGTTCCGTAACGCGTTACGGAACGCGCTCGAGAACACGAAGAATTTTTCCGACACCAACGGGCAAGTGAACATGTCGCCCACCGATCACATCGGTCTCGATCAGCGCGCCCGCATGATGGTCGGGATCCGCGACGGCAAATGGCTGTATCAGCCGCGCTAATCACGAGGCATCGAACATGAACGATCTTTCCATCTACTCGAATTACACGTCACGTCGCTCGAACTGCGTCGTCACCCGCACGGCGTGCTCGAAGTGGTGATGCCCGGGGCGCGGGCGCGAACAAGAGCGGCTTGTTCACCGCGGATGCCAACATACATCGCGAACTGGCGGACATCTGGCGCGACATCGACTGCGACCCCGAGACCCGCGTCGCGCTGATCCGCGGCGAAGGCAAGGGCTTCTCGGCAGGCGGCGACCTCGGTCTCGCCGAGGAGATGGCGAACGACTTCGACGTGCGCGCGCATGTGGCGCGAGGCGCGCGATCTCGTGTACAACGTCATCAACTGCGGCAAGCCGATCGTCTCCGCGATGCACAGACCGGCGGTCGGCGCGGGCCTGGTCGCGGGCTTGCTGGCGGATATCTCGATCGCGACGAAATCCGCGCGCATCATCGACGGGTATACGTGGCTCGGCGTCGCGGCGGGCGATCATGCGGCGATCGTCTGGCTGTTGCTGTGCGGCATGGCGAAGGCCAAGTACTATCTGCTGCTGTGCGAACCGGTTAGCGGCGAGGAGGCGGAGCGTATAGGGCTGGTGTCGCTCGCCGTCGACGAGAACGATCTGATGCCGAAGGCAATGGAAGTCGCGAACCGGCTGGCGCAAGGTTCGCAAACCGCGATACGCTGGACCAAGTATGCGCTCAACAACTGGTTGCGCTCGGCGGGACCGACTTTCGATACATCGCTCGCGCTCGAATTTATGGGCTTCGCGGGACCCGATGTGTACGAAGGCATGCGCTCGCTGCGTGAGCGCTGCCCGATTTTCCCGGCGGCGCGTCGTTCCGAAGCACGCGGTGGGCGCACGCAAGATCACAAGGAGCATCGAATGACCGACAACACAGGCGGCACGCCGCCATTCTCCATGCCCGGTTTTCCCGGATTCGGCTCGGGCGACATGATGAGCAAAATGTGGGAACTGATGCGCCTGAATCCGTTCGCCGCCGCGATGCAGGGCGGCGGTCAGGGCATGGGTCCCTCACTCTCGATGATGTCCGACATGATGGCGCCGCTCACCAACATCGAAGAACTCGACAAGCGCGTGACCGACATGCGCGCCGTCGAGCACTAGCTGAAGCTGAATCTCAACATGCTGCAATCGGCCATTCAGGCGCTCGAGGTGCAGCGCGCCACGCTGCGCGCATTCGCGCAAACGTCAGTGGAAGGCGTGCAGAACGCGGCCGTCGCTGAAAAGCCCAAGTCAGCGGGCTGGCCGATGAGCGGCGCGGCCAGGCCGGAAGCGCCGCCTGCCCCGGAAGCTGCGGCAACGCCGAAGCCGAACGAAGCCGCGCCCGAGTCCGGCGATGAGCAGCAGTCTGCCGCGACGCCGCCGGGCTTCGATCCGGGGCCGTGGTGGAACATGCTGCAATCGCAGTTCAATCAGCTCGCGCATCTCGCCATGCTTCAGCCCGGCATGACCGGCATGGCGACCCAGCCGACGGGCGCGGTCGGAGGCGCTGCCGCTTCGCCGGACGTCGGTGATACGGGCACGGACATGTCCGAAAGCGCAGCAGCGAAGAAAGCGCCGGCTCGCATGTCCGCGCCGCGCAAAAAGGCACCCTGAACGTAATCCCTTCCGCAGGTTTCAAACCAGCGGCACCGATGCGCCGCTTCTCCGATTTTTCTTCCCCACGCCGTCGCATCTCGTCGAGGCGATGGCGCTTTGCGCGTCTGTCCACGACAATCGACTGAAAAATTCGCCCGATGTGCGTCCGGCATGCGTTTCGCCTCGTAGGTATGCCTAAGGACACGTGCATCACGGCGAGGATCCTTATGGTGTTCTTCACAGAACGTTCATAAGGCAAGCGCACCGATTATTTCGATTTTGTTTACGATGACTGTCATCATTAAGGCGCAGGAGTCCCATTCTCGCTGGGCATGCAACGTGCATGTTTTAAATGCGACTGTTTTCCGCACACTCGTCTATGACAAATTTATCCGAACAAGAATATGATCCGAAATCGAACGCTGAGAGCGTCAAACGATTCGATTCCTTGGCGGACCCGATCGACGAACAGCGTCCCACCTTCGCGACGGCAGGCGTCGGCATAGGCGCGATTGCTCAGGAAATTGGCCTGACAAAAGACACGCCGCGCGTCTGGGAGCGGCGCTACGGTTCCTCAACCGATGCGCTCGCCCGGTGGCGAACGGCTCTGTCCCCAGGAACAGGTGTCGAAGCTGCGGGTGGTGAAGCGTCTGCTCAACGCGGGGCATCGGCCGAGCAAGGTGCTGGTGCAGCCGATCGAATCGCTGCGCGAACTGGCGGAATCGTCCGGTATCGGTAAGGATGTGCCGGATGCCGAACTCGATCTGCTGCTCGAACTGCTGCACTCCGGTGCGTATGAGGAGTTCCGTTTCAACCTGCTCAAGCGCGCCACGCGGGATGGCCTCGAGCGTTTCGTGCTGGATGTCGCGGCGCCATTGTCCGCGCGAGTCGGCAACGCGTGGGCGGCAGGCACCTTGCAGGTCTATCACGAGCATCTGTTCAGCGATGCCATTCAGGTGACGCTGCGCTCGCTGATGCGCCCACTTTCCGAAGCCCTGCGCGGACGCAGCGCGCGCCCGCGCGTGCTGCTCACGACGCTGTCCGACGAATAGCACGGCCTGGGCATCCTGATGGCCGAGGCAATGTTTACGATCTCCGAAAGGGAATGCTTTCAACTCGGCATGCAGACCCGCTGCACGATATCGTCGAGGCAGTGTCGGTGCACAACATCGATATCGTCGCGCTGTCCTTCTCAGCCGTGCTGTCCGCACAAGCCATCGCGACCGCGCTCGCGGACCTGCGCAAGCACTTACCGGCGCATGTACACGTGTGGGTCGGCGGCAGCAGCCCGACCTTGCGGCGCAAGGCGCACGACGGCATCGACTATGTGGCGGGACTCACTCCGATCGACGAAACGGTCGCCGAGTGGCGTCAATCCACCGTGCTATGATCGAAAACGCTCGCAGCGGCGAGCCGCGCGATAGGGCGCATAGCGCGCGGGTGCGCCATCCGGCCGGTGCGGGCGCGATCGGCGCGCATGAATCCTTTCGCACTGCTGTCATGCGGAATGCGTCACACTGGAGATGAGATGCGTCACAATGCGCGACCGGCGCATTCCGGCGGCAGCCCGCTGAATTTACCTCAGGCACAGGTTTAGCTCCTCACCCACGGTAGAGTAAGACGTCAACAAAGCAACATTCGCACGAGGACATGCGGTGTTCGCGCGGCACGCAACGCGTCGCCGCAGCGTGAATTTACGCGCTCTTTGTCGGTTTTCGTCTAAGGCCGCCGGAATTCTGCGTAAAATTGAAACCTTGGTTGCTCGCGTGAGGTCTTTTTACCGCACCTCGGCAGCCTGGAATCTACACAGATATAACATCGCATAAGTGAACATCGCATAAGTGGCTTCAGGGGTGGACTATGAACACCATGCTTTATCCGGAATTGTATAAATCGCTGGAATCCGTCCGCTGGGATATAGAAAAAGATATCCCCTGGGACAAGTTCGATGCGTCCCTGCTCACCGACGAGCAGGCCAAGACCATCAAGATGAATGCGATCACCGAATGGTCCGCTCTTCCCGCAACAGAAATGTTCCTGCGTGACAACCACAACGACAGCGACTTTTCCGCTTTTATGAGCGTGTGGTTCTTCGAGGAACAGAAGCATTCGCTGGTGCTGATGGAGTACCTGCTCCGCTTCAAGCCCGAGTTCGTGCCGAGCGAGGACGAACTCCACGCCGTGCACTTCGAATTCGATCCGGCGCCGCCTCTCGAAACGCTGATGCTGCATTTCTGCGGCGAAATCCGCCTGAATCACTGGTATCGCCGTGCGGCCGAATGGCACACGGAGCCGGTAATCAAGCACATTTATGAAACCATCTCGTGCGACGAAGCCCGTCACGGCGGCGCGTATCTGCGATATATGAAGAAGGCGCTCTTGAATGCCGGCGACACCGCGCGTGCCGCATTCGCGAAGATCGGCGTGTTGATGGCGTCGGCGCGTCGCACGGAAAAGCCGCTGCATCCCACGAACCTGCACGTGAATCAAGCGCTGTTTCCGCGCGATACCGTGCAGTCGCGCTTGCCCGACCCGGAATGGCTCGAGCGCTGGCTGGACGATCAGATCCGCTTCGACGATAGCTTGGAGAAGAAGGTCATCGAGCGCATTCTGCACAACCTGTCCATCCTGTTCGAGCGCTCCTTCCTCACTGCGCAGGAACTGAACCGCTATCGCAAGGAAGTGGTGTTGCGTCTGCAGACGGCGTCAGGCGGCGGCGTATCGGCCGAACAGCCTGCCTGAATCTCCTTTGGCGCTTATGATCAAAACGGCCCGCCGGCATCCACCCGCGGGCCGTTCTGCTTTTTGCCGGACCGGCGCGCGCGTGGCGTCGTGGCACAATGCGCGCTTTCCAAGCATCGCAGAGTAGGTCGTCATGCCCGCTATTTTCGAACGCAAGATCGTCACGTGCGACGCGCTCGCCACGCTCCGTCCCACGCTCGCGGGGCCGGTGGTGTTCACCAACGGCGTCTTCGATATCCTGCACCGCGGTCACGTGACCTATCTCGCCGATGCCAAGGCGCTCGGCGCGACGCTCATCGTTGGCGTGAACAGCGATGCGTCGGTGCGCACGCTCGGCAAGAGCGACGACCGCCCGATCAACCGCGAGGACGATCGCATGGCGCTGCTCGCCGCGCTGGAGAGCGTGGACTGGGTCGTGAAGTTCGAGGAAACGACGCCGCTGCAACTTATCGACGCGGTGCATCCCGACGTGCTCGTGAAGGGCGGCGACTACGACATGGACAAACTCGCCGAGTCGGCACTGGTGCGCGGCTGGGGCGGCCGCGCGCTCGCGATCGCATTCGAGCACGATCGCTCGACTACGGCACTGCTTAAAAAAGTTCGCGCGCAGTCGTTCTGACGCGCGGTTCGCCGCTTATTGACCCAGCGGCCGCTCCTGTGCGTTGGCAGCAGGCGCGGGTCCGCCGACTTGCGGTTGATCAGCGGCATCTTCCAGATGCAGTGGACGCGCGTTCAGCACTTCCGGATGCACCTGCTGCAGCAGATGATGCGGCTCGCGCGCACCCGCCGCCGGCAGCGGTCCGAACATACCTTGCACCACCACGAACATCAACATTAGCAGGTTGGCGAGAAGGAGAAAGGCAACCAGCCAGCGCAGCATGCTAGGGCTCCGTCCGTCGAATCGGATCATGAATGGGGATGAAGCGCCGCCCCGTCGCGCGCGATGAGCGCGAGCCCGGACAACGCCAGTGAATCGTGTCGAGTATGCGGCACTTGCAGCGCGCCGGCTATCTCGTTCGCCGCGCCGCCGCCCAGCACCAGACGCACCTCGGCTTGCAGATCGCAGCGCAGGTCGCGCCAGGCGCGCTCCACCAGACTCGCCTGCGCCAGCAGGCAACCGGCCGACAGCGCCGCGGCGGTGTCCGTGGCGAAGCGGCTCGCGGTGGCGTTCAGCGCGCGGCGCGCGGCGTCGGCATCGAGCGTGGGCAATTGCGCGGTGTGGCTGCCGAGCGATTTCATCATCAGCGACCAGCCCGGCGCAATCAGGCCGCCGGTGAACGCGCCGTCGGCGGGCAGCGCTTCGAGTGTCGTCGCGGTGCCGCAGGTGGCGATCAGAACATGTTCGCCGGGATAGGCTGCGTGCGCACCGACCAGGCCGCACCAGCGGTCGCTGCCGAGCGAATGCGGTTCGGCGTAATGGTTGACGACACCGCATTGTTCACGCTGAGCCTTGACGACGGTGCGCGCAAGCGCGGGCCAGCGCGCGTCGATCAGGCGTTGAATGCGTTTGAGCGATGCTTCGCCGGCCACGTTCGAGATCCACGCGGAAGCCGGCGCGGGCTGCGCGCCCCACGCGCTTCTCAGAAGCGTGTCGTCGAATGATGGTTCGCCGGACGGATTCAGCGCGACGTCTCGCTCGTGCTCGAAAGCGCCGCCCGCGATGGCCGCGCCGTGCTCATCGACGAGCGACCATTTTATGCGGCTGTTGCCCGCGTCGATCAGCAGGAACGGCGCGTGACTCACGGACGTTCCTTGGCAAGCCGCAAGCTCAGTTCGCCGGTGACGATGGCACGCGGGCCTTCGGGCGTATCGATCATCAACTGGCCGCGATCGTCCACGCCCGCGACGATACCGCGCGCCACCTCCAGACCTTGATCGAGCAGCGTCACTTCGCGCCCGGCCCACGCGTGCCCGCCAGTCCAGCGCTGGCGGAATGGACGGAAGCCGTCCGCTTCGAAACGTGGCAGGGCGGCGTCGAGCGAATCGAGCAGCGCCGCGAGTGCGTCGGTGAGATTGGCGTCGGGCCAGGCCCGAGCGAGCGCAGCGGGCAGCGCGCCCGGTGTCGCCGCCGCCCGGCGGTTTGCGTCGTTGACCTGAGCGGCCAGTAGATCCGCGCCATGCAGATTCGTGCCGATGCCGATGACCACGGCCGTCGCGTGCGGCGTGTTCCATGCCGTCTCGATCAGAATGCCGGCGAGCTTGCCGTCGTCGAGCAGGACGTCGTTCGGCCACTTCAGCGCGGGGCGCGCGGACGGCGAGAGCGGCAAACGTGCGAGCGCGTCGAGCACGGCGACGCCGATGGCGAGACTCAATCCCGACAGCCTTTCGACCGAACGCCGCAGCACGACGCCCACGGACATCAGTAGCGCGTTGCCCGGTTCAGCGAGCCAGGCGTGCCCACGCCGGCCGCGCCCGGCGGTCTGCAGATACGCGACGCGGACGGTCGGTGGCGGCGGATCGAATTGCGCGCGTTCGCGTGGCAGCGCGCGCAGTTGCTCCATCAGGTCGGCGTTGGTCGAGCCGGTTTCATCGACGATATCGATGGTCCAGTCGCGCGCTGAGCGCTCGGCGAGAGCGGCGAGCCGCGTGCGGTCGATACGCCACGGTACGTCGGGGGCGAAGGAAGTGAGCGAGGTCATGGCAGGTATTGTAGCGGAGCGGGGTAACCACGAGCGACGCCGGCGACATTGATTTGATGCGCCCGCTTCGCGCTATGCGCGACCTGCACGCTGCGCAATGTCAGTCGAGTTCGATGCGCAAAGTCTTGCCGCACGCGCTTGCATACCGTTGAAGCATGTCGAACGAGGGTGTGTGTTTATGGCTGACGAGCGACGCCTCGAATCGGGCGACTGCCGATGCCCATTCGCTCTGCGACTTGCGCCTGCGTCAGGCCTGCCTCGTCGCGTGCGCGCAGGAAAGCCTTCGAGCGCCGCGTATTTAGGGCCGAGCGCGTCGTACGTAGCTTTGAACGCCGGATCGGCGAGCATGCGCCGAGTGTCTTCTTCGGTGTGCGGTACTAGGTCATACCGGCGTACCGATTCGCGCGGTACTCGAGTTTTAGCCATGACGTTTCACCTCGCTCATTCGTGCGCGGGCAATGCGCAGTTCGTTACTCGGAGTGCGTTGCGTCTTCTTGACGAAGGTATGAAGCACGACGATGCGCCGCCCGATCGCCGTGCAGTAAAACACCCGTCCAATGCCTTCCCTCCCGTGTGGACGAAGCTCGAACAAGCTATGCTCGAGCGCTCTGGAGTGAGACAGTCGCAAGTCCGCGCCATGTCGTGTCAGCAGTTCGGTCAGCCGCCAGTAATCGGCTCGAATGCCCGCGGGGAGCGCGTGTATCGGGGAGCGCGTGTATATCCCTTGCCGAAGCTGCTCGTCGAAATACACGACGGTCCACGTACACGACGACGGTCCACACCTTGGAAAGGTTGATGTTAGATGCTTGCTAATATTGATATTGATTGTTCGGTGAAAAAGTTCTGCGCAAAGTCTCCCCGCATGGCTCATTTCGCGAAATTCGTCCATTCGCCATAAGCCCGGCGACACGTACGCCCCAAACAAACGCCCCCAACCACTCTCCGCTAGAATGTCTTTTCCCCTTTTCCCCGCGCGCCTCAGGCGCGCCAACGATCCTTGGACTTCGACACGCCGCCGCGTCTGAGAGTGGAAGCCGGTTAGCAGGGCAAGGTGGTCCGGCTCTCAGGCCAGTGGACCCGCTCTCACGCAACCGGGCCAAGAGCGGCGTCACGCGCCGTTTGCGCGCCCTCAGGCGCGAGACGATCGGCAGTTGGGATCTGCTCAATGTCGAACGGCTCGAACACGTCGGCGGACAGGCATTATGGCGCATCTGGGGCCGGCGCATGCCCGCCGACGTCGAACTCAACGACACCCAGCACGAAATCTTCGAGCGCGTCGCTCTGCTCGACGCTGAATGCGAAGAACCCGAAGTCGTCGATCACATCAACCCGGTCACGAAGCTCGGGCTGCTGATGTTCACGTTCTTCGATCACTTGTACGGCGGCCTGTCGATGTTCGGCGGTTTCGTGATCGACCTGTTCGGACTCGTGCGCCGTCCGAAACGCATTCCGTGGACGGAAATCTCCGCCAACATCTACAGCGTTGGCGCGCAGGCGCTCGCCATTACCGCGCTGGTCGCGTTCCTAATCGGCATCGTGCTGAGTTATCTGTCCGCGCAGCAGTTGCGCATGTTCGGCACGAACCAGTACATCGTGAATATTCTCGGGTTGTCGGTGATCCGCGAACTCGGGCCAGTGCTGTCCGCGATTCTCGTGGCCGGGCGCTCGGGCTCCGCCATCACCGCGCAAATCGGCGTCATACGCGTCACCGAAGAACTCGACGCGATGCGCGTGATGGGCATCCCGCACGGTCTGCGCCTCGTATTGCCGCGTGTGATCGCGCTCGGCGTCGCCATACCGCTGCTCGTCATGTAGACCAACATCATCGCGCTGATAGGCGGCGCGATCGCCGCCAAGCTGGTGCTGTCCATCGACATATGTCGTTCTTCATCCGTTCGCTGCCGTCGGTCGTGCCGATCGCCAATCTGTGGATCGGACTGGGCAAGGGCGTCGTGTTTGGCATGCTGATCGCACTCACGGCGTGCCACTTCGGCTTTCGCATCAAGGCGAATTCGCAGAGTCTCGGCGAAGGCACGACGAACCTGTCGTCACCTCGATCACGGTCGTCATCCTCGTGGACGCCGTATTCGCGATCCTTTTCCAGAACGTGGGGCTTTGAACGCCATTTCCACCACGCTCGCCACTGCCGTTCGTCATCAGCCGCCGCCGGTTATCGCGGAACCGGTAATCAAAGTGCGCGATCTCACCAAGTGCTACGACCGCACGGTGATTCACGAACATCTGAACCTCGAAGTGCGGCGCGGCGAGATCGTCGCGCTGCTCGGCGGCTCGGACTCTGGCAAAACCACGCTGGTGCGCCAGATTCTCGGGCTGGAAGCGCCGACCTCCGGCAGCATCCGCGTGCTCGGCGAGGAATGAGCGCACATGGACGGCGAAACCGCGAAGATGATGCACACGCGCTACGGCATGATGTTCCAGCAAAGCGTGCTGTTTTCTTCGCTGTCGGTGTACGACAACATCGCGCAGCCGTTTCGCGAACTGGGCAAGATTCCGGAGGACCTGATCCGCGAATTCGTGATGCTCAAGCTCGAGATGGTCGGCCTGTCGTGCAAACACGCGGCCAAGATGCCCTCCGTGCTGTCCGGCGGCATGGTCAAGCGTGTCGGCGTTGCGCGGGCCATCGCGCTCGAGCCGGAACTGCTGTTCCTCGATGAACCGACCGCCGGTCTCGATCCCAAGGCATCGGACGAACTCGTCGAGCTGATCGCGACGCTGCATCGCTTGCTCGGGCTGACTGTCGTGACGATCACGCACGATCTCGATACGATGGTCGCGTTGTCCACTCGCGTCGCGGTGCTGGCAGACCATCGCGTGTTGGTCGCGGCGCCGGTGGAGGAAGCGTGCGCGGTGGATCATCCGTTCATCCGCGAATATTTCCTTGGCCGGCGCGGACGGCGCGCGCTGCAGCGCTGCCCGCCGCCGCGCTCGAGGACGTGCCGATCAGCGTCAACAAAATAACGCGCATGCGTCGCGCGTGAGAGAGTTAGGAACCTGTCGATGGAAAACAAATCACACGCGTTCTGGACCGGACTGTTCACCATCGTGCTGGTACTGGCCATCGCGTCCGCAGTGTTCTTCTTCAACGTCGATCGCACGGTGCGCGTGCCCTACGATCTGATCGCGCGCACCAATGTGACCGGGCTTGTTCACGGATGCCGCCGTGCGCTATCGTGGGCTGGGCGTCGGCAAGGTGGAATCGATCAAATTCGACAAGGCTCATCCGGGGCAGATCCACATCCTCGTCGATCAGAACGTGCCGATGACGCGCTCCACCTACGCGACGCTCGGCCTCGGCTTTCAAGGTGTGACGGGCATCGCCTTCGTGCAACTGGACGACACCGGCAAGGACGTGACCGCCCTCGCTTCGTCGCCGCAACACGTGGCCGAAGTGCCGATCGCGCGGGTTTGTTCGAGCAGTTGCAGGAGCGCGGCGACGTGATCCTGAAGAAGTTTGAGCGGCTGTCTGACGACGCCGACAGTTCATCTCCGACGACGTGCGCAACCAGTTGATGGACACGACCAGGAGCCTGAAAGGTGCGGCGGACGGCATCGCGACGCTGACGAGCCAGGTATCGCCCGCGACCGCGCAACTGCCGCAGACGCTCAAACAGATCAACACGACGCTCGCCTCCACCAATCAGCTCGTGCAGAACCTGAACCGTTCGGACGGCCCGTTCGTCACCAATCTGAACAAGGCGGGCAAGGCGGCCGACGACGCCAGCGCCGCGCTTGACGACATGAACGAATCGCTGCGCTGCGCTTCCTGACGACGCGCGTGGGATTCGAGGCGCTGCCGCGTTTGTATTCCTTCAGCGACGACGTGAGGGCGGCGGCGCGTTCCGTCGATCGTGTGGCGGACAAACCTTCAGCACCAATCCGCGCAGCGTGCTGTTCGGCGCGCCGCAGCAGGCGCCGGGACCGGGCGAGCCGGGCTTCAAGTGGCCCGCGTAGCCGTCACACTGATCCGAGAGAAACGAAGATGTCAAAGAGCCATCAACTGAAAGGACTGCTCGCGCTCGCATGTGCGCTCGCGTTGGCGGGATGCACATCGCAGCCCGACGCAATGCCGAACGCGCGCTACGGCCTCGGCCATCCGCCGGCCGCGAACGCCGCGCCCGCCGATGCCACCGGTCAAAGTGCTGGCCGTCAGCGCGCCGCGCAATCGGAAACCGATGCGTTCGCCTATCGCCTGAGCTATGTGGATGCGCAGCGCACCGGCACGTATTCCAAGAGCCACTGGACTATGCCGCCCGCGCAACTGCTGACGCAGCGCCTGTGCGAAACGCTCGCGGCGCGCGGCCCGATTCTTTCGGGCGCCGACCCGGTGCGCGCGGTGCCCTTGCTCGAGGTCGAACTGACGAGCTTCGAGCAGGTGTTCGACGCGCTCGGCCAGAGCCATGGCGCTGTCGCAGTCCGCGCGACGCTCACGCAGGACGGCTGCGTCGTCGGCCAGCGCAGCTTCGCGGCCAACGCGCACGCAACGCACGAAGGCAGTTGGGCGGTTCATGACCATCAAGCAATGGCAGTGCGTCCGTCGGCGTTTTCGCGGCAGGCGCTCGGCGCTTACGCGGCGCTTGTGGTGTACGGCTCGCTGTATCCGTTCACCGGCTGGCGCTCGCTCGGCATCGGGCTGTTCGCGTATCTCGCGGACCCGATTCCGCAGTATCTGACCGTATTCGATGTCGTCACCAATATGATCGGCTATGTCGCTCGGCGCGCTGATCGTGCTCGCGCTGTATCCGCGCTGGCGCGGCTTGGCCGCGGTGTGCGCGGCGCTGCTGGGCGGCGCGCTGTTGCTCTGGCACGATGGAGGCGATCCAGACCTATCTGCCGACTCGCGTCGCCTCGAACCTCGATCTCGCCGCCAACGCGTTCGGCGCGCTGCTCGATCGCGGCCTGTTGCGGCGCATGCGCTTTACGTGGTTCGAGCGCGATGCGGCCTATGTCATCGGTCTGTCCGCGCTATGGCCGTTCGCGACGCTGTTCCCCGCGCAATATTTGTTCGGCGGCGGCGACTTGCCGCGCGAATTGTGGGACGGCCTCGATCCGATCATGCAGGACGCGATCCTCGCGTGGATTCCCGCGTCGTGGGACTTCGAAAGCTGGCCGGACCGGCTCGGCGCGTTGTTGCCGGACGAGTCGTGGGAAGCATTGATCACAGCATCGAACCTGTTGTTCGCCGCGCTCGTGCTCGCGACGCTGCTCAGGCGCGAACGCGCGTCGCGCATTCGCATCATGATCGCGCTGATCGTCACGACATTGTTCGCGAAGGCCGCGGTGTCGTTCATTCAATCGCGCTCCGGCTTCACCTTCGACTGGGCGACCGACGGCGCGCTCGACGGCATCCTGATCGGCTCGGCTCGGTGGCCGCCGTGATGCGGTGTCGCTGCCGCGCGCGTTGCGGGCCGCGTACGCCGCGCTCGCCAATCTGCTGCCGGTGAATCCTTAACTTCGATATCGTGCGGGGACTGACGGCAGGGCCGTTATCTGCATTTCAACGGCCTGTGCTGCACTGGCTCGCGTGGGTCTGGCCCTACGCTGCACTCGGCTGGCTCGCGTCGATCGCGGAGCACACGTGGCTCGTGCGCCACCGCGCCAGACGCGACAAGCGTGACAATGGTGACAAGACCGCAGGCAAAGTCAGGCACAAACATCGCTTAACTAATCGACCGATACCGACCGATACTCTCTTTCTCGCATGATATCATGAATTCTTTCTACAAGTATCACGTGTTCTTCTGCCTGAATCAGCGCGATGCCGATGCGCCGCGTCCGAGCTGCGCCAACTGCAACGCGCAGGCCATGCAGGAGCACGCCAAGAAGCGCGTGAAGCAACTGGGCCTCGCCGGCGAAGGCAAGGTGCGCATCAACAAGGCCGGGTGTCTCGACCCGCTGCGAACTCGGACCTGCCGTGGTCGTGTACCCGGCACCTGGTACACGTATGTTGATGAAGCGGATATCGACGAGATCGTGGAATCGCCTCTGGCCAACGGCAAAATTGTCAAACGCCTTCTCATCGATCAGCCCGCATGAACGCGCAAACCGAAAAGTTTCATATCAACGGGCCGGTCGCAAGATCGAATGCGCCCTCGACCAACCCGACGCCGCGCCGCGCGGCATCGTGCTGGTCGCGCATTCGCTGTTTGGCGGCACGATGGACAACAAGGTCTCGCAAACGCTCGCGCGGACCTTCGTGCAACTCGGCTACATGACGTATCGCTCGAATTTTCGCGGCGTCGGCGAAACGCAAGGCGAGCATGACAACGGCATCGGCGAACAGGACGACCTGCTCGCGCCGATCGACCACATGCGCGCACAGCCGGATCAGGCCGATGTGCCGCTCGTGCTAGCGGGCTTTGCATTCGGCACGTTCGTGCTGTCGCATGTCGCCAGGCGCATGCTCGAAGCAGGCAAGGCGATCGAGCGCATGGCCTTCGTCGGCACGGCGGCGAGTCGCTGGGAAGTCGCGCCGGCGCCAGAGAACGCACTCGTCATCCATGGCGAAGTGGACGATAACGTGCCCATTCAATCGGTCTACGACTGGGTGCGGCCGCAGGAATTGCCCATCGTCGTGATTCCCGGCGACGAGCATTTCTTTCATCGCAAGTGGCATATCCTGAAGCGCGTGATCGTCGATGCATGGCGCGAAGCGTCACTGACCGACGCTTCGCTCTCCGCATGAAACTGAGCGGCGCAAGGCTATCGAAGGCTTTGCGCCACTGTCGTTCTTGCTGCATTTCGCGCAATGCATCGTGCGAGTCCGATGTGGCGAAACGCGCTCGGCGAAACGTTAAAGTGCGCAAAATCCGGCCCGCGTCGACGGATTCGCCTGCGCGGATTCGCCTGCGCGTCGCGCGTACGCCGCGCGTATAATGGGTGCAGAATTTTTGGCCGCAAACTGCTGCGCTTCGCCGTTTCGATGTTGGTTCTCATGCTCCGGCATCGGCTCGAACGGCGGCTCACGCGGCATTCACTATTCCGACTCTCGAGAACCGATTGCGCGCCCGTCTGTCGAACGAGCGTTTCTTCGCCACGTCATCGCGTGTTTTCACGGATGCCGCCGTCCTGGCGAGAAGCCCGACCGGCCCAGACGGTCTGCCTGTTCAACCCGTGCTTCGCCGATCCTCATCGCCATCGTCGCAGCCTGCTTTTTCCGCTGATCGATCCTATTCGCTTTGCCCCTTCCGGCTTGTCTGTTTCTCCCGCTTCTTCTTCCGTTGTCCATTGCCGCGTCATCAAGCCCGCTCTCGTCATGCCCGCCTTTCTGGCCGCGGCGAGCGCGTTCGTGGGTCCTCGTCGATGCCACCGCAATCAGGTGCTCGCCTCGGGCAACCCCGACGAGCGCGTGGAGCGCGTGGAACCTGCGTCGCTCACCAAGCTGATGACCGCGTATCTCGTCTTCGATGCGCTCAAGTCGAAGAAGATCAACATGGATCAGACGGTGATGCCGAGCGAGGAGGTGCGTCGCGTGAAGACGGACGAGTCGCGCATGTTCATCGAGGCGAACAAGCCGGTGACGGTGCATGACCTCGTGTACGGCATGATCGTGCAGTCGGGCAACGACGCGGCCATCGCGCTGGCGGAACTGGTCGGCAGCAGCGAGAGCAACTTCGTCACGATGATGAACGCGACGGCCAAGCGCATCGGCATGCAGCACACGAACTATGCCGACGTGAACGGCATGCCCGATCCGAACCACTACACCACGGCAGGCGATCTCGCCGTGGTGTCCACGCGCCTGATCCGAGACTTCCCCGAGTACTACAGCATCTTCTCGGTGAAGGAGTTCACGTACAACAAGATCAAGCAGCCGAACCGCAACCGTCTCTTGTGGCTTGATCCGAGCGTCGATGGCCTGAAGACCAGCCACACCAACGCGGCGGGCTACTGCCTGATCGCGACCGCCAAGCGTCCGCTCGCGGGCACGCCCGACGCGAGCCGCCGTTTCGTCGCCGTGAGATGGGAGCCGAAAGAGCGCAACCGCGTGCAGGACAGCCTGAAGATGCTGAATTACGGCTACACGGCCTATGACGCGCTGCGCCTCTTCAAGACCGATCAGGTAATCGCCGCCGCGCGTGTACAAGGGTGCGGCGGACGCGATGCAAACGGGCGTGCTGACGGATCAGTACATCACCGTGCCGAAGGGTCTGGGCGACAAGGTCAAGCCGCAGGTGACGCAAGCCGATACGCTCATCGCGCCGATCAAGAAGGGCCAGCAGATCGGCACCGTCAAGATGGTCGCCGATGGCAAGGAAGTCGCGCAGTTCCCGCTCGTCGCGCGGCAGGACGTGCCGCAAGCGGGCCTGTTCGGCCGCCTGTGGGACTCCGCGCTGCTGATGTGGCAAAAAGGAGCGTCGTCGATGAACCAGGCCGAAGCATGGAACCCGACTGTTTATCTGAACGGCGAGTGGGGACCGCTTTCCGAAGCGCGCATTCCCGTCATGGATCGCGGCTTCATCTTCGGCGACGGCGTGTATTAAGTCGTGCCGCTGTATGCGCAAGCCGCGGGCGGACGCCGCTCGTTCCGTCTCACGCAGCATCTTGCGCGTCTGAAGCGCAGTCTCGCCAAGATCCGCATCGACGATCCGCTCGACGATGCGGGTTGGCGCGACTTGATCGCGCGCGCGATCGAGTCGAACGAGGGCGCGGGCGATGCGCTCGTCTACATTCAGGTGACGCGCGGTGTCGCCACGCGGCGCGGATGCCGTCACCGCCCAAGACAAGCGCTGGCTGCATTGCGACATCGAGTTGACATCGCTGCTCGGCAATGTGCTGATGGCGCAGCATGCCGCCGAACACGATGCCATGGAAACCATCCAGTTGCGCGACGGCTTGCTGACCTAAGCTCGTCGTCGAACGTGTGGATCGTGAAGGGCGGCACGCTGCTCGGCGCGCCGCGCATACTGGAGGACATCCGCTATGGATTGATCGAGGAACTCGCGCGAGGCGGACATCGCCTTCGAGGAGCGCGAAATCACGAAGGCCGAACTGCGCGCCGCCGCGGAACTCATGATCAGTTCCGCGACCAAGGAAGTCATGCCGGTCACCACGCTCGATGGCGCACCGGTCGGCGCAGGCAAGCCCGCTCCGGTCTATGCTGCACTGTACGAGCCTACCAGCGGGCCAAGACGCGCGAGTTCGCGTGAGCATTGCGCCGCGCATAATGAAGGAGAACATCATGTCCGACGAATCCAAACCGCAAGCCACCGATCCCACCGACGCCGCCAAGCACAGCGCCGACGAACTGTTCGACTTTCCGTGCGACTTTCCGATCAAGGTGATGGGCAAGTCCGATCCCGGTTTTCAGGACGCGATCGTCGATGTGCTCAAACAACACGACAAGGATTTCGACGCCTCGCGCGTGGAAACGCGTCCTTCGTCGGGCGGCAACTACATGGGGCTGACCTGCACGGTCCGCGCGCAGAACCGCGCGCATCTCGACGATATCTATCGCGCGCTCACCGGTCACCCGATGGTCAAGGTAGTGCTCTGAGCTTGCCCGCCGGGGCATCACACAACGGCGTGCGTGCCACAACGGCGTGCGTGCGCTCGTAGAGCAGCCTGAACTGCTCCGCTTCGCGAAAATCCATTCCCTGAAGGCCTGCACGCGCGGCGTATCCAGAAGCGCGGGCGGGCACACGAAGTAATAGGTCCACGGGTTCGGGCCGTCCACGTTGAACAGACGCACGAGCCGGCCACTCAGAATTTCCTCCATCGCAAGCGAACGGCGCACCAGTGCGATGTCCTGGCCGTTGATCGCCACCTGCAGCAGATTCGACGAATCCTCATATAAAAAAACGCCGCGCTTCGGCTCGGGAAAATCGGTCAGTCCGGCGGCATCGAGCCACGGACGCCAGAGTTCGTCGTCCGAACGCAAAAGCGGCAGCGTGGTCAGGTCGCGCGGTTCGCGCGGCAGCTTGCCGCCGTTGAAGTCCGGCGAGCACGCGGGGAAGAAGATTTCGTCGAGCAGTCTTTCGGCGTGCAGCCCCGAGTACTTGCCGTAGCCGAAGCGCAGCGTCACGTCCACGTCGTCCTGATTGAAGTCGATCAGCGTGCCGGTCGTGAGCAGTTCCAGATCGATCTCCGAATACTTCACGATGAAATTGCCGATGCGCAGCGTCAGCCAGCGCGCGGAGAACGACGGTATCGTCGATACGATCAGTCGCCGGTCGCGATCGGTCGACCGCACGCGCCGTGTCGATTCCGCCAGCGCGACGAGCGCCACGCGCACCTCGGCGGCGTACTGGCGGCCGCGATCCGTGAGCCGCACGCGCTGCCGTCGCGGGCGAACAATTAAACACCAAGTTCCGCCTCCAACCCGCGAATCTGATGGCTGACCGCGCCGTGCGTGACGAACAGCTCGGCGGCGCGAGAAAAGCTCTCATGACGCGCGGCCGCCTCGAAGGCGCGCAGCGTGTTCAGCACCGGCAACTGTCGCAGATCCATGCGAATGCTCTTCAGGGTAGGCGGTGTCGTTGTCAATTTGGCTCACATATGGATGAAAATTGATCCGATCTGGCCGACGCCGAAGGTATAGAGACCAAAACGGTAGTCCTGACAGACGACGTAGCCTCCGCGCCCAAAGAAAAAGCGGAGGACCGTCGTGGCGTAGCGGGCATGGTATTCGCTTTCAAATGCGCGGGCGCATCTGCCGAACGTGGCGATTCGCTGAAAGAGGTGACTCGCATCTGCGCGAAAGCGAATGCGAACTGCCGCCGATGGGCGTGGGCTTGTCGCCGACGATTTTGCCTGCTGCCGGCAAGCCGACCTTCACGCTACCCGATGGCGAGATGGAAATCGGCATCGGCATTCCCGCGAACCGGGCACGCATCGTGGCAAGCTGCAAACGGCGGACGAGATCGGCCAAAGCCTGATGCGTCAGATTCTCGACGATCTGGCCGCGCCCAAAAGATCGGGCCTCGCATTGCTGGTGAACGGCTTAAGGCAATGCTGATTAAGTCCACCGCTTGTGCTTGTCAGGTGTTATAGAGCGCACGTGCAAGGAGAAAGGCAAACGACGATGAAGCAGCAGACGCTGGCGATGGCCGCGGATCAAGGTGCGGGGT
>LFLF01000058.1 GCA_001184395.1 Candidatus Paraburkholderia calva | reverse complement strand
CGCGTCGCGTGCGTTTGCGGCAAGTCTCGAACCCCGCACCTTGATCCGCGGCCATCGCCAGCGTCTGCTGCTTCATCGTCGTTTGCCTTTCTCCTTGCACGTGCGCTCTATAACACCTGACAAGCACTAGTGGTGGACTTAATTAGCATTGCCTTAGCACCTGGAGCCTGCTCAACGATCGGCGAGCTTGCCCGAAATCACCCGCACGGCGAATGCGCCGACGATCATGAACGCCGCGACCGCGTACAGCCCGATACTGTTGTTGTGCGTCGTCACGTTGAGCCAGCCGACTATGTACGGCGACACGAAGCCCGCGAGATTGCCAACGCAGTTGATGCCCGCGAGAAACCCCGCTGGAATGCCCCAGAACAGCGACAGCGCCGACAGAATGCCCGCCGCCACCGATAGCGCAATGACCGCGAGCACCGGTTCGACATACGGAATGGCAGAAAGCCAGCCGATCACTTCCACGTTGGTCAGCCCGCTATCCTTGATGATGGAAGGCAGCCAGAAGCTGATGCCGTAAAGCCTGATGATCTGGCAGAAATACACGCCGTACAGCTTCCAGATGTTCTTGTCGGAGAGAAACGCGCCGGCATTGTGATGCGTGGTCTTGTCCGCTTCCTCGCGTTCGACCGCATGCGTGACGAGACGCTTTTCGTCATCGGTGAGCCATTTGGCGAGCATCGGCTTGTCGACCATCACGAACAGCACGAAGAAGCTGACGATGAGCGCGGGAATCGCTTCGATCAGGAACAGCCACTGCCATGCGGCCATCACGGTCGATGCTTGAACGCGGAGAGAATCCAGCCCGACAGCGGGCCGCCCACGATGCCCGCAAGCGGAATCGCGATGTAGTACACGCCATACGCGAAGCCGCGTTTCTTCGCGGGGAACCAGTAGGTCAGATAGAGCATGATGCCCGGCGAAAATCCCGCTTCCGCCACGCCGAGCAGAAAGCGCACGACATAGAACTGGAACGGCATCTTCACGACCAGCGTGAGCGCGGAAATGATCGCATACTTAATCATGATGCGCGCAATCCATCGTCTTGTGCTCACGCGATGCAGGATCAGATTGCTCGGCACTTCGAATATGAAGTAGCCGATGAAGAAGATGCCCGCGCCCAGTCCGTAGATCGCATTGGAAAAGCCGAGATCGGACGGCATCTGCAGTTTCGCGAAGCCAACATTCACGCGGTCCAGATAATTGCAGAGATAGTAGAGCATGATGAACGGCATGATGCGCCACGTGATCTTGCGGTAGACGTCCGAGCTGCCGCTCTGCGTGACGCCCAGGGTTTTGCTGATCTGACTCATGTCTCCTCCGTCGCCCTTTGGTGGGCGTTGAGAGTGCGAAAGCGCCCGCGTGTTCGAATGGACGCGGACGCAGCAGGTTCCAACGACGTACTGGTTGGCGAGCTTCTGCACGTCGAGCTTCATCTCGGCGCAGAAGAGGTCTTCCATCTCGCGACGCACCCGCACGGCTTCCTTGCCGGCATCGAAGGCGACGTCGCTCCAGCGCACGGGCTGGCCCGCCGCAACCGGGCGCTACAACACCATGTTGTGCGCGAGGCCGATCGGCAACGCGCCTTGCACGAGCGAATCGGCGGCGGGCATCAGCTTGCCGTAGACGGTGTGGCCGCCTTCGCCATCGAGCTTTTCGCCGCAAGCAGATCGCGCTTCGCCGTGGCGGCCACATCGCCGTGAAAGCCGGTCGTGGCGCCGGTTGCTTCGAACATAGACACCCCAGCGCAAATCGCGGAACACCGGGCGTCCGTCGCACTCTAGCGACGACACCACTTCCACGCTGCCGCGATGCGGCAGGATGCCGCCATCGGTTGCGTGCTTGAGCAACTGCGGCAGGTCATCGACACCGCATGAGGGAAACGCGAGACCGTCTGACGGCGGACGCAGGTCGCATGCGTTCGAGACCGTCGCCATTTCCAGCGCGGATTTCGTGCCATCGAGAAACAAGTTGAACATCTGAGCGTTGAAGTCGCCCGAGTTCACCTGCTCGTCGGTGAAGCCGTAGTAGCTCCACACCCTATCCGTCGTCGATTGATGATAGATCGGCAGATACTTGGTGCCCTTGCCCGCGCAGATCACCTCCATGCCGATGGTGCGCGCCCAATCCACGATCTCGGCGATGAGCGCGGGCTGATCGCCAGATGCCATCGAATAGAGAATGCCCGCTTCCTGCGCGTAGCGTGCGAGCAGCGGGCCTGCGAGCACATCGGCTTCGACGTTCACTATCACGATATGCTTGCGATGCTTGCAGCACAGCAGCGCGTGATGAATGCCGGCGGCGGGGCTGCCGGTCGCATCGATGACGATGTCGACGTGATCGCTTGCGATCATCGCGTCGGCATCGTCGGTGATGAAGGTCGAGCCTTGCGCCATAGCTTCGTTCCACGAACCCGCGGAGTAGCGCACTTCGTCCCAGCCCACCCGTTTCAGCGACGCACGCGCGCGCTCCGGCGACAGATCGGCCACGCCAACGAGATGAATGCCCGGCGTGCGCGGCACCTGCGAGAGATACATCGAACCGAATTTGCCCGCGCCGATGAGACTGACCTTCACCGGTTTGCCTTCTTGCGCGCGTGCCTTGAGTTTCGCGATGAGCGACATGCTGTTTGTCTCCTGTGGTCCGGATTTACATCGAGTGTTGTGACGAATACGGCGCGGCATTCGCCTGACCCGTTTCATGCAGGGTTGAAGGACACGATAGCAACGAGGTTCTTGCAATAGAATAGGCAAAACCACAATCGCCCTGTGCAAAAATCTCCATGCGCGGTTTCGACTGGGACGACATTCAGGTATTTCTCGCCATCTCGCGCGCGGACTGGCTCACCGTGGCCGCGCAGCAGATGAGCGTCGATCATTCGACGCTGAGCCGGCGGGTCGCCGCGCTCGAAAAGGCGCTCGGCGTGAAGTTGTTCGATCGCTCGTCGCTAGGATTTGTCCTGACACCGGAAAGCGAGCGCGTGCTGAGAGCGATGCCGAGAGCATGGAGAGTCTCGCGCTGCGCATGCGTCACCGGCTCGACGATGCATCGACCGGTCTGACAGGCAGCGTGTGTATCGGCACGCCGGAGGGATTCGGCACATATTTTCTGGCGCCGCGCATCGCGCAAGTTTCGGCGGCGCATCCGAACCTCGAAATAAAACTAATCGCGAATCCGCGCATGTTCAGCCTGTCGAAGCGCGAGGCCGATCTCGCCATGTCGATGACGCGGCCCGCGCAAGGCCGTGTCTATGCGCACAAGCTCACTGATTACTCGCTGGGCGTCTATGCATCGAAAATAGACTATCTCGACACGCATCGGAAGATTGGGATGCGGCGCGATCTGCTCGCGCATCCGTGGATCGGCTATGTCGAAGATCAGATGTGGTCCGCGGAGTTGAACTATCTGCCGCAGATATCGACGCTGGTCCCGACCATCCGCATCTCCAACGTCATCAGCCAGGCCACGGCGGTATCGGGTGGCGTGGGGCTGGGCGGGCTGCCGTGTTTTATCGTGCGCACCGATCCCGGTCTCGTGCGGCTGTTTCGCGATCAGATCGCGCTCGCCCGTTCTTACTGGCTCGTGACACTCGCCGAAACGCGCGATATCGCGCGTGTGCGCCTGCTGGCGGATTTCATTCGCGAGGAATGTTCGGGCGACTGGTTTCTGCACGATTGACGCGTGACCCGCGCCGAATCGAAGCCCGGACAGAATCGACAAGTAATCTACTCATCTAGATGTATCATCAGTATCACTGTCTCGTCATGTTGGCTTCCTAGAATCACCGTCACGTTTTCAGCGCGGCTTCGCGGTCTTTCATGCGAAGCATGCCTATCGAGGGAAGTATGGACGTAATTCGCATCGAGCGTCTCACCAAGCCGTTCAGGAACGGCCGCAAAGCGCTCGACTCGGTCGACCTGCATGTGCAAGAAGGCGAGATGATCGCGCTGATCGGCGCATCGGGTTCGGGCAAGTCGCCACTATTGCGTCATATCGCGGGCTTCACGGCATCCGACCCCGCGCCGTCTCACGTGACCCTGCTGGGCACGGCGGTGAGCGAATTGTTCACGCCCGATACAGCCAATACGGACGGTGCAGCGGAGGCGAAGCCGCCCGTTCGCACGCAGTCCGCCTCTTTCGCTTCCGTGGCATCCGCCGCAAGCACCTGAACGCCGACGTTCATTCAACTTCTGGAATTCATCATTGAAAGCAGCCTTTTATTTCCTGGCTAGCGCCGCGTTTGCGTCATGCATTCTGAGTCAGACCGTCCACGCCGAAACGCTCAGCTTCGGCATCATCTCGACGAATTCCTCGTCGGCGCTGAAACAGCGCTGGCAGCCGCTCATCGATGAGCTCAACAAGCAGACCGGTCTGGACGTGAAAGCGTATTTCGCGACCGATTATGCGGGCCTCATCGAAGCGATGCGCTTCAACAAGGTGCAGATCGGCTTCTTCGGCAATGCGTCGGCCATCGAGGCGGTGGACCGCAACAACGGTGAAGTCTTCGCCAAGGTGAAGTACAAGAACGGCGAAGCGGGTTACTACTCGCTGCTCATCACCAACTCGGACAGCAAGTGGAAGTCGCCCGATCAGGTACTGAAGAACACCAAAGAGATCAATCTCGACTTCGGCGATCCCAACTCGACGTCGGGCACGCTGGTGTCTTCGTACTATCTGTTCGCGAAGAACGGCATCAACGCGAAGACCGCATTCAAGAGCGTGGTGCCAGCCATGAAGCGAACATGCCCGCGGTGATCAACGACAAGGTGGATGGCGCGACCAACAACACCGACATGCTCGACATCATCCGCACGCAGAAGCCGCAGTTGTATCCGAAGGTGCGCGTCGTGCTGTGGAAATCGCCGCTGATTCCGTCGGACCCGCTCGTGTACCGCCGAGATTTGCCACAAGCCACCAAGGACAAGCTGCGCAACTTCTTCGATCACTATGCCGAGAAGGATCCGCACGAGCAGCAGATCGTCAACGCGATCTCCAGCTATTCGGGCTTCGCAAATTCGTCGGACGCACAACTCGTGCCGATCCGCCAGATGGCGCTGTTCCAGAAAAAGCAGCAGGTGCAAAACGATGCGCATCTGGATGACGCCGACAAGAAATCGCAGATCGCCGCATTCGACCAGAAGATCGCGGTGCTCGACAACGCGGCGGCAAAGTAAATGAAATCGCTCGACGTCACATCGTTCGAGGGCGGCGCGAACCGTCCGTCGCGCGCACCGGCACTCAAGCGCAGCTAGGTGTCGATGCTGAGCTGGATTGCCGTCATCGCCGTGCTGGGACTGTCCTGGCATAGCGCGGACATGCGGCCGCTCGACCTGATCGGCGCGTCAGGCAACATGAGCCAGTTCGCGCGCGATTTCTTTCCGCCCGACTTCACCGACTGGCGCACCTATGCGCACGAGATGATCGTGACGCTGGTGGTCGCGGTATGGGGCACGGCGCTCGCGCTCGTCTGCGCGGTGCCGTTCGGCCGGCTGTCGGCGCAGAACATCAGGCCGGTATGGATCTCGCAGCCGGTGCGCCGTCTGATGGACGCATGCCGTGCGATCAACGAAATGGTCTTCGCCATGTTGTTGTTCATCGTCGCGGTGGGTCTGGGTCCTTTCGCCGGTGTCCTCGCCTTGTGGGTGCATACGACGGGCGTGCTCGCCAAGCTCTTCGCCGAAACCGTGGAAGCGAGCGATGCGCGCCCGCGGAAGGCGTGCGCGCGACCGGCGCGACGAGTCTCGACGAGATCGTCTACGGCGTGCTGCCGCAAGTGTTGCCGCTGTGGATTTCGTTCGCGCTATACCGCTTCGAATCGAACGTGCGTTCCGCGATGGTCGTCGGGATGGTGGGCGCGGGCGGCATCGGCGTGGTGCTGTACGAAGCGATTCGCTCATTCAATTACGCGCAGACGTCGGCGGTGGTGATCATCGTCGTGGTGATCGTGTCGCTAATCGATCTGGCCTCCGGCTGGGTGCGGGAGCGCGTGATTTAAGAGGTTTTCGAGCGTAGTGCTTACGCCCGTTCAGCCTGCATGAACGGGCGTTAGTTCTTTAGCGCTGGCCAAGCACATCCAGCAGTTGCGTACCCGCTTCGGCGAGCATGCCCGAATTGTCGATCCGCACGATGCGCGCGCCCATCCGGCAATTCGAATGCGGGGCGGCGCGCGAGACGCGTGGCCAGCACGGCGAGCGCGGCATCGATATGCACAAAACGCGCTTGCGGATAGCGCTCGAGCGCAGTTTGCGTATGCTGCCGCGAGCCGCTGACGACCACCGTCACGCCGCGCGCGAGCCACGCATCCACTTCGATGCCGATGCCGTAGCGCGCAAACCCAGGCTGTCCCAATGCATCGGCCGTAGGACAGCCGCGCGGCGAATTCGTCGTGGGTGAAGCGCAATGTGATTCTCGCCGTTCGCCACGACGCGCGTGATATAGCGATGAGCGAACATCACCTGCGTGCCGATGCGTTCGCGCGCGAAGCCGAGCAGCGAGTCCTTGCCCGCGCCGGATGGACCCATCACATAGATCAGATTCGCGCTGTCGACTTCTGTCATGCCACTTCCTGTGCGTTGTTGAAGGTAAGACGTTGCCAGAGCGTGAACGGCGCGCCCGCTTGCGGCTCGACGAACAGCGCCGCGCCATGCACGGGCATTGCACCGAGCGTATCGATGCGCCGTGCCCAGTCGGCCACGATCGACGCGCGCGCTGCAGCGTCGAGCGAGTCGGAGAGCGTCATGTGAAAACGGTATTCGTCGAACAGGTACGGATAGCCCCATTCGCGCAACAGCGCGATCTGGCGCGCGCTCATGTCCGCGGTGATGCGCCGCTCGATGCTCTCCTGCGACGCCTGCGCACGCAGCCCCGCGAGCGTTTGCAGGACGCTGGCGGCCATCGCGCGCAGGCGCTCGGTCGGCATCGCGCGCGGGACGCAAGACCGTGAAACAGCCCAGTTCGGCAGCGCGCACCGGCATCTGGAAGCGCGTGACGGAGCGCGCCCATCCGCGTGCGGCGGCGAGCACTTCGTCGGGCGTGACGCCTGCCGCGCAATTGAACGGCGGCACGATGGTCGCGTACCATTCGTAGCAGCGCGGCGCATACGTGAAGTCGTGCGCCGGCGTCGCGAACTCGCTGCCGCTTTCGGCGTCGCGGCCGAGCCATTCGGAGCCGGCCCGCCACCACGCGGACGAAGCGGGCGGCGCGTATACAACAATGCGACGCGGGATTGAGCGCCGCTCATAGATCGTGTTCGACCATCAGTTGCACGCGGTCGGCCGCGCAATGCGTGACCCGTATTTGATTGGCACGCCGTCCTCGTCCACATCGACGTTCTCGACCCACAGCACCGGCTGCTGGCGGTTGATCTGCAGGCGCCGCGCCACGTCCGAGGAAGGCAGCACACTGCCGATGCGGCTCCACTTGCGCATGTAGTCCTTGACGCCCATATTCGAGCAGCGCCGCGCTAACACCGCCGGTCGATGCGATCACCGAGGGCAGATCGACGAAGCGCGCGGCCGGATACCAGTTGCGCGCATAGGTCATCGGTATGCCGTCGGAATCGTGGCGCGTCTCGATCTGATAGACGAGCGTACCGGCGCGCACGCCGAGCGCCTTGGCGACCGACGGGTCGGCCTTGACGCGCTCGGAGGAGAGCACCACGCCCGCCGTGGTGTGCTTCTGGCGCCGCAGGTTTTCGGTAAAGCGCGTGCGCCGGCCGATCTGATAGTCGATCGCGCCCGGCTGCACGAAGGTGCCACGGCCCTGTTCGACGCTGACGAGTCCGGTTTCCGCGAGCCGCAGCATCGCTGCGGCAGATGGTGTGGCGATTCACGCCGAAACGTCGGGCAAGTTCGGCCTCGCTCGGCAGACGGCCCTCGTCGCCGAAACTCTTCGCGGCGATCTCCGCCGAAAGAATCTGTTCGATCTGCCGCCACACGGCGACCCCTGCGCCGCGCTCGACGGCGTGCCCCTGCGCCGCGCTATCGTTCGATGCGTTCGATGTCATGTCGGTATCGTTTCGATGAGTTTGAAAATAGTGTTCTCTCGAATTGAAGAGCGGAACTCGTGATGGAATGTGAAAGCCCTTACGCATATCAAAATATCCAGACTACCGGATGATAAGACGAGTAACATACGCAGGCCGAATCCTTTACGGAATCAATCGCGGAATCCATCAGGGAACACAGGAAAGCCATGAGCATTTCAACGGATCGAGGCGAGGCGCAGTCCGCCGCCCGACGCAACTGGATGGCGGTGCTGGCCCGCTCGCCGCGCGAGGCGCTGCAAGGCGCGCTCGACGTGGTACTGGCGGGTGAAGCGGCGCCGGCTTACGAATGGCTGCCCGTGCCGGATATTGGCCTCGCGATGGTGCGGGGCCGCATCGGTGGCACGGGCGACGCATTCACGTAGGCGAGGTCACCTCACGCGGGCGACGCTGCGCCTGACGCTCGCCGACAACGGCACGCTGGTCGGTGTCGCGGTGCATATGGGCCGCGACAAGGAACGTGTTCGCCTTGCCGCGCTCGCGGGCTTTGCGCAAGGCGAGCCCGAAACGCCCGAGGATGCGGCCACGCTGTTTATCCGCGTGCCGTCGCTAACTAAGGGCGAACCGCTAGTATGGCAGGGTTCGGGGGCGTCGACGATGCGCGCACCGTGCGTGTCGCGGGCCTGTCGCGCGAATTCTGGCGCGAACGCGCGGCGCTCACCGCGCAATTTCCTTGCGGCATCGATTGCTATCTGGTGGCAGGCACATCGCTGATCGGCCTGCCGCGCACGATGCACGTGGAGGTGAACTGATGTACGTCGCTGTCAAGGGTGGCGAACGCGCCATCGAACGTTCCTGGGATGTGCTCGCGAAAAAGCGTCGCGGCGATCTCGCGGTGCCGGAGTTGTCGGTCGAACAGATTCGCGAGCAGTTGCGACTGTCGGTTGCGCGCGTGATGACCGAAAGGCTCAGTCTACGACGAAGAACTCGCCGCGATCGCAATCAAGCAGGCTGCTAGCGATCTCGTCGAAGCGATCTTTCTGCTGCGCGCATATCGCACCACGCTGCCGCGCTTCGGCTATACGCTGCCGATCGATACCGAGAAGATGTACGTCGAACGACGCATTTCTTGCGCCTTCAAGGATATTCATATTCCCGGCGATCAGATACTGGGCGGCACGTACGACTTATAATACGCAACGTCTGATCGACTTCAGCCTGCTCGCGGAAGGCGAACCGGTGGGCGATGTCGCACCGGCTTCGACGCGGCCGCAAGAGGACGAGAGCGCGATGCTGCGCGTGCTGGCCCTGCTCGACAGGGAAGGTCTGATCGAGCAGGAACGCGTGCAGGAGAACGCGCCGGAACCGGGCTATCTTTCGCGCGAACCGCTTTCTTTTCCCGCCGACAGTTCCACGCGTCTGCAAAATCTCGCGTGCGAAATCTCGAGCGCGGCGACGAAGGCTTCCTGCTCGCGGTCGGTTAGCGACACAGCACGGCTATGCGCATACGCATCCGTTCGCGGGCGAGATTCGTCATGGCGAAATCGCGGTGGAAATGCATATCGAGGAACTCGGCTTCGCAGTCGAGATCGGCGATATCGCCGTGACCGAATGCCAGATGATCAACCAGTTCACCGGCACCTCGGAAGCGCCGCCCGCGTTCACGCAAGGCTACAGTCTCGCGTTCGACCACTCGAAGCGCAAGGCAATGGCGATGTCGCTGGTGGATCGCGCGCTGCGTGCGCAGGAACTAGGCGAATCCGTCGAATCGCCGACGCAGGATGCGGAGTTCGTCCTCTATCACAGCGACAATGTGGAAGCGTCCGGCTTCACGCAGCATCTGAAACTGCCGCATTACGTGGACTTTCAATCGGAACTGGAACTGCCGCGCCGCTTGCGACGCGCACACGGCTCGAAAGAGTCTTCACAGGAAAATGCGGCATGAGCACGCACGAAGCAGAAAGCGCGCTGACCGAAGGCTATAACTTCGCGTATCTCGACGAGCAGACCAAGCGCATGATCCGCCTCGCGCTGCTCAAGGCGGTGGCGGTGCCGGGTCACCAGGTACCGTTCGTATCGCGCGAAATGCCACTGTCTTATGGATGGGGCACGGGCGGCCTGCAAATGACCTCCGCGATCATCGGTGCGAGCGATACCTTGAAGGTCATCGATCAGAGCTCCGACGAAACCACCAACGCGGTGAACATCTGCCACTTCTTCGCGCACTCGGCGGGCGTGGCGACCAACACACGTACGGCAGAGGCGAGCATCATGCAGACGCGTCACCGCATTCCCGAGATGCCGCTGACCGACAAGCAGATCCTCGTCTATCAGGTGCCGATGCCCGAGCCGCTCTACAAGCTCGAACCGCGCGTGGTGAAGTACCGCAAGCTGCATGCGCTCGCGGACTACGGTCTCATCAACGTCAAATACTATGACTATGAGGATATCGTGCAACACGGCAGCATCGCGACGACGTACGATTATCCGGTGCTGGTGAACGACCGCTATCTCACTTCGCCTTCGCCCATTCTGAAGTTCGACAACCCGAAGATGCACATAAACCCGGCCTTGCAGTTGTTCAGCGCCGGCCGCGAGCGCCGCATCTACGCGATTCCGCCTTACACCAAGGTGAAGAGCCTGAATTTCGAGGATTATCCGTTCGCCGTGCAGAAGTTGGAGCATGCATGCGCGCTGTGCGGTTCGCGCGAAAGCTTCCTCGATGAAACGATCACCGACGATCAGGGCACGCGCATGTTCGTTTGTTCGGACAGCGACTACTGCCACAGCCGTCGTGATGGAGAAGAGAAGGCCGTGCAATAAACGCGTTGCTGAAAGCTGGCGGCCTCACGAAGCAATACGGCGGGTGCGGCGGCTGCGTCGATGTGAACCTCGACGTCTATCCGGGCGAAGTGCTGTGCATCGTCGGCGAATCGAGATCCGGCAAATCGACCTTGCTGAATGCACTCGCGTTGCGCACGGGCATCGACGGCGGCGCGTTGAACTACACGACGCGCAAAGGCGAGACGCTCGACCTGCTCACGCTGTCCGAGCCACGCAAGCGCGCGTTGTCGCGCACCGAATGAGGTTTCGTGCACCAGAATGCGCGCGATGGACTGCGCCACAACTTATCGGCGGGCGGAACATCGGCGAGCGTTGATGGCGATCGGCGCGCGTCACTACGGACGCCTGCGCGAGACGGCGTCCGACTGGATGAGCCGCGTCGAACTCGATGTTGCGCGTATCGACGAATTGCCTTCGGCGGTTTCGGGTAGCATGCAGCAGTGCCTGCAGATTGCGCGCAATCTCGTGACGGGTCCGCGTCTCGTGTTCATGGACGAACCCACCGCCGGTCTCGACGTCTCGGTGCAGGCGCGTCTGCTCGATCTGTTGCACACGCTCACGAGCAAGCTGCATCTGGCCTGCGTCATCATCACGCACGATATCGGCGTGGCGCGTCTGCTCGCGCATCGTCTGATGGTGATGAAGGACAGCCGCGTGGTCGAAAGCGGTCTGATGGATCAGGTGCTGGACGATCCGCAACATCCTTATACGCAGACGCTGGTCGCGTCAATGCTGCCCGTCTGAGGTCTTCGAACATGAACCCGACTATCGAACAAGCTTTCGCATCCAACGCCGCGCTCATGCTGAAAGCGAGCGGCATCGAGAAGACCTTTACGCTGCATCAGCAGGGCGGCGCGCGGATCGTCGCACTCACGGGCGTCGCGCTCGATGTGGAGCGCGGCGAATGCGTGGTGCTCGCCAGCGCTTCGGGCGCGGGCAAGAGCACGTTCCTGCGCTGCATGTACGGCAACTACCTCGCGACCAGCGGCAGCATCGCGATCCGCGACGACAGCCGCGCATCGCACCATGTGATGCTGACGGAAGCCGCGCCGCATGAAATCATCCGTCTGCGCATGACGACGATGGGCTACGTGAGCCAGTTCCTGCGCACAATACCGCGTGTGTCGTCGCTCGATCTCGTTGCCGAGCCGCTGATCTCGCGCGGCGTGAACGAAGACGACGCGCGCGGGCGTGTGGCATCATTGCTGGAACGGTTGAACGTGCCGCGCCGCCTGTGGACGCTCGCGCCCGCGACCTTCTCCGGCGGCGAGCAGCAGCGTGTGAACATCGCGCGCGGACTGATCGCGGCGATCCCTTCCTGTTGCTCGATGCGCCGACCGCTTCGCTCGATACCGAAAACCGCGACATCGTCGCCGACCTCATCGTAGAGGCGCGCGAAAAAGGCGCGGCCATCGTCGGTATTTTTCATGACGAAGACACGCGCGAGCGCGTGGCGACCCGCATCGTGCGGCTGAAGACCCACACGGCATCCAACGAATCCGGAGCATTGCAGACATGCTGATCAAGAATGCGCGCATCGTAACGCGCGACGAAGACTTCATCGGAACGCTGCGCATCGAGGACGGACGCATCGCGGAACTCGCGCCGGGCAACACGTTGGCGCGCGATGCGCAGGACTGGGACGGCGACTATCTGCTGCCCAGTCTCGTCGAACTGCATACGGACAACATCGAGAAGCATCTCGCGCCGCGCCCCGGCGTGCTGTGGAATCACGAAGCGGCGATCATCGTGCACGATGCGCAAGTGGCCTCGGCGGGCATCACGACCGTATTCGATGCGCTAGGCGTGGGCTCGCGCCCCGAAAACGGCGTGCGCGGCCGCGAGTTGCAGATTTCGTGTGCGCAGTCCATCGGCAAGTTCGTGGACCGCGGCCTGTTGCGTGCCGATCACTTCCTGCATCTGCGTTGCAAAGTGGGCACCACGGATGTCGTCGATGTCTTCGATCTGCTAAGCACGCATCCGCTGTTCAAGCTCGCTTCGGTGATGGATCACCCGCCGGGTCAGCGCCAGTGGCAGGACCACGCGAAGTGGCACAAATATCAGGAGCGTCACGGTAAGTGGAGCGACGAACACGCGAGCGAGATTCTCGCGCAACTCGCCGATCATCAAGAACGGTATGCGGGCAAGCATCGCGCGGATATCGTCGCGCGTTGCAAGGGCTTGAACATCTCGCTCGCGAGCCATGACGACACGCTCGTCGAACACGTCGAGGAAGCGGCGCACGACGGTATTGCGCTCGCCGAATTTCCGACCATCTTCGACGCGGCCTGCGCCGCGCAAGCACGGTATCGCGACCATCATGGGCGCGCCGAACTTGGTGCGCGGCGGCTCGCATTCGGGCAACGTGTCGGCACTCGAACTGGCGCACGAAGAGCTGCTCGATATCCTGTCGTCGGATTACGTGCCGTCGAGCCTGCTGATCGCCGTGTTCGATCTCGTCGAGAAAGCGGGCTGGACGCTGCCGCGCGCGGGATTCACGTTGTCGTGGCCGGTGTTGAGCGCGGCGCTGTTCGGCCTCGCCGTCAGCGCGTTGCTGTCCGGCCCGATGTCTGACAAGCTCGGCCGCCGCGCAATGCTGCTGTTCTCGGTGCTGGTGTTCAGCGTCACATGTCTCGCGTCGTCGTTCTCCGCCAATCTGTCGCAACTGACGGTGCTGCGCTTCATCACCGGCCTGGGGCTTGGCGCCACCATGCCGAACGCGGTCACGATGATGAGCGAGTTCTGCCCCGACAACCGACGCGCGACGCTCATCAACCTGATGTTCTGCGGCTTTGCGCTGGGCGCGGCGTTCGGCGGCTTTCTCGCCGTATGGATGATCCCGCATTTCGGCTGGTGCAGCGTGCTGATGCTGGGCGGCGTCGCGCCGCTAGTGCTGTCGGTGCTGCTCGTCACGACGATGCCCGAGTCCGTGCGCTACATGGTCGCGAAGTCGAAGCCTGTCGAAAAGATCCGCGTGACGCTCGCGCGCATCTCGCACGATGCGATGAACGCCGGCGCCTTCTTCATGACCTAGGCCGCGCCTGCGGTACAGGGCTAGGGCGGCATGCGCGTGGTGCTGTCGCGATCCTACGTAATCGGTTCGGTCATGCTGTGGCTCGCGTATTTCATGGGCCTCGTAATCTTCTATGCCTCCATCAACTGGATGCCGATCCTGCTCAAGGAGTCGGGCCTGAGCCCGCAACGCACGACGCTCATCTCGGCGCTGTTCCCGCTTGGCGGCGTGGGCGTGGTGCTGTGCGGCGTGCTGATGGACAAGTTCAATGCGAACCGCATCATCGCGGTGTGCTATGCGCTGACGGCGGTGAACGTGTACGCCATCGGCCAGGTGGCGGGCAATGTCGGCATGCTCGTGCTGGTAGTGTTCGTCGCCGGCGTGTTGATGAACACCGCGCAATCGTCGATGCCCGCGCTCGCCGCCGCGTTTTATCCGACGCAAGGGCGCGGTACCGGTGTCGCGTGGATGCTGGGCATCGGCCGCTTCGGCGGTATCGCGGGCTCGTTTCTCGTGGCGGAACTGACGCGCATGAAGTTCAGCTTCGGCGGCATTTTCGGGACGATCGCCGTGGCGGGGTTGATCGCGGCGGTGGCGTTGCTGATCAAGCAGGCGGCGCATCCGTAGTCGACCATGGCGTCCGAACCGGAAATGACAGAGCCGTTGGGGCACTGATACAGCGTTCGATTTCGATGCAGTGAGATCGCCTCGCGCGGCCTTCGGGTGGCGCGGGGCGATGCCGTTTTTACGGCGCCGTCACCGAAACGTCAGACCGTGGCACACCTCCTGCTAGAGAGTTCATGCGACCGGCCGTTGCGTCAAACGCGCAACGACCAGCAGGTCAAACAACTTGCACGCATCGCATTTTTGCAAACCGCCAACAGGCGTTTGTCGATATGAAACGCATCGCCGTGTCGTGTGCCGCCGGCGCATTCGCTCTCGTGTGTGCATCCGCTTTCGCGCAGGACAATCCGCCGAGTTCCACTTCCGGCTTGCAGGCGGGGGATAACGCCCAGACGACCATGCAAGGACCGAGGACGTATCACAAGTCCAAGTCGCATTCGAAGAAGATGCACGGCACCAAGAGCACGATGAATTCGGGCCCTTCCACGCAGCCGAGCGGCACGGCGTTGCCGAGCGGTCCAGGCACGCCGGTCAGCGCGAGCGGCTCGGGCAGTAAACACTACGACGGCAACTTTTGAGCAGGCTGAGGCATGACCGGCAGATGGCAGGCGCGTCAGTGTCGGTCGTGTAATGCTTGCAAGCACTAACTAAAACGGGACGCGTCTGGCGTCCCGTTTTACATGTGCGCCACATACGGCATACGCATTATTTGGCGAATAGCGAATCCATGTTCGTGAATGCCTTGATTTCGACCGCATTCCCCGATGGATCGAGGAAGAACATGGTCGCCTGTTCGCCGACTTCGCCCTTGAAGCGGATATGCGGCTCGATGATGAACTTCGTGCCCGCCTGCTTCAATTTTTCCGCGAGCGCTTCCCACTGCGGCACCGACAGCACGACGCCAAAATGGCGCACGGGCACGGCATCGCCATCGACAGCGCTGGTCGCGCGATGACCCGCGCGCGATGACCCGCCTCATCCGGCACAGATACGCGACGATCTGATGACCGTAGAAGTTGAAGTCGACTTAGTCCGCCGAACTGCGGCCTTCGGGGCAGCCGAGCAAATCGCCGTAAAACTCGCACGCGGACGCAAAGCTATGAACGGGAAAGGCGAGGTGGAACGAAGGAATCGTGGCTTGAGTCATGTCGTTGGGTCTTCGATTGTGGGATAGGAAGAAACATCGAACCCGAAGTGCATTCAACAATAATTCTGTTGAAAAACGATATATTGCGGGAGTCAGCCCCAATATTTTCGATTAATCGACATGCTGCGAGAACTCCGGACTTTCATTGCGGTGGCGCGTCACGGCACCTTCGCTGGCGCGGGCACGCGCATCGGTCTCACGCAATCGGCGGTCAGCGCGCAGATGCAGCGGCTGGAGGCGCATCTCGGCTTTCCGCTGTTCGATCGCACCGGCCGGTCAGCCACGCTCAACAAGGCGGGCCGCAAGACGCTCGAACTGGCCGACGAACTCATCGCACTGTATGAACCGGAAGGCGAGGACAGACGCGGCGGCGCACTCAACATCGGCACCATTACGTCGGCGCATGCGGCGCTGCTGCCTGACGCCGTCGGCACGTTCAGGCAGGCGTGGCCCACGTGTCGCTCAATCTGCTCACGCAGGTCGATGCGGGCGAGATGGACATGGCCGTGATCATCCGTCCGCCGTTTTCGCTGCCCGCAGAAATGCAATGGCGTCCGCTGGTCGCCGAACCGTATGTGCTGCTCGTGCCCGCGTCGCGTAGGCGCGTGCCGTGGCGCGAGCTGATCGAGGCGCAGCCTTTCATTCGCTATGACCGGCGTTCTTTCGGTGACCGGCAAGTCGATGCGTTTCTGCGCAAGCAGCGCATCGACTTGCGCGAGGCGATCGAGGTGGACGAACCGCACGGCATCGCACAGATGGTCGCGCGGAGGCTGGGCGTCGGGCTGTCGCCGGTATCGGATGGTGGCGGCGCATGGCCGCCCGGCGTGGTGGCACTCGATCTCGACGACGACACGTTTCATCGCGAGATCGGTCTCGTCGAACGCTCGCGGCGTGGCCGGCAGGATGCGGCGACCCAACTCGCGGACTGCATCGTCGATGCGGCCGGACGCCTGCATCGCGGCACGCGTACGCGCCCTCGTCATACGAAGCGCAAAAACACTGCATAGAATGAATGGCGGGTGCAGTGGCCGTTTCGCGGCCTGCGCGCTTCATTCAATCGATAGACGAACGGCATGCCGAAGGCAGTCGCTGGACCGGCCAGGACCACGCGCTGGCTCGCGCGGCGGGCTATTACACGCAGGCGGCATCGACGTGGCTTGCGCGTGTCGATCCCGGTACGCATCGGCGCGTGAAGGGGCTTCGGCTCGTGACGGCCTACGGGCTCACGGCATCGCTCGGGACATTGCAGGACGTGACGCGGTCGGCGCCAGCGAGCGCATCGGTCGGCTCGTTCGCGGCGAGCGTTCGCGTTGTGGGCGAGCGTGTCGGAAGCGCGTTCGACGCGGGCCGAATCGAGCCGCGATCTCGTCGTGCTGTGTCTCGCGGCCGCCTTCGGCGTGCTGTGTTTCGCGTGTTTCGAGCCGCTATTTCGGGGCTTCGGGCGTGGCGGCGCGGAACTAATTCTCGTGAGCGGCGCGTTTCTTGTAAGCTATCTGAAGAAGTGAAGAAGTTCGGCCTGACGGGCGCGGCATCGGCTCGCAGTTTTATATCGGCCAGCTCGTGGCCTATGCAATGCACCTGACGGCCGCCGATTCTTGGGCCATCATACTCGCGGCGCTGATCGCGATGCTCGCCGCCATCGTGCCGCGCATATTGAGCGGACCGGCCGAGCATCCAGTCTTGTTGCCCGCGCTGGCCTCCGAACCCGCATACGGACGCAAGGCCGTGTCGCCTGGCGATGGGTTTGCAGGCGGCGAGCGGCGCGCTCGTGGTCATCGTGCTGTATGCGAATGTCCGGGCCTGGAGCATCACCACGTGCGTGTACGTCGTCGCAACGTCGGCGGTGGGCACGGCGGAGCACGTACGGCGGCGCATCTACGGAACGCTGGTCGGCGTGCCCGTCGGCATCTTCTGTCTGCCGCTCGCGGAGCACGCGCCGCTTCTCATCTGGTTCATGGCGGCATGCGCGATGATCGTCTACGCGATGGCCCTGCCCGAGCGCTACGACATCGCGTGCGGCGCATTCGCGTTCGCGCTTGTCGTGACGATGGCCGCGACCGGCGTGCATGCCGTGCCACTGCTCGCGGCGCGCGCGTGGGAAACGTTGTTGGGCGGCGCATTGGGACTGGTCGCGTCGAAACTCATCTTTCCGCTGCGCGCCCTGTGCTGAATGCGGCGGTCCAGACGTGTCTTGACACTGTAATGCGGGACGATAGTTTGTAAGTCTCGACGGCCGCCACAATAGCCGCTCATCACGCGAGCAATCCGTTCGACGCATCCTGCGCAATCGCGCTTCGCTTCGCGTGTTCAGCACCAGGCGAATGCCTGCGCGGCCGCCATGTTTTTTCATGGAGGCTCTCATGGATCGCCGTCGCTTTCTCTCGTTGTCGGGGTTTTATACGGTCGCCGCGGCATCCGGCGCGCTTACCGCGTGTTACGGTTCGCACGACGACAACAGCAGCACGCCCACCACGCCACCGCCCGCGCTTACGCTTTCCCGCAGGACGTCGCGAGCGGCGATCCGCGCGACATCTCCGCGGTATTCTGGACACGCTGCGTCGCCACGGCGAGCAGCAACGCGGCGGTCACGCTCACCCTCCTGCAAGTGTCGCCGACGTAGGACTTCACAAGGCTCGCCGCCAGCGTGCCGTTGAATGCGGTGCCCGACTACGACTTCACCGTGCGCGCCAAGGTCACCGGTCTCGCGGCGAAGACCACGTATTACTACCGCTTCGTGGCGGGCAGCGATATCAGCGCGATGGGCACGACGCGCACCGCGCCAGCCGCGACCGAAGCCGTGCCGCAAGTGCGTTTCGCGTGGTTCATCTGCCAGAACTGGAGCGCGAATCACTGGCAGGCCATGACGCTGATGGCAGGGGAAACGGATCTCGACTTCGTCGTCCATCTGGGCGACTACATTTACGAAACCACCGACGACGATACTACCGAGCCCACGCATCCCGCCATCTTGTTGCCAGGCGGGGGCACAGTCGCCAACACGCTTCACGATTACCGCACGCTCTACCGCACCTATCGTGGCGACGCGCGTTTGCAGACGGTGCATGCGCACTTTCCCATGGGTCGCGATCTGGGACGATCACGAATTCTCCGACGATTGCTGGCGGATCACCAGACCTACACGAACGCGAATCTCCAGCAGACCGCACGACGCCGCGCCGCGAATCAGGCGTGGGCGGAATATCTGCCGGTGGACTGGGGCGACGTGTCGTTCGACCTCAACAACGCCGCCTACGACAACATACGCATCTGTCACGACTTCCACTTCGGCACGCTCGTGCATCTCGTGATGACCGACGAGCGGCTCCATCGCGACGATAATGTCGTCAGCGAAGCGGCCATCGCGCAGGCGCTCGGCCACGATCCGGTGAACGGCAACGATCTGGTCGGCTCGCGCTACTTCGTGCCGCAGAGCGTGTTGTCGCAGTTCGAAGCCGACGACACGCAGCGCCTGGGTCGCGTGCCGTCGATCCTCGGCCCGACGCAGACGCAATGGTGGAAAGACACGCTGAAGGCGTCCACCGCGACGTGGAAGGTGTGGGGCAACGAAGTCATGATGAACCGCCTGTGGCTCGATCTGAGCGCGCTCGTGCCCGCGCCGAACAACACGATTTTCGTGATCGATTGCGATGCGTGGGACGGTTATCGGTCCCACAAGGCGGATCTCATGTCGTATGTGAAGACGCAGGGCATCACCAGTTTCGTCGCGATCACGGGCGATCTGCACGCGTTTCAGGCGGGCATCGTGCGCGACACGCCCGACCCCGCCACGGGCACGCCGGTCATGATCGATCTGATGTCGGCGGGCATCAGCAGTCAGCCGTTCTTCGAGGAGATCAAGTCGCAACTGGCGGGCAATTCGCTTTCGTCGCTGACATCGCTGATCTCCACCTCGAGCGTGCTCGATGCCTTCTTTGAGCGGAATAATCCCGACATGCTGTATACGGATCGTGACGGCATCGGTTATGCATCGGCGACCGTCGTCACGCCGACCCAGTTCATCGCCATCTTCAACAAGGTCAAGTTCCTGAACCCGGACGGCAGCGCGCCGCAAGCGCCGCTTGACAAGTGCACGCGTCTCACCATCAACGCGGGCGCGGTGTCGGGCGCGGTGCAGGACAACGTGTAATTCGCGAGGCACTTCATTCAGAAGTTCGAAGCATCGAACGAATGGTCGGCGCCCATCTTTTAGAGCCGTGCATCAGTAGGGATTTCAAGCCCGCTTCATGCGCCTAGACTGCGTGAACATTTCGGATGGTCGTTTGCTGTGGCAAGCAGTGCAACGAGCTCGCGAAATGGCTCATCGAAACCCTCAGGAGCACGATCATTAACAGCAAACTCATCGGCATCGTTTTTACCGTGGCTCTGGCAGTCGCATCGTATGCGCTGGCCGTGGGCTAAGGGCCGCCGCCCTACTACGATGCGCAAGGCGCGCTACCCGTGGCGCAAGCCACCGCGGCAAACGATACACAAAAGCCCGCACCGGACGATGCGAGCGTGGCGAAAGACAAGCAGAACAGCCCGCTGATTCAGGCGCAGGATTGAGCGCTACTCGTCGTCCCGTTCGTCATCGAACAACTCGCCTTGCTTATCTTCGAACAAGGTCCGCAGCATGCGCTGCGGGATTGGCGAGGAACGCGCGCGTCACCTTGAAGTGCTCGGTTTCTTCATACGCGACGCGCGCGATGCCTTGCTCCGTGCATTCGTAGATCCACGCATCGAGATACCCCATGAGAATCGGCGAATGAATGGCGATGATGAACTGCAAATCGCGCTTCACGAGATCGAAAATGTGCACGAGCGCCGCCAATTGACGTTGCGGCGACAGAGCGGCTTCAGGTTCGTCGAGCAGATACAGTCCCTGACCGCGAAAGCGTTCCATCAATAGATTGAGAAACGATTCGCCGTGCGATTGCTCGTGCAAGGAAACGCCGTCATAAGCCGAAATGATGTAAGCGTCAAGGCCGCCGGCGGCGTCGAGGTTTTCGATCTACATCGCCACGTTGAAGAGGCTCTCGGCCCGCAGAAAATAGCTGTCGCGCGGCTTCTCTTATAGCCTTTGGCGATGCGCAAATACTGATGCAGCGGCGAATGCGATTCGCGCGTGCCGAAGCGGAAATTCTTCGAGCCGCCTTCCGCGTTGAAGCCCATTGACACGGCGATCGCTTCGAGCAGCGTCGATTTGCCCGAACCGTTCTCGCCGATCAGAAAGGTCACCTTCGGATGCGGCTCCAGCATGTCGAGCGTCCACACCGCCGGCAATGAAAACGGATAGGCGTCGAACGAAGGCGCCTTGTTGCGCAACAGTGTGATGCGACTGATGAACTGGGTCGAGAGGACCATCGCGAATTCGGCGCCTTGCCGGGCAAAGAATCAATGCATCATGTTGGCTGCGTTCGGCGCCTCTTCCCCCCCCGGCATCGACCTTTTAGACGCTGTCCTTCGCGCGGCCGATCTCGACGGCGGGCATGAACATCATCGCGATGACGGCGCCGATGGCGATCACGAACATCGCCGTGAAAGTCATATGCAGCGCATGATGCAGCGCGAAGCAAATCTCCGAGCTCGTCGTGATGCTCGCGCGCGGCACGGCGGTCAGCAATTGCTTCAGCTGGTCCGCGCTCACGGCGGAAGCGCCGCTCACATGCGTCAGGCCGTAGTTCTGCACCGCGCCGAATACGGCGGCGCCGAGCGTGTTGTCGAGATTGCGCGAGAACAGGTTCGACGCGGTGGCGCTGCCGCGCTCCATCGGCTTGACGATCTCCTGAATCAGAATCAGGCACGAGACGCTCGTGATGCCCATGCCGAAGCCCAGCACCGCAGAGCCGATGCCCGCCCACACGGCTCTCGATTGCGGCGAAAGCAGCACGAAGGGCAGCGCGCTCAGCGGAATGAACACCGTCCCGATCATCAGCAGCTGGCGCAAGCCGATGCGCGCGAAAATCTTCGACGTGAAGGTCGCGCCGCTCGGCCAGCCGATCATTATCATGGTAAGCATGAGGCCGGCTTCGACCGGCAAGCGGTGCATCACACCCTGCACGTACATCGGCAGGAAGGTGGTGAGGCCCATCATGGCCATGCCGGCGAGTAACGTCGCGACATTGCTCGATGCGATCGGCCGGTGCGACCACAGGCCGAACGAGAGATCATCGGATCGGCGGCGCGTCGCTCCTGAAACATGAAAAGCACGCTCACCACGATCAGCACCGCGATCTCGATACCCACGCACGAATAGTTTTCGCTGCCCGCGTCGGTGAGCGCCATCATCAGCGCGGCGATGGCGGTCGTGAAGAGGCACGCGCCCGCCAGATCGATCGACGGACGGTCGTGCCGCTTCTCTTCATGCAGGAAGGTGATAAACAGCGCCGCCGCGAGAATGCCGATCGGAATGTTGATCCAGAAGATCCATGCCCACGAGAACTGGCGGATCAGGAATGCGCCGACCATCGGCCCGAGCACGGCGCCGGTGGCCCATACGCTCGCCAGATAGCCCTGCACCTTGCCGCGTTCGCGCGCCCCGGATACAGATTCGCCGACCACCGTCAGCGCGACCGGCAGGATCGCGCCCGCACCCACGCCCTGCACGAGGCGGAACACGATCATGGCGGGCATCGACCACGCGAAGCCAGCGAGAATCGAACCGGCCAGAAAGATCGCGATGCCCAGCAGCAGCGCGGGCTTGCGTTCGTAGGAGATCGGCGAGCTTGCCGAACACGACGGTCAGCGCGGTCTGGGTGAGCAGGAACGAGGAAAAGACCCAGCTATACAGATTGAGGCCGCCGAGCTGCGTGGCGATCTGCGGCATGGCGGTCGAAACGATGGTGGCCTCGATGGCGACCATCGCCATCGAGGACATCACGGGGCGGCGATGACGAGGAGACGAACCGTTTTCTTGGGCGTTGACATGCGTTTCTTGATGAGGAAACCACTGGCCGCACGCGGCGAAAACGATGCGCGCTCGACTGGCGGACTTGCACGATAGATGGAGATGCGAGCGAGATGCGCTGTTGTTTGAGCTTGTTCGGCCGTATGTGGCACGCGAAACCGCCTGGAGTAAGCATGCGTCAAATGCAATGTTAACCCGTTGCTTCAAAAGCTGCTTACCCGTCCTCATTCAATGCTAATTCTTGGCGGCTAGGCTTGATTAGGTGGAAGGCGGCTCATGCTCGAATCCCCGGCCGCTCTCCCACGACTCTCTCGATCTTGAGAACCTTGGCGTCGGTTCAAGACCCGGACCGGCGCCATTTTTTGCTTTCGATCTTCCTTCATTGCTTCGATCATGCGTTCTTTGATGCTGGATTCGCCAGGTAGAATCGAACGGGCTGGCGGCTCGTTCCTTCCCTTCTCGACGCTGCGGACTCGAATGATCAAATCGCTGAGGAATCAACTGGTCGTCGCGCTGGGATTGCTCGTCAGCACGATCGGCGTGGTGCAGGACGTGAGTTCCTATCAGCTTTCCAAGGCGGGCATGAGCGCGCTGCTCGACCTGCGGCTGGAACAGGTCGGCACGCGTTTGCGCGACGGCTTCGCCAAAGTCCTGCCGAAAAATCCGTCGCGCGGTTCGCAGGACCATCGCGACGTGGTGCTCGTCGTGTGGAAGCTCGACGGCAACGTGCCGTTCCGCACCACCGATCCGTCGCTGCATTTTCCGCGCGACGCGAAAGCGGGCTTCTCGGATGCCATGGTGAATAGCGAAAGCTGGCGCATCTACACGCGCCAGGATCCGACTATGACCATACAGGTGGCGGCGCGCTCGTCGGTGCACCGGGCGCTCACGCAGGAGAACGCCGCGATGACGCTCTGGCCGATCGCCTTGCTGCTGCCGCTCGTGTGGCTCGCCGTGGTGTTCGTCGTGCAGCGGTCGCTGCGGCAGCTCGGCGCCGAAGTGCAGGCGATCGACGCCGGACACTTGCAGCCGTTACCGACGGCAGGCGTGCCCGAGGAAATCTCGCCCTTCATCCATTCGATCAACACGATGATCGAACATCTCGCAGTCCATCGACAAGGAGCGCAAGTTCATCGATGGCATTCGAAAGACTGGCAAACATGATGTGCTCCCGTATCTTCGGTTGATGTCAATCGGCGTTTTGCCGATGAAGCGAAGATTAAGGCAACGCTGATTAAGTCCACCACTAGTGCTTGTCAGGTGTTATAGAGCGCACGTGCAAGGAGAAAGGCAAACGACGATGAAGCAACAGACCCTGGCGATGGCCGCGGATCAAGGTGCGGGGTTTGAGACTTGCCGCAAGCACACGCGACGCGACGAGTTGCTTGACACGATGAACACGATCGTTCCGTGGACCGAACTGTGTGCGGTAATCGAACCCTATTACCCGAAACACGGCAACGGTCGTCCGCCGA
>LFLF01000057.1 GCA_001184395.1 Candidatus Paraburkholderia calva | reverse complement strand
AATGCGACATTAGCAGCACCTGAATCAACGAAGTCCGGCGTTAAATTAGTTGGGTCTGAACGTCGCGTTGGCTCTTTCGAATGAGTAGGCGCACGTTCAAAAAGACTATTTCAACAGCCTGCTAGAGCGCGATCCCGCGGCGCACCAGTCGCCAGTTCTGGCGGTCGCGACGGCGCGTCGGGCTCTCTACAGCATGGGACCAACTGTGGATAACTCTGTGAAGAACTTAACGCCTGAAAACCGCTGCACCGCACCAGGAAAGCGTTACTTCGGCAAATGCTTGAAGCAGACGAATATAGTCCTTTTGAATCAATGATTTGGTATGGTATCACGGGCTTCCCGAGTGGTTTGCGCGGCTCATCGGTAAGTCTTTCTATGTGGACACTTGATACACTCGTGTACCGCGTTTGATTTTTTTGTCCATAAGTCTTATGGTCATATTGCAGGTTATTTCTTTCCCTCGATGACTCCCGATTCCCTGAGGACGCAAGGTGACGATGCCGTCATTCCGGTTTCCGTGCTCAATCGCGCGATCAGCACGATGCTCGAGCGATCCTTTCCGCTCGTGTGGGTATCGGGCGAGGTCTCGAACTTCACGCGCGCCGCGAGCGGCCACTGGTATTTCTCGATCAAGGATGCGAACGCGCAGATGCGCTGTGTGATGTTTCGCGGCCGCGCGCAGTACGCTGAATTCACGCCGCGCGAAGGCGACAAGATCGAAGTGCGCGCGCTGGTCACGATGTACGAGCCGCGCGGCGAGTTGCAACTGAACGTCGAAGCGGTGCGGCGTACGGGGCAGGGCAGGCTGTACGAAGCATTTCTGCGTCTGAAGGCGCAACTCGAAGCCGAAGGACTGTTCGCGGTCGAGCGCAAGCGCGCGTTGCCGTTGCATCCGCGTGGCATCGGCATTGTCACTTCGTTGCAGGCGGCGGCGCTGCGCGACGTACTGACCACGCTCGCGCGCCGAGCGCCGCATGTGCCGGTCGTCGTGTATCCGGCGCTGGTGCAGGGCGCGGGCGTCAGCGCCAAACTCGCGGCGATGGTCGAAGCCGCCAACGCGCGCCGCGAGGTCGATGTGCTGATCGTGTGCCGCGGCGGCGGATCGATCGAGGATTTGTGGACGTTCAACGAAGAGGTGCTCGCGCGCGCAATTGCCGAGAGTGCGTTGCCGGTGGTGAGCGGAGTCGGGCACGAGACCGATTTCACCATTGCCGATTTCGCCGCCGATGCGCGCGCGCCGACGCCCACCGCCGCGGCAGAACTCGTCAGCCCGCAACGCGTGATGCTGCTGCGCGAGCTGGATCATCGGCATGCGGCGATCGCACGCGGCTTCGGCCGCATGATGGAACGTCGCGCGCAACAACTCGACTGGCTCGCGCGACGGCTCGTAAGTCCGGCGGATCGCCTGCAGCGCCAGCGCGTGCATCTGCGGCAACTGGCGAGCCGGCTGGCGGCGGGCGGGCGGGCGGTGCGCGATGCGCGCGCGCACTTCGCGCTAGTGCAGTATCGGTGGCAACGGCGACGTCCGGATGTCGGCGTCGAGCGCGAGCATGTGCTGCGGCTCGCGCTGAGTATCGCGCGAGCGGGCGAACGGCGCATCGAGCGCGAAAAGGCGTGCGTATCGGAACTGGCGGCGCGCTTGCAGGTGCTGAGTCCGCAGCGCACACTCGAACGAGGCTACGCTGCGCTGATCGACACCCAAACCGGCCGTGCGATGCGTGCGCCGCACGCGCTCAGGCCGAAACGACCGCTTATGGTGCATCTCGCGGAAGGCTCGGCGGACGTGTTGATCGCCGATGTGCAACCGCGTCTGTCGGACGAATTCTGAGCATCGTCACGCGGTCGCCAACGTACATTTGACGCGACCACCGATGCGTCCGCGAGCACTTTTTACGCCGCTCGAGGACTTGCGAAATGCGATCCTGCTCATAAAAGGCACGCGGTTTGCGAGGTTATCCCAAGTTACCTACAATCCATTGTTCAACTGCGTCACGTCTCACCATTCCCCACAAACCACATAGAAAAAGGAAGCTAGCATCATGGAACATACGCTCCCGCCGCTGCCGTTCGAGAAGAACGCGCTCGCTCCGAACATGTCGGAAGAAACGCTCGAGTATCACTATGGCAAGCATCACCAGACCTATGTGACCAACCTGAACAAGCTCACCCGGGGCACCGAATTCGAGAACATGTCGCTCGAAGAGATCGTGAAGAAGTCCTCGGGCGGCGTGTTCAACAACTCCGCCCAAGTCTGGAATCACACGTTCTTCTGGAACAGCCTGTCGCCGAAGGGCGGTGGCACTCCGACTGGCGCGCTGGCCGACGCCATCAACGCCAAGTACGGCTTCTTCGACAAGTTCAAGGAAGAATTCGCCAAGGTCGCGACCGGCACGTTTGGTTCGGGCTGGACGTGGCTCGTGAAGAAGGCAGACGGCTCGGTCGATATCGTCTCGACCAGTAACGCCGCCACGCCCCTCACGACTGATGCGAAGGCGCTGCTCACCATCGACGTATGGGAGCATGCGTACTACATCGACTATCGCAATGCGCGTCCGAAGTTCATCGAGGCGTTCTGGAACATTGCGAACTGGGATTTCGCTGTCAAGAATTTCAGTGCTTGAGCATGATTGAATTCGGAGACCTTGCTAGTTTTTGAGCGGGTCTTCGAAGCGAGAATCATGAGGAAAAGCCGCATTGAGTTGCCGGTGCGGCTTTTTTGTTGGGCGCTATTTCTCGAAAGATTAGGAAGAAAGCGCTTATGTGATGGCGAGATGCATCGATAAAATTTGGGTCTTAAGGAAAGGCGCCCGATGCTCGCTCATAATGTGGTTCTCGAAGAAATGTCCCCCGGTCGTTCTAGATCGTTCGGCATGCTAACGTGTAAGAACGTGATGTGGAATCTGACCCATCTCGATCCATTCGCGTTTCAATTCGAAGTTGAACTGGATTTCTACGTCACGGTGGTCGTATTCTTTTCGTGTCACTGCTTCACGCATGGACTGAATAGCGATACGCGTCTTCGTTCGGATATCCCTGCAGACGAGATCTATGACGATGGACGAGAGTTGCGCGTCTTGTGCGCACAGGGTTATGAGTTGTCGCGGCGACTTGCGGGATGTCGTATCGAATCTTCCCAAACAGCGAATCATCTTAGCCGGCGAATGGAAGCACAACTTCACGACGACTGAGACGACCGACGAGCGAGGTTCGACCTCGATCTACGCAGTGTTCTTCGACGTGTCGAGGTCCAGCACCCGAAAACGAAGACTCATTTTGAAAGTGCATCGGTGTAAGTTCTCGACCGGGGTCTCATCAGGTGGTAACTCGCGGCAAAGAGAGTGACATTCCGAAGCGTTCGACAGCTTATAGGCGCGGAACTGCAATTTGGCGCGCTTGCCCGCGCACGTCGGCACGCGAATAGCGGCGACGAATTCGTTCTCCGCCATGTCCTTCTGATACGCGATGTACAGGTTTTCGAGCGGCATCTCGCGCAGGCCGTTCACGCTTTGCAGCACGACGCGCGCGTTCAGCGCGATCAGCCCGGGCATCGAATCGCCGATCGACGAGCCGTTCGTGACGTTGCCGCCGCGCGTGCCCGCATTGCGGGTCGGCAGACGCGAAGCGCTAACAGTCTCTTCCAGATCGGGATAAATCTTCACGAGTTCCGCATACGCACGATCCACCGACACGCCCGCGCCGATCTCGATCCATTCGTCGGTCGTCTCGACGTGCTTGAACGACTCGATCTGCCCGATATAGACGATGTCGCCGAGATCCCGCAGTTGCTTGGTCACCCACAGACCGACGTCCGTGCTGCCCGCGAAAATCCGCACGTTCGGGTTCGCGTTCTTCAGCGCGGCGAGCGCTTTGGCGGTGCGCGGCGCGTCGAACTAGCGGCCGTTGGCTTCGTAGTGAAACGTGTCCTTGCGCTGGATGCCGTCGAGCGTGCGCGCGGGCGCTGGGAGATTGAGCGGCGCGAGCGGTGCGTGATCGAACATCTGCTCGGTGGCGTCAATGATTGGCTGATAACCCGTGCAGCGGCACAGATTGCCTGTCAGCGCGTTGCTGATTTCCTCGCGCGTTGGCCAGGTTTTCTCGCAGGCGCCGGCGCATCCGGTTGTCGCATGACCGTGCTTTTCATAGAGCGCGAACATCGACATGGCGAAACCGGGGGTGCAGAAGCCGTACTGCGAATCGTGACAATCGACCAGCGCCTGCTGCACCGGATGCAGCGTGCCGTCCGGCTGACGCAGATTTTCGACGGTGAAGAGCGCGTGGCCGTCGAGCGTCGGCAGAAACTGGACGCACGCGTTGACCGCCTTGAAAGCAACGCCGCCCTGGTTGTCCGGCTTGCCGATGACGACCGTGCAGGTGCCGCAGTCGCCTTCCACGCAGCCTTCCTTGGTGCCGGTGCAGTGCGCGTCGTGGATGCGCCGCTCACTTCCTGGATCGCGTTGCGGTGATAGAAACGGATCATTTGCGCAGACTAAAAGCTGCCGCTATCGCACCCTGACAATCGCCATGGGCGGGCTATCGGCAAAAATTTTTGAAACTTGAGCTTGATTTTTAAACCGGGGTACGATCGAAATGGAAATAAATGAAACGCGGGAGGTTGCTGGTTTCTCGAAGAAACGACGGGATGTGCCGCATCGCGGCAGGGACGTCGTGTCGGACAGCCGAAATGTTAAGGCTTCTGTATTCATCGACCGGAGCAGCGCAAACGACTCACCGTTGCTTGGCCGCTTCCCAGTTGATATCCACGCACAACACTTGCAAGCCATAAGGGGTCTGCGCCCCCCCGATCGACGCCGTCACGCATAGATGCGCCTCGTTGATCGACAAATACGGCGCTGTCAAATGCACGCGCCCCGGCGCGCGCAGCGCCTCGATGAAATACGGCCTGCGCTCCCAGCTTGCGCCCTCCGAGTGCAGCAACGGACTGAAACGCTTCGTGCGCTGCGAGGTTCGCACCACCGGCACGACGTTGTCGCCGATCTGCCGGCCTTCCTGATCGAGCAGAAAACAGCGCGCGGTATCCGCGAGTTATAGCATCTCGCTCGCCACGGCAGTCAGCGTTTCGCCTTCCATCATCAGCCTAACCGACGCATGCTCGAGCCCGCTCACATAGGGCTGCAAGCGCGCCGCGATGCGCTTGCGCGATGCTGCCGACAACGCATCCATCGCTCCGGCGGCGACTTCGCTGTGCACGGCATCGACGCCCGGTTGCGCGAAATACGCGCCCTGCACGAAATCGACGTTGCACTCGAGCGCGATCAAGGCCTCGCGCTCAGTCGAGAGACCGCCCATTAGCACGAGTTGACCGGATTTGTGCAGCAGCGATACCAGCCGCGGCAACACGCGTTCGATATGCGAATGCTCGGTGGCCTGCTGAAGAATGCAGCGATCCAGCGTAACAATATCCGGCCGCAACTGCCACACGCAGTCGATGTTCGAATGCTTCACGCCGAAACCGTCCAGCGCGATCAGAAAGTCTGACTTACGCAGCGAATCGATGATCTCGCTGAAGCGCGTGGTTTCGCCGCCAGCCTGCTCGGGCACCTCGAGCACGACGCGCTGCGGCGGCAGGCCGATACCGATATCCTTCAGCGCGGCGAGCAAGACGTCGCCGTAGCTCATGTCCATCAGCGTGGCGGGATGCAGGCTCAGGAAGAGCCATTCATCGTGACTGTCGAACGCGTTGAAATTGCCCAGATGCAGCGATTCGGGGAGCCGGCCCAGTTCGAGCAGATCGCCGCGCCGCGCGGCCTGCGTGAACACTTCCGCCGAGGCACGTGACGATGCGCATCGTCGCGAGCGCGCAGGGACGCGGATAGCCGGTCGCGCGCCGGTGCGACACCGAAAACACCGGCTGAAACACGCTGAACACGGTGTATTCACCGTACAGCACGGTGCGACGCGAACCATCATCGCCGGCGACGGGGCGCGGCGGACCGAAGCTGGGTGGGTCGAGATCAACCATGTTCATGAGTCATTGCGTCGTGCCGTGAGAATTTCAAGGTAGTTTACCGGATCGGTCTTGCACTGATCGAGCAAAAACCGTGCGAATTCAACGATCGTGAACGCAAACGGCGTGATCGTTTCGCGTGGACGCGGGGTTTTGTGTGCTCATTCGGACCAGCACGTTTCGCGCGCACCGCATTTGCCTGCGTGCTCGAGCATAAGCGCGTCGCGTGACGGTGCCGTGCGCGCCGTCAAGGTGCGGCGCGCACGGATCATTGGCGCGCCGGGCATGCGGCGACCCGACGCCGCGGCAGGCGCGGCCGTCTCAGTTCGATTCCGACGGGTCCGGCTTGCGCTTCGCCGAGCGCACCTCCGGCGCGAGTTGTCCGAAGATCCTTTGGGTGACCAAGAATAAGCAGCCTAGAACCGTCCCAATGACTCCGAGGGTCCATGAAGAGGTCCTCACCAGACGGAAAGACCTCCTGAAGCCCCTTGGAATGGGTCAGCGTGACCCAAGCGAATCGCTCCTGGCGCTGGGCATGGGAACAAATGGGCCTGGAGGACGATAAGGAATTTGTGACGCACACCCTCAGGCACACCATGGGTTCCCGCTTGGCGGATGCGAACGTAAGTGCCCCACTTATTGGTCAGATGCTCGGGCACAAGAACCTGAAGACGACCCAGAAGTACATCCACGTGAGCGCTGCAGGGCTCCGAGGTGTGGCTGATATTCTTGCGTCTGTTAGCTCTGATGCTGTGTCCAAAAACATGTCCAAACGTGCCCAAAATGAGGGTGAAATCGAGGAGGACGAAGACGACACGAAAGCAGCTTAGCACTTGATTTAACTGGCGTTTTTACACCGGCCACCCGCGCCGCCCGAGGATGGGGTCGTCCTCACGCGGCCAACAGGAGCATCACATGACCGATACGAATCCGTCCTTCTTCGGCAGGATTTCCATTGCCTTCGGCGCCTTCTTCGGGATTCTCGGCAACGCCGGCTTCGCGGGCCGCGTGCAGCGCGATCTGCGCGAAGCCCCGGAAATGCCCGAGCCGCCGAAGCCCGCCGTCACGCCCGTCGAACCGGTGTCGGCTCCCGCTCCGGATCCCGCGCCTTTCGTGCTGACCGAGGCCAGCCCCGTCGGCGCGCTGCAGTTGTTGGGCCTTTTGCAACGCGACGCGCGTTTCGTCGATTTCGTCGAGGAAGACATCGCCAATTACACCGACGGCGATATCGGCGCGGCCGCGCGCCTCGTGCACGACGGCTGCCGCGTGGTGCTGCGCGAGCATTTCACCATCCAGCCGGTGCGCCGCGAAGCGGAAGGCAGCCGTCTCACGCTGCAGGAAGATTTCGACGCGGGCGCGGTGCGCCTGACCGGTAATGTCGTCGGCAAGGCGCCGTTTACCGGCACCATCAGCCACCGCGGCTGGAAGGTCAAGGACGCGCGCCTGCCCAAGCTCGCGCCATCGCATGATGCGAGCATCGCGCGCCTGCGGAGGTGGAACTGTGAGCGACGTCAATCACGACCCGATGCACTCCACCGCCCGCTACTCGATCGGTGTGGATCTCGGCACCACGCACTGCGCGCTCTCCTATGTGGACATGAACGCGAGCGACGGCGAGAAGACCGCACAAGGCGTGCTGTCCATTCCGCAACTGACCGCGCCGGGCGCGGCCGAAGAGCGCGAACTGCTGCCATCGTTTCTCTATCTGCCGCACGACAATGAACTCGCGCGCGGCGACATGACGCTGCCGTGGACGCAGGAGCGCCGGTTCATCGTCGGCGAACTGGCGCGCAGCCGTGGCGCGGGCACGCCGATTCGCCTCGTCTCCAGCGCCAAGAGCTGGCTGTGCCATCCGGGCGTGGATCACCGCGCCGCGATCCTGCCCGCCGATGCGCCCGAGAAAGTCGAACGCGTCTCGCCAATGGAAAGCTCCGTGCGCTATCTGACGCACTTGCGCGAGGCGTGGAATCACGCGCATCCGGATGTGCCATTTGATCAGCAGGACGTCACGGTGACGATCCCCGCCTCGTTCGACCCGGCCGCGCGCGAACTCACCGCCGAAGCGGCGGCCGCCGCTGGCTACGGCCGCATGACGCTGCTGGAAGAGCCGCAGGTAGCGCTCTCTATAGCTGGATTCAGAAGAGCAACGGCGCGTGGCGCGAGCAGGTGAAAGTCGGCGACGTGATCCTGGTCGTCGACGTAGGCGGCGGCACGACCGACCTCTCGCTGATCGCGGTCATGGAGCGCGAAGGCAATCTGGAACTGCATCGCGTGGCGGTCGGCGAGCATATCCTGCTCGGCGGCGACAACATGGACCTCGCGCTCTCCCACACCGTCGCGCGCAAGCTCGCCCAGCAAGGCACGCAGGCCGATCCGTGGCAGCTTCGCGCGCCGACCTACGCGTGCCGGTCGGCCAAGGAAGCGCTGCTCACCGACCCGTCCGTCGATACCGTGCCGCTCGTCGTACCGAGCCGCGGTTCCAAGCTGATCGGTGGCTCGATCCGCACCGAACTCACGCGCGCCGAACTCACGCAAATTCTGCTCGAAGGCTTTTTCCCGCAAGTCGATGCCGCCGTGCATCCGGTCAGCCGCGCGCGTGCAGGTCTCACGCAACTGGGTCTGCCCTCGCGCAGGACGCCGCCGTCACGCGCCATCTCGCCGCGTTCCTCGGCCGACAGGACAGGTGGGTGCGCTGACCGAAGTCGAAGGCTTGCAACATCAAGCGCCGCAGGGCGCGACGCTGCTGCATCCGACCGCCGTGCTGTTCAACGGCGGCGTGTTCAAGTCCTCGCTGCTGGTCGAGCGCGTGATGAACACGCTCAACGCCTGGCTCGGCGCGGAGAACGCGCCCGCTGCGCGGCGCATTGAAGGCGCGGACCTCGATCTCGCGGTCGCGCGCGGAGCGGCCTATTACGGCTACGTGCGACGCGGCAAGGGCGTGCGCATCCGGGGCGGTACGGCGCGAGCGTATTACGTCGCGGTCGAATGAATCGGCGATGCCTGCCGTGCCCGGGCTCGAGCCGCCGGTGTCCGCGCTGTGCGTCGCGCCGTTCAGCATGGAGGAAGGCACCGACCCCGAACTGCCCGCGCAGGAATTCGGGGTGGTGGTCGGCGAGCCGGTGCATTTTCGCTTCTTCGGGTCGTCGGTGCGGCGTCAGGACACGGTCGGCACGCTGCTCGATTTCTGGCAGCCGGACGAGTTGCAGGAACTGGAAGAGATCGAAGCCTCGCTGCCGCCGTAAGGCCGCACGCCCGGCGAAGTCGTTGCGGTCAAGCTACACGTGCGCGTGACGGAAGCCGGCACGCTCGAACTCGAAGCCGTGCCGCACAATTCGCCGGAGCGCTGGAAAGTGGAGTTCGACGTGCGCGGCGGCGTGCGTGAGCGCGGATCAGGGCATGGGCCTGTAAGTGGCCACGCGCAAGAAGCAGGCGGCGCCCGGCGCGAAGTATCGCGTCGGCATCGATCTGGGCACGAGCAATACTGTCGTCGCCTACGCGCAATCCGGTTCCGACGAGATTCGCGTCTTCGAGATCGATCAACTCGTCGGCCCCGGCGAAGTGGCCGCGCTGCCGCTCTTGCCGTCGTTGAGCTATCACTTCGCGTCGGGCAAGCTGAAAAGCGCCGATCTGCAATTGCCGTGGGGCGAGATGGAAGCGCCCGCCGTGCTCGGCAGTCTCGCGCGCAAGCTCGGTGCGCAAGTGCCCGGCCGGCTCGTGTCGAGCGCGAAAAGCTGGCTCTCGCACGCGAGCGTCGATCGTCTCGCGCCGATCCTGCCGTGGGGCGCCGGCGACGACGTCGAAAAAATCTCGCCGGTGATCGCGAGCGCGAGCTATTTGGCACACGTGCACGCGGCATGGAACGAGCGCTTTCCCGACGCGCCGCTCGACGCCCAGGACGTCGTGCTCACGGTCCCGGCCTCCTTCGACGACGGCGCGCGCGCCATCACGCTCGAAGCGGCGCGCATGGCGGGGCTCGACACGCTGCGCCTGCTCGAGGAACCGCAGGCGGCGTTCTACGACTGGCTGTTTCATCATCCGCGCAACGCTCAGGCAGAAACTTGCCGATACGCGGCTCGTGCTGATCGTCGATGTCGGCAGCGGCACGACCGACCTCACGGTTATTCAGGTCGCCATAGATGGCGACGACGCTGAACCGCGGCTGACGCGCATCGGCATCGGCAACCATCTGATGCTCGGCGGCGACAACATGGACCTCGCGCTCGCGCATCTGGTCAAGCGGCGTCTCGCGCCCGACGGCGCGCGGCTTTCCGCCGGGCGGCTGTCGCAACTCGTCGAGCGCAGCCGCGCAGCCAAGGAGCAACTGCTGGGCGCGGCCGCGCCCGCCTCCACCGCCATCACACTGCTCGGCGCGGACACGAAGCTGATCGGCGGCGCGCGTTCGGCCGAAGTCACGCGCGAGGAAATCGAGCGGATCATCGTCGAAGGGTTCTTTCCGCTGGTGTCAGCAAAGGAGCGGCCGACGCGCACGCGTGGCGACATCGTCGAATTCGGCTTGCCGTATGCGAGTGATCCGGCCATCACACGGCACGTGGCGGCGTTTCTCGGCGCCCATGCGGGACCGTCGCAGGATGCGCTGGACACGCAGAACCCGGCGGGACCGATCATCCCCGACACGCTGTTGCTCAACGGCGGCGTGTTCCGCGCCGAACCCCTCGCGCGCCGCATCGCCGAGACGCTCGGGGCGTGGCGCGGTGCGCCGGTGCATGTGCTCGCCAACGGCAATCCCGATGTCGCGGTGGCGCGCGGCGCGGTCGCTTATGCATTGGCGCACGCGGGGCATGCGCCAAGAATCGGCGGCGGTTCGGCGCGCAGCTACTTTCTGCTGCTCGACGACGGCCAGCCGGATGGCGACGCGCGCGGCGTCTGCCTGCTGCCGCGTGGGACCGAAGAAACGCAGGCCATCCATCTCGCTGATCGAACCTTCGCGCTCAGGCTCGGCGCGCCGGTGCGGTTTCACCTCGTCTCAACGGTGGCGGACCACGCCTACGCGCCAGGCGAAATCGCCGATGTGAGCGCCGCAGCGGGCGAGTTCGTGCGTCTGCCGCCGATCGCGACCGTGGTCGATCCGCGTGGACAAACCAAGGCTCACGCGGCGGGGAAACCGAGCGAAATCGCCGTGCAACTGACGACGTCGCTGACCGAAGTGGGCACGCTGGAGATGCACTGCATCGCCGTGGACGATCCGTCGAAGCGCTGGCTGCTCAAATTCCAATTGCGTCAGGAAGAACCCGCGAGCGATACCGCGCCCGGCGAAATGCATCCGGCACTGCCGAAGGCGATCGATCTGATCGACCGCACCTTCGGCGCGCGCTCGCACGACGTCGGCCCGAAGGAAGTCAAACGCCTGCGCGCGCAACTCGAACAGGCGCTTGGCTCGCACGATACCTGGAACATCGGCCTCCTGCGCGAACTGTTCGGCACGCTGTGGGACCACGCCAAACGGCGCCGCCGCTCCGCCGATCACGAACGGCTCTGGCTGAATCTGACAGGCTATTGTGTGCGCCCTGGCTTCGGGCATCCGCTCGACGAATGGCGGGTCGAACAGTTGTGGACGCTGTTCGATCAGGGCATCCAGTACAACAACGAAAGCCAGATCTGGTCGGAATGGTGGACGCTGTGGCGGCGCGCGGCGGACGGCCTCGACGAAGCCGCGCAACTGCGCCTGCTCGACGACATGGCTTTCGTGCTGCAACCGCACGGCACCAGCCGGTATCGGCGGGCGGCAGGCGCGGCGCGCGCGGGCTACGAGGACATGGTACGGCTCACCGCGTCGCTTGAGCGCGTGCCGGTCGCGCGCAAGATCGAAGTGGGCGAATGGCTGCTCACGCGCCTCAAAAAGCCTTCCGAGAACCTGCAGAGCTGGTGGGCGGTCGGACGCATCGGCGCGCGCCAGCCGTTCTACGGCAGCGCGCACGGCGTGGTGCCGCCGGAGATCGCGTCGGCGTGGCTCGATACGATCCTAGTGCTAGACTGGAAGAAGGTCGAGCCGGCCGCCTTCGCCGCCGTGCAGATCGCGCGCATGACCAGCGACCGCTCGGTCGATATCGCCGACGCGACACGCGCCGCCGTCATCGACCGGCTGACGTCGACGGGCGCGGCGCACGGGTGGATCGCGATGGTCGGCGAAGTCGTCGCGCTCGATCGCACCGACGAGGGCCGCGTGTTCGGCGAGGCTCTTCCCGCCGGATTGAAACTCATCGGCTAGCGAAATGCTTCGGCCTCTGAAGCGTTTCGCGCGACATAGCTTGATTTGCGTCAAGCGGCATCCTAAGGTTATCGATGTGTCGATCGCGACACACTTTCAAGGAAGTCGCCATGCCATCCCCACGTAAAGCCCAGGCGAGCAATCCCGCCGAAATGGAAATGTCGAGCCGCAAGAAAACCGCCGCGCCCAAGGCATCGCCCGTCAAGGCCGCCGGCGCAAAGGACACGCAGGTCACCAAGCGCACCACCAAAGCCAAGCCCAAATCCTGAGACCGCATCGCCCTCGTCGATATGCGGGGGAGCTTAGCCGTGGCTGTCCTTCGACACGGCGAGCGGCCGGCACAGCGCCGACAAAACGCCGACAAGCCGCTCGCCGTGCGATCCACGTCCGATCGCCGGCACGCAATTGTTACGACCGACACGAAAGCTTCTTACGATTCCCGCTTCAAACCCTTCCCTCAGCGCCTGCTTAACGGCACAATGCGCGTGACCCGAGCGTCGATCTCCGGGCTTCGCAGTCCTCGGCTTCATCCTGTCCCACTCCGTTCCGAATCCCGCATTTTTCTGCTTTTAACGGCTGACAGCTAAAAAAGGCGTATTGGTATGAGCGAAGTGGCCTAAAGTAGTGAATCCCCGATTCCAACCGCGAGCATCGAAGATGGCCGTACCGCGACGCGGCGCCAGCATGCATACCCCTGGAATTCTCTCCGCCGCCGCGCGTGAAGCGGGCCTGAGTTTCGTGCGCAATCTGTCGATTCCGAAGCAGTTCTCGGACCCCGACCTCGAAGCGCAATTCCTCGAAGACCACAGTCAGCGCTTATGCGCGTTCCGCCGCGCATCGACTCTGCTCGCGCTGGTGATATGGACGTGCTTCCTCTGGTGGACGTCAGTTTCGCGCGCAGCAACATCGCGCTCGACACGCGTCTGCCGGAAATTCTTGTGGTACGCTTCGTGGGTATCGTGCTGCTCATCATCTCGGTGTATCTCGTGCTGAGACCGTTGTTCCGCTCGCACGAGATGTCGCAACGCGTCATTCTGTGAGGCATCTACGGGCTTCTCTGTGCCTGATCCTTTCGCTGGTCGCCATCACGCCCGCGCCGTACAACTACACGCAGCATTTCAGCGGGCTGTGTCTCGTGCTGTTCGTGCAGTTCAGCTTCTTCTATCTGCGTTCGCGGATCGTGCTGACGGCCGGGATCATCACGATGGCGTCGGTCGTTTTCCTGCAACTCACCGCGCATCTGCTGCATACGGAGGACTTCTTCGCGGGCATGTCTATATGTTCAATGTGATCGTCATCGGTCACGGCGTATGCGTGCACGCGGAGCGCGTATCACGCGAGCGCTTCCTGTCCGAACGCGCGCTGGCTTCGCTCAACGACGAATTGCGTGGCGCCAACGGCTCGCGAACGCAAGAACCGCGAACTCGAAATCTCGAAGAAGGATCAGGAAAACAAGACGCACGCGCTGCTCACGCTGCGCGAATAGCAGATGATCGCCGCGCAGACCACGAGCCGCGAGAAGTCCAACTTCCTCGCCGCCGCGACCCACGACCTGCGTCAGCCGATGCACGCGCTCAATCTGTTCCTGCAAGCCGCCGCCGAAGCAATCCGCAGCGGCGAATACGCGCAGGCCGAGCGTCTGATGAACGAATGCGGCCGCTCCTCCGTCATCCTCGCGCGCCTGCTGAATGCGGTGTTCGATCTGTCCCGGCTGGAGTCGGGGCGCGTGGTGCCGCGCTACCACGTATTCGACGTGCAGCAGATCGTCAAGGAAGCCGCCCAACTACGCCCCTTCGCGATGAGCCGCGGCAGCGAAATCCGTCTGCGCCTGCCGAAAGAAGAAGTGGTCTGTGTGCGCAGCGACGCGCACAGGTTGGGCCGCGCCATCGCCAATCTGATGTCGAACGGCATCAAGTATGCGGACAAGGGCAAGGACACCAAGGCGACCGTGATCGTCGGCGTGGTGCGTTCGCCGACGCGCACGCATCGACGTGCTGGACAACGGCATTGGCATTCCCCACGACTACTTCGAGGCGATTTTTCAGCCGTTCTTTCATGTGGACAATCCGGAGCAGGATCGCGACAAGGGCGTGGGGCTCGGGCTGTCCATCGTTAATGCGGTGGTGTCGATGCTGGACCAGCATCGCATCGAACTGAAATCGACCGAAGGACGCGGTTCGCACTTCTCGCTGGAAATGCCGCTGTGCGGACCGGCAATCGACAAGCCCTCGGGCCGCGCGCCGCAGCGCTCGGAAGCGGACGAAACCGCGCAACTCAGCGGCCGCTACGTGCTGCTAGTGGAAGACGACGGACTGGTGCGCGCGTCGACCGAAGCGCTGCTGTCGCAATGGGTGTGCTGTACGACTCGGCGGCGACCTTCGAAAAATACGAGGAGATTCTGGCGAGCATCGAGCGCTTCCCACCTCATCATCACCGACTTCCGTCTGCGCGACTTCAAGACCGCCCGCGAAGTAGCGATGGCCAGCGCCACCAAGCTAGGGCGTGCATGCCCGTGTCTGGTCGTGACGGGCGAGCCTACCGCGACCCTCATGCCGCTCGCCTGCGACCACGACGTGTTAAGCAAGCCGGTCAGCCCGGCGGAATTGCGGCGCGAGATGGTGACGCTGATAGCGGGCGCGGACACCTGTACCTGCGAGCCCGAAGCCGTGACGGTCCAGTAAGCCCGTGCATAAGGTCATCTACGACACCGATCCCGGCATCGACGCGACCACCACCAACGCGCTGTATCTGGCGTTGTGTTTCTGCCCGCAGGTGCCGGTCGTGCGCGGTGTGGCGAGACCGCTCGAGCGCCCGGCGCCCGCGCCGATTCCGCATATCCACGGCACGGCGATATCGCGCGGCCCGAGCCCGTCACCGTGCGCGAGGACGGACGCGCGGCGCATCGCTTCATCGTCGAGACGGTGCGGACACATCCGGGCGAGGTGACGCTGCTTGCCGTCGGACCGCTGACCAATCTGGCGCAGGCGCTCGCCGAAGCGCCGGGGATTGCCGGGCTGGTGCGGGAAGTCGTCGTGATAGGCGGCGCGTTCGGCTACAACGGCGAGCTCGGCAACGTGACGCCCGCTGCCGAGGCCAACGCGCATGGCGATCCGCACGCCGCCGACATCGTATTCGGCGCGCCATAGAAGGTATCGATCGTGGGGCTGGATACACGCATGCGATCGTAATGCGCACCACGTTCCTCGCCGCGCTGCGGGATTCGGCAGGGCGAGGCGGGCCGCTTCGTGTGGGAGATGTCGCGCTTCTACGAGCGCTTCCATGCGGACGACGGCATGACGCACGGCATCTACCGCACACGACTATTCGGCGGCGGCGTTCGTCGTGGCGCGCAAACTGTTCCCGACGCGGGGCGGCCCGGTACGGGTGCTGACGGAAGGCATCGCGGCAGGGATGACGGTGCAGAAGCCCCCGCACCGATGCTCGCGCCCGCACCGAACTGGGACGGCCGTCCGTCGTGCGACACGTGCATCGCCGTGGACGCGGATGCGGTACTGGACATGTTCGCGACCACGCTGCGCAAATAAAACTAAGCTGCGAGCCGCGCGCCGAGCCACGCGCGCAGCGCCTCGACTTCTTCCATGCAGACCGAATGCGGCATCGGGTACGTATGCCAGTCGGCCGTGCAGCCCTGCTCGCGCGCGAACTCCACCGCTTCCTCGCCGAGCCGCACGTTGAGCACATCGTCGAAGGTGCCGTGCGCAGCGAAGATCGGCGTCGTGCGGTTGGCCTCGCTGAACGACGCGTCGATCAGACCCTTCGCCGGAATGTATCCGGACAGCACGATCAGGCCCGCGAGCTTGTCCGGGTGCGTGAGGCCCGCGCTGTAGGTCATCGCGCCGCCCTGCGAGAAGCCCGCCAGAAAGATGCGTCCGGTCGGAATGCCGCGCACGTTCTGTTCGGCGATCAGTTCGCGCACGCGTTGGCACGATGCCTCGATACCCGCCTCGTCCACGCTACCCGCCTCGTCCACGCGCCGGTTGATGCCCTCGAACGACAGGATGTCGTACCACGCGCGCATCACGTAACCGTTGTTCGCGGTCACGGCCATTTCGGGCGCGTTCGGGAACACGAAGCGGATGGCGGGCGCATCGGCGAGACGCAGTTCGGACACGAGGGGCACGAAGTCGTTGGCGGCGGCGCCGAGGCCGTGCATCAAGATCACGGCGAACTCGGGATTCGGTGCGGTTTCGATTTCGACGGTGGACGGTTGATCGGTCATGTCGGGCACCCTACGAATGAATTGCTTCAGATTATTGGAACGAGAATCTGCACGATGCCGACAATCGACACTAGCCAGACCAGCGAGCGCAGAAACGGCACGCCGAATACATACAGCGGCACATACACCAGCCGCGCGACGAAATACGCCAGCGCGCCGTAGTGCGTGAGCACGTTCTCGCGACCGGCGACATGCACGATCAGCACGGCGATCGCGAACACGGACAGCGTCTCGAAGAGATTGGACTGCGCACGCCATCAGGCGCCCGGAGAGCTTGCCGGACAACGGCACCATCCCGCGGACCGGCCCATGCCGAGTTCGCGATTACCCATCACCGCCGGCAGCAACACTTGCACCAGCGCGAGCACGAGGGTCCAGGCGAGCATCGTCAGTTCGAAACTCATGGCGTCTCCGCGTCGAAATTGCCGTTGTCTCTGCTTGTTTGCTGCTCGTTCCTGCTCGAACCTGTGAAGCGCGCCCATCATGCTATCATGACCGTGACGCGTGTAGTCTTGCGTGGTATTACGGCGTGTAGTCTTGCGTGTGTAGTCTTCGGTCATCGATCCATCGAATCACAGTCAAGCAATTTGGCGTCCACACATGAACACGTTTTCCCTTCGGCTTTCTCCCGGCAACGATCTGCGCATCGTGCTCGATCACGCGTTCAAGGCGCACGGCGCGACGGCCGCGTTCGTGCTGCACGTTCGTTCTGCAAGGCATCGGCAGTCTGAACGTGGCGAAGCTGCGCTACGCGGGCCGTAACGAAGCGGCCGAACTGCGCGGCGACCTGGAAATTTTGACGCTGGCGGGATCGCTGTCGGCGCAGGGGCCACATCTGCACATGAGCGTCTCCGATGCGAACGGCCGCGTCTTGACGGCCACGTCTCGTTAGGCTCCCCGTGCGCACCACGGCGGAACTACTGGTCGCGCTGCTGCCCAGCGAGCGCTACACGCGCGAAACCGATGCCGCGACCGGGTTCGCGGAACTGGTCATCCGGCCGACGTGACCGCGTTCCGTTGCGGCGCGCCGTCGAGCGCCAGTTCGTGACGCGCAGTCGGTTCGAAACGCTCGCTCTCCTCCGAGTAATCCCAGCGTTCGACGCACACGCCGCGCGCGGGCGCATCGGCGGCATAACGAATCACGTTCACCGAATTGTCGATGGTGCCGCGCATCCGGTGCGACAGCGCCGGGCGCGTCTGCACCGCCCACACGCGGCGCGGCAGTCCCGCGAAGGTATCGTGCAGCGGCAGAACGTACGGCAGATGAATATGCCCGCCGACGATCAGATCGGCGCCCGCGCGGCACGGCGCGGTCGTGGCCGCGCAAGAGGTTCTTCTCGTCCTGGGTGCGCGTGACCACGACCGGTTGATGCGTGATCACCACCCGCAACTGCAACGGCCGCGCCGCCTCGAGCCCCGCGGCGACGCGGCGGATCTGCTGCATCGACACCTCGCCGTCGGTATGCCGGTACGGGTGCGTCGTGTTCACGCCGAGCACCAGCAGGTCGCCGGATTCGAACGACGGCTCGAGTGCCTCGCCGAACGCCCGCTGATGATTGCGATACGGATAGAACAGCCGCGCCAACGGATCGAAGAGCGGAATGTCGTGATTACCCGGCACGACGACCATCGGCGTGACGCCGAGCGTATCAAAAAACGCACGCGCCGCAGCGAACTGATGCTGCCGCGCACGCTGCGTGATGTCGCCGGACACGATGACGAGATCGGACGGCAGCGCATCGATCAGGCGCAGGAGCGCGGCGACGACCATCGGCCGTTCGGTACCGAAATGGGGATCGGAAATCTGCAACAGCAAGCTCATGAGCGATTGGCTTCGGCCACCGCCGGCTCGGGTTTGAGCAGCAGCGGCTGGTCGGAAACGCGGAATTGCAGCGGCACGTCGAGCCGCATCACTTCGCAGTCAGTGGCGATTTTCGCGCAGCGGCGTTTCTTCGACGGATGCGTCACCGTGATGCGGTCGAAGCTGAAACTTGTCACGTGATCGGAATCGGACAGCAGCCCCGCCGCGCCACGCAAACACAGCAGCAGATGCGCGAGTCGCCCGACGGGACGCGGGCCAATCGTGATAAGCAAGCCCTGTTCCAGCGCGTGCGCCTCGTCGGGCATGCCGATCTGCTCCATCTGCAAGCGGTTGTTGCCGACAAACAGCGTGATCGAGCGGATATCGCGCGTCTGCCCTTCGTGTTCGATATGCAGACGCAAGTGACGATGCGGCTTGAGCATCGTGAAAAGCGCGGAGTACAGCGCGACGAACCAGCTGCTGCCGAACTGCTGCTTGTAGATTTCGCGGTCTTCGAGCAGCTTCGGATACAGGTCGAGGCTCGCGTTGACGAGAAACATGCGCCCGTTGACGAATCCGACCTGCACCGGATAGGCGCGCGCTTCGATCAGCAAGCGCGTGGAAGCGTCGAGATCGGCGGGAATGCCGTGACCACGGCTGAAGTAATTGAAGATGCCGCGCGGCAGCACGGCGAACGGGCGGCCAGCCCGATACGCCGCCTGCGCGACTGCGCAGAGCGTGGCCGGATCGTCGACAACGCGCAATTCGAAGCGCCGCCCCGCCGCGCCGAGTTCGCGCTCGAGCACGGCACGCGTTTCATCGGCCTGCTTGCGGCGCGAACCCGCATTCATCACGATGAAGAACGGCGCGTCGGCGGAAATGGCGCGGCCCGGGGCAGCGGGCGCGGTGATCGTGGCGGAGAGGGTCATCGGCAGGCGCTCCGTGGGAGGTTCGCTGCATCAACGAACCGCCGACCGCCAGCGCTCGAATGTCGCGCAGGCCGGTGCGGCGGGCATCCGCCAAATTATAACGATTAGCTTACAACGCGCGCTGGCCGTGCGCGCGCGGTTTAGGTGTGCTCGCCGCGGATGTAGTACTCGAGTTGCTGGATGGTGAACTGCTGCTCGGAGATGATGTTCTTCACCAGATCGCCGATGGAAATCATGCCGACGAGCCGCCCGCCGTTGATCACCGGCAAGTGGCGAATGCGCTTTTCCGTCATCAGCGCCATGCAATCGTGGGTGGTCTGGTCGACGCGGACATAGCGAACCTGCGAAGTCATGATGTCGCGCACCGGCGTCTGCTTGGACGAGCGGTCCATCAGCACGACCTTGCGTGCGTAATCGCGCTCCGTCAGGATGCCGACGATTTCATCGCCCTCCGTGACGATCACCGCACCGATTTGCTTGTCGGCCATCATCTTGATCGCGTCGAAAACCGACGCGCCCGCCGCAATGGTGATGGTTCTGAGCACGAAGCCCGATCAGCAGGTCACAAGGGCGCGACGCGCCAAGGCGTGGCCGCGCGCCATCCGCACAAGCCCTGCCTTCAGTTTTCCTGTGCGACTGTTGACATCGAGCGCCTCCGTCGGGCTTTGCGCTGTCCGTCGCCACGTATCCGCGTCCGACGTGCGCGCCTTGTTGTTGGCGGGAAACGTTGCTCTGGGTATGTCGACGGCCAATGCCTGACCGTTGTTTCAGCGTAAGGCTTTGCGCGCGGCGCCTTCATCGGCATTAACCCGACCATTCGAAAAAGTATCGAGCAGCGTGTAAAACTCGCGGGCAGCAACATGTTCGAATTGTTGCTGTTTCGCCTGGGCGACGCGGCCAACGCCGATCAACGCGCGCCGCAATGGACCGGCACCGCCGCCAGCGCACCCGCGCCTGCCGCCAAACTGTCCGGCATCAACGTTGTTCAAGGTGCGCGAAATTCTGGCGATGCCGGAAATCCTGTCGCCAGATCGAGCGCCAACATTCTAGGCGTCGCCGATATTCGCGGACAGATCATTCCCATGATAGATCTCGCGCGCATCGTCTCTCGCGCGCATCGTCGGCTGCAAGCCGAAGCACGGGCCGAAAATCTTCCTCGTCACCGAATTCGCGCGCACCACGCAAGGCTTTGCGGTCGAGGAAGTCGACGATATCGTGCGGCTGGAGTGGAATCAAGTCTTGTCGGCCGAATCGCATTCAGGCGACCGCACGGTCACGAGTTTCGCGCACATCGACGGCAATGTGGACGGCTCGCGGCTCGCGCAGGTGCTGGATGTCGAGCGCATCGTGCGCGACGTGTTGCCTTCGTCGCATGAAACCGAAATCACCGAGGCCAGCGCCGGCCGGCTGATCCTCAAGCCCGGCGCGCGCGTGCTGGCGGCGGACGATTCGGGCGTCGCACGCGCGTTGATCGAACAGAGCCTGACCGCAGACGTGCCCTTCGTGATGACGAAAACCGGTCAGGAAGCCTGGAACGTGCTCGAAAATGTCGTCCAGCGCGTAAATAAGGACGACACGGAAGTCGCCGATCACATCGCGCTGGTGCTGACCGATCTGAAATGCCGGAAATGGACGGCTTTACGCTCACGCGCCGCATCAAGGAACACGCGAATCTGCAGCGCATTCCGGTGGTGATCCACTCGTCGCTGTCGGGCGCGGCCAACGAGCAGCACGTGCGCAAGATCGGCGCGAATGCCTATGTGGCCTATGTGTCGAAGTTCGAGCCGACGGAACTGGCGAACGTGATGCGCGACACGCTGGGCCGCGTCGCCTGAACGACTGTAAAAAAGCTGCACGCCAAAAAACCGCGCCCAGAACAACCGGACCTTGTGGGTCCGGCGCTCCGGGCGCCGTTTTTCATGCTGACCGGCTTACCGTGCCGGTCGGCCAGCTTCGATCAGTGACCGAAGAAAACCGACTGCGGGTTGTTGCCGTTGGCCTCTGCGCGGTTGCCCGATTGAGCGAGCGTGTCACGCGAGTCGCCGAAAGCGGTCGTGTTGACGCCGTTGGCTTGCTCTTCGGCGGCGATGGCCTTAGCTTGCGGGCCTTGTTGCGACGTCGGCACGCCGACGGCCAGACGGTAGAACACGGGGCCGGGCCCGTAGCCGCTGGCGAAAGCCGGGGCAGCGATGGTAGCGGAAGCAGCGACCAGCAGGGTAGCGAGAAGATTGCGTTTCATGGTTGGCTCCAAAGACGTTTGACGTTCATTCAAAGCGCCGCAGCGGTTTTGCGAGAAACTGTTTTGCGAGAAACTGTTGTTACGTCGATGCAATGCAGCGTATACTCTTACTATTGCTTTTTTATCCCAATATATTCCATTCAGCTTTCGCGCAGCGTCAACAATCGCTTGGCCAACGGTTGTTCCAATTTGATGCAATGCATTGATTTTTATGTCTATTTTCGTATGCCTGCGCATCGTTTTGTGAACGTTCGTTTGGCAGGGACAGAATAATCTTTTTTCGTGCGCGACGCTAAACAGCCTCGGCACACCCGCGAAGGAATACTCGGCGAAACCTTATCTGTCGGGGTCAGTGGACGTGAACCAAGCGCTCGATTAACTGCACCAGCGCGGCGGGCGGATTGCCTTTTTGACAATAGCCGTCGAAACGGGCGCTGAGCCCTTGCTGGCGTACGAGTTCTTCGCCGAACGCCGTGAATGCGATGATGCCCGCGTCGCGCGTCGGCGCGATCCGCCGCAACACGCGCGCGGTCGCGAAGCCGTCGTGTTCGGGCATGGGTGATGTCGAGAATGACGATGTGCGGGCTCTCCAGTGGTCGACGGCTGTAACGCTTCCATGCCCGAGAGCGCGACGCGGGTATCGAAGCCGTTGGCTGCGAGCGCCGCCGCGAACGCCTCGGCGCTGTATGCGTGATCGTCGACGACGAGGATGCGCCACTGCTGAAGATCGACATCGACGCTGCGGTTCGTCCACAGCGCGCAGTGGTCGAAAGGCGTGTTCAGGTACATAGGCGACGGACGAGGTGAGTCGTCCGTCGCATAAGCATGATTTGCGCCTGCGTCCGTGCTTTCGGCACGGCATGCGTCCGCTTCGTTCACACCTCGCCGCCCTTCTTCTTTTTGTGCTTGCCCGAGCTTTCTTCCTGCTCGCGCAGCCGCGCATTCGCTTCGACCAGCAAGGCCGCGTCGCGTTGGCGCAACGCGAGATCGAACTCCTTTATGGCGCCAGACAGCGCGCCCTGCTCGGCGCTATCGACCGCCGCTTCACCGCGCTCGGTCACGCGCCGCGCTTCCTTTTCGACGCGCTTGACCAGCTTGCCGCCGAAACGCGTGTCCAGCGCGCCTTCACGCACCAATGCGGCGAGGATCGAAGCCATCCGGATCAGCCCGGAAGCCGTCGTCTGCGTCGCGCCATCCCAATCGTCCTGATCGTCCACTGCCGTTCTCCCAATATTTGGCAAATGCCCCCCGTTTGCCCCGCATTCGAGTGGGCAAGAATGTGCCCGGCTTGCGTCGTGTCATAATACGCTCGCAATATGACGGACATAACATATTTTAACGATCTGTGTGTCACATCGTCATCGTTACACTTTGCGCGTCGCGCGCACGGATCGCATTCCGGGGCGCGACCGATGTCACACTATAGCCTGACGAGCGACCAACACAAGCCGACATCCTCCGCCCATCCGCTTCGTGCCAAACCGTAAGCAAACGCCCGAATGAATCCCGCTACCCTGCAAAGACCGCCCTACGGCTCCGATTTCTCCGGCCTCGTCTGCGGCGTTCATTTCCGCGCCGACCAAGCCCGGCGAGGCGATCGACACCGAAGCCGCGAACGCATGGCTCGCGCGTAAGGACACGACCCGGGAATTCGTGGCTGCATTTCGATCTCGCCAACAGCGCCTGCGAACGCTGGATGCGCACCCGCCTCGACTGCCGGACGCCTTCTTCGACACGCTGCACGAAGGCTCGCACTCGACGCGCATCGAGCATCAGGAGGGCGCGCTGTTCGCGATCATCAACAACGTGATGTTCAACTTCGAACTGACGCCAGCGGAGATCGCGACACTGTGGGTCTACACCCATCAGAAGATTCTCGTCACCGCGTGCATGAAGCCGCTGCGCTCGGTCGATTCGCTGCGCGAGTCGGTGCGTCGCGGCGAGATGTTCCGCTCGCCCGCCGAACTGCTCGCGCATCTGTTGCGCGATCAGGCGGATTTGCTCGTGCAGATCGTGCGGCGCACAGCGGTAGAAGTGGACGGCATCGAAGACCGTTTCCTGTCGATGCATTCACCCACCAGCCGTTCCGATCTCGGCGCGCTGCGCCGCGTGCTCGTGCGGCTGCACGCTTGCTGGCGCCCGAACTCGGCTCGGTGTTCCGGTTGCTCGCGCGGCCGCCGCACTGGCTGCATTCGCACGACATTCAGAACCTGCGCGACGCGACCGAAGAATTCTCGATGGTGCTCAACGATCTGGCGGGCCTCGTCGAACGCATCAAGCTGCTGCAGGAAGAGATCGCGACGCGCATGGACGAGCAGAGCAACCGCATACTGTTTACGCTGACGCTCGTGACCGTGCTCGCGTTGCCGATCAATATCGTCGCGGGCTTTTCGGCATGAACGTGGGCGGCATTTCGCTCGCGGAGAATCACCACGGCTTCTGGCTGCTGGTGTTCATCGTCGCCAGTTTCACCGCGCTGGCGGGATGGTGGGCGTTCCGCCACAGCCGCAACATCTAGCGCCCGCGACCGGCGTCGCGCTGCCCAGAGATCGAGCGCGCTCAGGCCCGGATGATCGTCGGGCCTGCGCCCGAACGGCCAGTGGTATTTGCGCTCGGCTTCCCTGATCGGCAGATCGTTGCTGGATGCGTGACGGAGCTAGCGTCAAGAGTGGTGTATGAGCAGCATCGCGACAGTCGATTTCAAGCGGCGAGTTTCTGCTGAACCGGTTGATCGTCTTGCACTGGTTCGCCGTCCTTGAAGGGGACGCCTTTGAGCCACAGCT
>LFLF01000056.1 GCA_001184395.1 Candidatus Paraburkholderia calva | reverse complement strand
ACGAAGTGAATCCGCAGCATACGCTCCCAACCCATCGGCGGACGACCGTTGCCGTGTTTCGGGTAATAGGGTTCGATTACCGCACACAGTTCGGTCCACGGAACGATCGTGTTCATCGTGTCAAGCAACTCGTCGCGTCGCGTGCGCTTGCGGCAAGTCTCGAACCCCGCACCTTGATCCGCGGCCATCGCCAGCGTCTGCTGCTTCATCGTCGTTTGCCTTTCTCCTTGCACGTGCGCTCTATAACACCTGACAAGCACTAGTGGTGGACTTAATCAGCGTTGCCTTAATCCGCTTTCATCGCGACCCGGCGCCGCGCTCGCTTCGACACGGTATTCGTATAGCTCCAGCGCACGATGCGCGCGATCATCCTCACACCCGGATTCGCGATCACGCGTCGCGCGGGCAAGAATGTGTTCAGTCCGAGCATGTGCTGCGCCCAATCCGGCAACAGATCGACGTCTGCGCTGAACAGCATGCGGCTGGTCGGCTTCGTAACGACATGCGGCGTCGGCGTATGCTTCAGTACATTCAGCACCTGACGCGTGCGGTCGCTGGCCTGCAATTGCGGACGCATTGCTTCCAGATACGCATCGATCGCGGCGCGCGTCGCCGGGACGTCGCGTGCGCCGAGCATGCGCGCGATGCTCGCGGTTTCATCGAAATAGCGGTCCTGATCGGCGAGCTAGAACGCGGGGTCCTTAAAGCGCAAATACGCCCTCAGAAAACTCAATACCTCGGCCATATGCACCCAGGTCAGCAGATCGGGATCGCTCGCGCGATATGCGCGGCCATCGGGCGCGATGCCGGTCACGCCGAGATGAATGTGCTTCACGCGTTCGATGAGCGCGAGCGCTTCGGCGCGGCTGCCGTAGGTCGTGCCGACCACGAAGGTCGCCGTGCGGCGCAGGCGGCCCAGATATCGGTGCGAAAAGTGGAGTGGTCCCAGACGCCCGCCAGAGCCAGCGGATGCAAGGTCTGCAGGAGCAGGGCGCTGATGCCGCCTGTCATCATCGACGGAAAATCGGAGTGGACTTTCCAGCAGGTAGCGTCAGGGCCGAACAGGCCGGGATCGCCGGGTGGAGAGGTGTAATCGATAATCGATCGTAGGGCCGCTGCCGCTCCTCAGGCAGGCCGACGACACTCTGTCCGATCGACTCGCGCATGCGTGTGACGAACGTCGCCGGATCGGACATAACTATTTGGCGTTGCTGTCCCACAGATCGTGGATCGGCCCCGCATCCGGCGCGGCAATGCCGAAGTGCCGGTACGTCAGCATGGTCGCGACACGTCCGCGCGGCGTGCGCTGCAGGAAGCCTTGCTGGATCAGATACGGTTCCAGCACGTCTTCGATCGTATCGCGCTCTTCGCCGATGGCCGCCGCCAGATTGTCGACGCCGACCGGGCCGCCGTCGAACTTGTGCAGGATCGCTTCGAGCAGCTTGCAGTCCATTAGGTCGAAACCGACCGGGTCGACATCGAGCATCTTGAGCGCGCGGTCCGCGACGTCGGCGGTGATCATGCCGTCCGCCTTCACCTGAGCGTAATCTCGCACGCGACGCAGCAGACGGTTGGCGATACGCGGCGTGCCACGCGAGCGCCTGGCGATTTCCAGGGCGCCCTCGTTGACGATATCGGCCTTCAACAGCGACGCCGAACGCGCGACGATACGCGCCAGCTCGTTCGCGTTATAAAACTCCAGCCGCGACACGATGCCGAAGCGATCGCGCAGCGGATTGGTCAGCATGCCCGCGCGCGTGGTTGCGCCGACCAGCGTGAACGGTTGCAGGTCGAGCTTCACGCTGCGTGCGGCCGGACCTTCGCCGATCACGATGTCGATCTGATAATCCTCGAGCGCGGGATACAAAATTTCCTCGACGACCGGCGAGAGCCGGTGAATTTCGTCGATGAACAGCACATCGTTGGCTTCGAGGTTGGTGAGCAGCGCGGCGAGATCGCCTGCGCGCTCCAGCACCGGACCGGACGTTTGCCGCAAATTCACGCCCATTTCGCGCGCGATGATATGCGCGAGCGTGGTTTTGCCGAGTCCCGGTGGGCCGAACAGCAGCACGTGATCGAGCGCTTCCGACCGGCGCTTGGCCGCCTCGATGAAGATTTCGAGCTGGTCGCGCACTTTTTCTTGACCGACATATTCGTCGAGCTGACGCGGACGCAGCGCGCGCTCGAACGCTTCCTCGTTCGGCGAGACGGGTGTGGCCGCGATGATGCGCTCGGCGGCGAGTTTGTCGGTTTCGATCATGGGTCGATTGTACAGCGAGGTTTCAGGCGGCGAAGCTGGCCGGACAGCCCAGGCGACTACGCTTTCGAGAGCGCCTTCAACGCCAGCTTGATCCCTTCCGACACGCCAGTCCTTGCAGGAACATTCTTGATCGCGGCGAGCGCTTCCTTCTCGGAATAGCCCAGCGCGAGGAGCGCATTGAGGATATCGGACGCGTGATCGGAGGCGGAAACCGCCGCCGCGGCCGAGCCCAGATCGGCGCCAAGCTTGCCTTTTAGTTCGAGCAGCAGCCGTTCGGCCGTCTTCTTGCCGATGCCCGGCACCCGCGTCAGACGCGCCGAGTCCTGTGTGGTCACCGTCTGCGACAGTTCCTGCACGCTCATGCCCGACAGCACCGCCAGCGCCATGCGCGCGCCGATGCCGCTGATCTTCAGCAACTCGCGGAATGTCGAACGTTCCTGCGCCGTCAGGAAACCGTAGAGCAAATGCGCGTCTTCGCGCACGATCAATTGTGTCAGCAGCACGACCTTTTCGCCCGCGTTCGGCAGGTTGTAGAACGTGCTCATCGGCACATCGATTTCGTAGCCGACGCCGTTGCAATCGACGAGCAGATGCGGTGGGGGTTTTTCCAGCAGAATGCCAGCGATGCGACCGATCATGTGTGTTCGTATAAAAGTTTTAGCCGATGAGACGACCGCGCTGCACGCGAAGGCCCTTCTTCGCCAGCGACGGCGCGATGCCGCCCAGCGCAGCGAGTCCGCTGCCGCCGTGCGCGTGACAGATGGCCATGCCGAGCGCATCGGCGGCGTCGGTGCTCGGCATGCCGGACAGGCTCAGCAGCCGCACGACCATCTGCTGCATTTGTTCCTTGGTCGCGCGGCCGTAGCCGACGATGGCCTGCTTCAATTGCAGCGCCGTGTATTCCGCGACCGGCACGCCGCTCACGACCAGCCCGCAAATGGCCGCGCCGCGCGCCTGCCCGAGCAGAAGCGTCGATTGCGGATTCACGTTGACGAAGACCTTTTCGATCGCGGCCTGATCCGGATTGTGCTGCGCGATCAGTGTCGAGATGCCGGTGAAAATGGTGTTGAGTCGCGAAGGCAGATCGGCGTCGGCCGTTTTGATCACGCCGCTCGTCACGTAATTGAGCGTGTGCCCGTGCCTCTCGATGATGCCGAAGCCGGTCACACGCAAGCCGGGGTCGATGCCGAGAATTTTCATTCGTTCGCGATGGGGTGTTTGAAACTAAAAAGGCCTGTTTGCGCGTTGCGAAGCGCAAACAGGCCAATCTTAAAGGAAACCTACGGGGATTTAATGGCGGAAATGCCGCGTGCCCGTCAGAACCATCGCGATGTTGTGCTCATCCGCCGCAGCAATCACTTCGTCGTCGCGCATGGAGCCGCCCGGCTGGATCACGCAGGTCGCGCCCGCATTCACCACCACGTCAAGACCGTCGCGGAATGGGAAGAACGCATCCGACGCCACGGCCGAACCATTCAGCGCCAGACCGGCGTTCTGCGCCTTGATGCCCGCGATGCGCGCCGAATCCACGCGGCTCATCTGGCCCGCACCGACGCCGAGCGTCATGCCGCCCGCGCAAAACACGATGGCGTTCGACTTCACGAACTTCGCCACGCGCCACGCGAATATCAGATCGTCCATTTCCTTCGGCGTCGGATGACGCTTCGTCACTACGCGCAGTTCGTGCGGCTGCACGTTCTTCGAATCGAGCGATTGCACCAGCAAGCCGCCGCCGACGCGCTTCAGATCGAACGCGTTGTGGCCGTCGCCGAGCGCGATCTGCAAGAGACGCACGTTCTGCTTGGGACGCACGTTCTGCTTGGCCGCGAACACGGCGCGCGCCGCGTCGCTGAACGAAGGCGCGATCAGCACTTCGACGAACTGTTTGGCGACAGCCTGCGCCCCCGCTTCGTCCACTTCGCGATTGAACGCGATGATGCCGCCGAACGCCGACGTCGGATCAGTCTGGAACGCTTTCGAGTACGCTTCGAGCGCGTTCGCGCCGAGCGCTACGCCGCACGGATTCGCGTGCTTGATGATGACGCAGGCGGTCGCGGCGAACGTCTTCACGCATTCCCACGCGGTGTCCGAATCAGCAATGTTGTTATACGACAGCTCCTTGCCCTGCAACTGCTCGTAGTTCGCGAGCGCGCCCGCGGGCGCCTTCAGATCGCGATAGAACGCCGCGCTCTGATGCGGATTCTCGCCGTAGCGCAGGTCCTGTACCTTCTCGAACGCGAGGTTGAGCGTGGACGGATAGGTGTTGGGGCTCGCATGCTGCAACTCTTCGGTCAGGCTCGTCAGATAGTTCGTGATCGCGCCGTCGTATTGCGCAGTGTGGGCGTAGACTTTGGTCGCGAGGCGGAAATTCGTCTTGTAGCCGACGCTGTTGCCGTTCGCGCGCATTTCGTCGAGAACGGTAGAGTAATCGGCCGGATCGACGATGACCGTCACGTCGCGATGATTCTTTGCCGCCGAGCGCAGCATGGTCGGTCCGCCGATATCGATGTTCTCGATGGCGTCTTCTAGCGAGCACTCTTCCTTCGACACCTTCTGCACGAACGGATACAGGTTCACGACCAGGAGATCGATGGTCGGAATGTCGTGCTTGTCCAGCGCGGCCATGTGCTCAGGCAAATGGCGGCGCGCGAGGATGCCACCGTGAACCTTCGGATGCAGTGTCTTCACGCGGCCGTCGAGCATTTCCGGGAAGCCGGTGTAATCGGCGACTTCCGTGACGGGCAGGCCCGCGTCGGCGAGCAGTTTCGCGGTGCCGCCGGTTGAGAGGATCTTGACGCTGAGCGCCGACAGCGATTTGGCGAAATCGACGATGCCGGATTTGTCGGATACGGAGATGAGCGCTTGCTTGATCATGACGAACACTGAAACCGAAAAGGGAAACCAGGCCGGACCGAGCAACGCGCCACGGTCCGATGAATCAAATCAATCCGTGCTGCTGAAGCTTCTTGCGCAAGGTGTTGCGGTTGATGCCGAGATAGTCCGCCGCGAGCGACTGGTTACCGCCCGCCTGCGCAAGCACCACTTCGAGCAAAGGCTTTTCCACGCATGAAATCACCATGTCGTAGACATCGTGCGGGTTGGATCCGTCCAGATCCTGAAAGTAGCTGTCGAGGCTTTGGCGGACACATTGTTCGATGTTATGTCTGCTCATGCGGTAATGAGTCGGTCTGTCGTGTTGTTGTTCTCGCCGCACGATTCTTCCCAGCACGCGTCGTCGATATCGGACTCGTTGGTCTTGTCCACATAGACGAGACGGTCCGACAACGCCTTTTGCGCGTCGAAGAATTTGTTCACTGCGAGCAATTGTTCTTTGGTCGTGTCAAGCGTATTCATCCGGTGCCGGAAGGTGTTGGCGCCGGAAAGGCCGCGAGTGTACCAGCCGATATGCTTGCGGGCAGTCCGAACGCCCGTGAATTCCCCATAAAAGGCGTAGTGATCTTCCAGGTGTTCGTTCATCGCCTGTTGAATCTCGTCGATGCGCGGCGCCGGCATGCGTTCACCCGTGTTCAGGAAGTGCTCAATTTCACGAAACAGCCACGGACGGCCCTGCGCCGCGCGGCCGATCATGATGGCGTCGGCACCGGTCACGGCAAGCACGTGGCGCGCTTTCTCCAGCATCGCAATGTCTCCGTTCGCGACCACCGGAATGCTGATCGCGGCTTTCACGGCCGCGATGGTTTCGTACTCGGCATCGCCCTTGTAGAGATCGGCGCGCATGCGGCCGTGGACGGTGAGCATGGAAATGCCAGCGTTCTGCGCGATGCGCGCGATGGTGATCGCATTCTTGTTCTCGCGATTCCACCCGGTGCGGATCTTGAGCGTGACCGGCACCGCGTCCGGCTCGATGCCAACTGCCTGCACCACGGCTTCCACGATGCGCGCGACCAGCGGCTCGTTCTGCAAGAGCGCCGAGCCGGCCGCGACGTTGCATACCTTCTTTGCCGGGCAGCCCATGTTGATGTCGATGATCTGCGCGCCGTTCGCGACGTTATGACGTGCGGCGTCCGCCAGCATCTGCGGGTACGCGCCCGCGATCTGCACCGAAATGGGCTCCACCTCGCCAGCGTGGTTGGCGCGGCGCATGGTCTTTTCGCTCTTCCACAACTGCGCGTTCGACGCAACCATCTCCGACAACACGTAGCCCGCGCCCATTCGCTTGCAGAGCTGACGGAACGGACGGTCGGTCACGCCTGCCATCGGCGCGACGAACAGGTTGTTGCGGAGAACGTGTGAACCGATGGTGGGCATGAAGGCAATCAGCTCCGCGCGAGGAAAACAGCCAAGGCCGTGTCAGGCGGATGCAACGTTTTCTGAAGGGGAAGCTCGCATTTTAACGCGAAGCGCGTGCTGAATTTAAGAGCAATCGCATGCAAGTCATTAAATCTTCTATGAAAGCACGCGCGTTCATAAAGGATAAGTTCGACACCTTATAGCAGAAGATTGTCGTTCCGGCATGCTAGCGGCGTTGTCCGAACATCATCTGACGCGCGAGCGCCGTCTTCACCGGCGGCAGGAATTCGAGCGCGGTGAGGGCGAGGCCGCGCATCGCAGCGAGCGGTGGAAAGTCGACGGTGAAGATTCGCGCAAGCGTATCGGTCGCGCCGATGGTCAGGCGCCGGTCCAGCGCGCGGCGTTGTGCGAAGTGCGCGAGCGCCAGCGGACGCGGGCCGTCGACGGACAGCGCGTCGGTCAGCGCGCGAGCATCGCGCAAGCCGAGGTTCAGGCCCTGGCCCGCCACCGGATGCAACGTCTGCGCGGCATTGCCGATGGCAACCGTGCGCCGGTCGATCAGCGTGTGCAGCACCGTCAGCCCGAGCGGAAACGCGGCGCGCCCGGTAATGCGCGTGAACTGCCCCATGCGCGTGCCGAAAGCATGGCCGAGTTCGGTGAGCAGCGCTTCGTCGCTCAACTCCATGCGGCGCGCGGCCTCTTCGGGCGAGACGCACCAGACGAGCGAATAGTCCGCGTGACGCGGGCCGCCGCACGGCAACAGCGCGATCGGTCCTTCCGGCGTAAAGCGCTCCCACGCCACATGCGGATGCGGCGACGACACGCTCACCGTGCCCACGATGGCCGTCTGACCGTAATCGCGCGACCGCCGATGACCCGGCGCGGGTTCATCTTTCGGCTTTTTCTGCTGGTAAAGGCCGCCTTCGGTGTTGACGAGCATTTTCACACGGATGCTGCGCTCGCTTTCGGCGGCCTGCCCAGTGGCTTGTCCGCTGGTGCGTAGCGGCAGTGTGACACCGTTCTGATCCTGAAGCGGCGTGAGCGCAGAGGTGTTGGTCAGCCAGTGGACCGACGTGGCGCGCACCGCATTCGCCAGCGCGCCAACGAGCGAACCATAGCGCACCACGTAACCGAGTTCCGGCAGTTCATGTTCGTCGTGCTCGATCAGCGTGCGCCCGAAGTGTCCGCGCTGCGACACGTGGATGCGCCGAATCGGCGTGGAGTCGGCCGGGACGCCGAGTTCCTGCAACATCACGAGGCTGCCGTGCGAGAGCGCGAGCGCGCGCGGATCGCCGGCGGCGGATTCGGGCGTGCGTGCGTCGATCAACGCGATGGACAGGCGCGAGGTCGCGCTGCGCCGCGCGAGCCAGCCCGCGAGCGCGAGGCCGACCGGTCCCGCGCCGACGATGGCCACGTCGTAGTCGAAGTGCTGCTCCGAGGTTTGCATGTCGCTCATGGTTTGCCTGGCGCTCAAGTTGATTCGCGCATCAGCGCTTCGATCTCGTCGGCATCGACGGGCACGTCGCGCGTGATCAGTTCGCAGCCTTCGGCGGTCACGACCGCGTCGTCCTCGATACGGATGCCGATGTCCCAGTAGCGTTCCGGCACATCCTCGGCGGCGCGCACGTACAGACCCGGCTCGATGGTGAGCACATTGCCTGCCGCGAGCGTGCGCCAAGGCGGCACGCCCTGATCGTCGGCGGGGCCGTCGGCGTCGCGGTATTCGCCCGCGTCGTGCACGTCCATGCCCAGCCAGTGCGCCGTGCGATGCATATAGAAGCGCGTGTACGCACGCTGCGCGATCACGTCGTCGGTGCTGCCGAACTTCGATTTGTCGAGGATGCCGGTATCGAGCAGGCCTTGCGACAGCACCTTCACCGCAGCCTGATGAGGCGCGTCAAAGCTGACTCCGGCGCGTGTGGCGTCGACGGCGGCGTATTGCGCGGCCAGCACGATGTCGTATAGCTCGCGCTGGGCCGGCGTGAATCGGCTGCGCGCCGGAAACGTGCGGGTGATGTCGGACGCGTAACCGTCGAGTTCGCAGCCGGCGTCGATCAGAATGAGGTCGCCCTCTCGCGCGATCGCGTTGCCCGCCGGATAGTGCAGCACGCATGCGTTCGCGCCTGCGGCGACGATCGAGCCGTACGCGGGCGCCTGTGCGCCATGGCGACGGAACGTGTAGAGCAGTTCGGCTTCGATCTCGTACTCGCACATGCCGGGCCGGCAGGCACGCATGGCGCGGCGATGCGCTTCGGCGGAAATCGTCGCGGCGCGGCGCATGATCGACAGTTCGTGGCTGTCCTTGACGAGACGCATCTCGTCGAGAATCGGCAGGAGATGCTGCGCCTGGAGCGGCGCGCGCACGCCGCTGCGGCTCTGCGCGCGGACGGCGGCAAGCCAGACGCGCACTTGCGCATCGACCGTTTCGGATGTGTAGAGCGCATAATAGAGCGCAGGCTGATCGGCGATCAGGCGCGGCATTTCCGTATCGAGCAAGTCGATGGCGTAGGCGGCGTCGAAGCCGAACGCGTCGCGCGCAGCTTCCGGCCCAAAGCGGCAGCCTTCCCAAGTCTCGCGTTCGACATTCTTCTCGCGGCAGAACAGGATCGATGCGGGTTCGCCGCCCGGCGCGTTCGCGTCCAGAACGAGCACCGCTTCCGGTTCGGTGAAGCCGGTGAGGTAATAGAAGTAACTGTCGTGCCGGTAAGGGTAGTCGGTGTCGCGGTTGCGCATGACTTCCCGTGCGGTCGGCACTACGGCGATGCCTCCACCGCGCTCATGCAGTGCCGCGAGTACGCGTTCGCGGCGGTTGCGATAGACGTCGACGGCGATCGGGCTGGTGAGTTCGGTGAGTGAGTTCATGCGCCGATTGTAGCGCCGGGCTCCGGGCGGCGCGACCTGGCCGTTCGGCATAGGCCATTTGCACGTTTTTGCACGGCGGCCGCGCCGTATCGCGCGATAAGGGCTACGCGCGGTTCGGCCTATGCCGATCGGAAGAATGGCACGCCGCGCCACCTCGCTGCAAACTTGCTGCGAAGGCGGCGTGAAGCTTCCGTGTCACTCGCCAGTCGGTTCGCCCGCCGGACGATTGCGCACGCTGCCCGCAATCAGGTCGAAGCGGAACAGCCGGCATTCGAGCGCGCCGTTGAATAGCGGCGTCTTGGTCGATTCGCGCAGGCGCATCAAGCCGGGCAGCTTGCGGTCGGAGGTGAGCACGTAGGCGCGCCAGCTGAGGAAGCGCTGTTTGAGCGCGTTGCCGAACGAGACGAAGAACTCAGTATCGGCCAGATCGGGTTGCGCGCGGGCGAACGCTTCTTCGTCTTCGCGGCAGAAGCGTCCCGTGTCGCGGATTTCCCCGCGCGGACCGCGTCCGCGCACTTCGATACGCTCGCCATAGGGCGGATTGGCGATGAGAATGCCGGGCGTATCGGTCGGGGACACCATGTTGCGCGCATCGACCTGCTTGAGCATGAGACGCGGGATGCCGGCGCGGTTCAGATTCACGCGCGCTTTCTCCAGCATGTCGCCGGAAATGTCACCGCCGAAGATGTTCAGGTCGCGCTGTGCCGCGAAGGCTGCGTTGCGGGCGTCGAACGCGGCTTCGCGGAGCTTTTGCCAGGTCATCGGCTGGAAGGGCTTGAGCTTTTCGAAGCCGAAGCGCCGTTCCGAGCCCGGCGCGATGCTCAGTGCCGCCTGCGCGGCTTCGGCGAGGAAAGTGCCGCTGCTGCACATCGGATCGAACAGCGGCGTACCGGGCGTCCAGCCGGTCAGGCGCAGAATGCCCGCCGCGAGATTTTCGCGCAGCGGCGCCGCGCCCTTGTCGAGCCGCCAGCCGCGCTTGAACAACGGTTCGCCGGAGGTGTCGAGATAAAGGGTGCACTCGTTCACCGTCAGGAACGCGAACACGCGCACGTCAGGTTGCGCGGTGTCGATGCTCGGCCGCGCGCCAGCCACTTCGCGCAGGCGGTCGCAGACGGCGTCCTTCACGCGCAGCGTGGTGAATTCGAGGCTTTTGACCGGCGATTTGATCGCGGTGAGATTGACACGCATGGTCTGATTCGGCGTGAACCATTGTTCCCAGCGCTGACGGTGCGTGAGTTCGTAGATGTCGTTTTCGTTGCGATACGGGCCGTGCGCGATCTTGAGCAGCACGCGGCTCGCGATGCGCGAATGCAGATTCGCCGCCATACCCGCGAGCCAGCGACCGCGAAAGTGCACGCCGCCGGGCACTTGCGCACCGACCGACAGCGAGCCGCCGCCGGGCACCGGCGCGCCGTCGATATGGCGATCCCCGATCTCGTCGAGCTCGGCGGCGAGCGGCGCTTCGAGACCGCGCGGGCAGGGGGCGAACCAGTCGAGGAGAAGGGAGGACATGAGGTGCTTCGGGGACGTTTAAAGGCGGTATTGTACGCGGGGTGTTTGGCGGATTCCTTACTCTTGCGGCAGACGACGAAAAAGAACGCGCCGGCGCTTCATTGCTGAAACGCTGGCGCGCACGGTCCGCTTGTCTATAAGGGCGAGCGGGCGCTACTCCAATGCCTTCCTCATGTCCTCCACCACCTTCTTCGCATCCCCGAAGACCATCATGGTCTTGTCCATATAGAACAGTTCGTTATCGAGCCCCGCATACCCCCGCCATCGAGCGTTTGTTCACGATGATCGTGCGCGCCTTGTACGCTTCGAGAATCGGCATTCCGGCAATGGGCGATTTCGGGTCGGTCTTCGCCGCCGGGTTAACCACGTCGTTCGCGCCGAGCACCAGCACCACATCCGTCTGCCCGAACTCGCTGTTGATGTCCTCCATCTCCTGCACCATCTCGTAAGGCACTTCGGCTTCCGCGAGCAGCACGTTCATGTGGCCCGGCATGCGCCCCGCGACCGGATGAATCGCGTATCGCACGTCGATGCCTTTCTCCACCAGCTTGTCGGTCAGTTCCGTCAGTTCCTTCAGCGCGTGCTGCGCACGCGCCACGGCAAGACCGTATCCCGGCACGATCACCACGCTCTCCGCATTGCCGAGCATGAACGCGGCGTCGGCGGCGGAGCCGGGTTTGACCGGACACTGTTCCTGCGCGCCGCCCGCCTCGCCGACGAACCCGCCGAGAATCACGTTGAAGAACGAACGGTTCATCCCACGGCACATGATGTAGGACAGAATCGCACCCGACGAACCTACCTACCAGCGAGCCCGCGATGATCAGCATCGGATTGTTGAGCGAGAGGCCGATGCCCGCCACCGCCCAGCCCGAATACGAGTTGAGCATCGAAACGAACACCGGCATGTCTGCGCCGCCGATCGGAATGGTGATGAGCACGCCCAGCGCGAACGCGATGACCGTCATGGTGATGAACGGTAGCCACGACTCGGTAAGCATGAAGATCACGCCGAAGCCGATCATGGCGACGGCGAGCAGCAGATTGATCAGATGCTGTCCGGCATACGTGACCGGCGCGCCCTGAAACAACCGGAACTTGTACTTGCCCGAGAGCTTGCCAAACGCGATCACCGAACCCGAAAACGTGATCGTGCCGACGAAGGTGCTGATGAACAACTCCACGCGATTGCCATACGGAATCGGCTCGCCGGGCGCCGCCAGTTCGAACGCGGACGGTTCTGCGACGACGGCATACGCGATGCACACCGCCGCGAGACCGATCAGCGAGTGCATCGCCGCGACGAGTTCGGGCATCTTCGTCATCTCGACTTTCGCCGCGATATACGCGCCCGCGCCGCCGCCCACGATCAGCGCGACGAACAGCAGGGACAACCCGAGCGAGAGGTTCGAGTGAGATACTCGGCCTGCTTCACGATCAGTGCCAGCGTGGTGAGAATGGCGATAGCCATGCCGAACGTGTTGTCGATCTGCGGGTCTTCGGATTGGACAGGCCCTTCGGCGCCTGAATGAACCATACCGAAGCGACCAGATACAAAAGAGTGACAACGTTCATGCTCATTTACGTGCCCTCCTTGTGCGTGATCCGTTTGCTCGGTTCCTTCTTCTTGAACATTTCCAGCATTCGCCGTGTGACGAGAAAACCGCCGAACACGTTCACCGCCGCGAGCAGCACCGCGAGCGTGCCGAAGAACTTACCCGCACCGCCCACCGTAAGGCCGACTGCGAGCATGGCCCCGACGATGACGATGGCCGAAATCGCGTTGGTCACGGCCATTAGCGGCGTATGCAATGCGGGCGTGACGTTCCATACCACGTGGTAGCCCACATAAATGGCCAGCACGAAGATGATGAGGTTGATTATCGTGTGATTGATGACGTCTATGTTGTCGTTCTCCTTCAGGCCGAAACGCGCGTGACTTGCCCGTCGCGACATTGCAGCGTGGCCGCAACGATGTCGTCCGCGAGGTCGATGTTGAGCGTGCCCTCTTTCGTCAGGATCAGCTTGAGGAAGTCGAGCAGATTGCGCGCGTAAAGCGCGGACGCATCGGCGCCGACCATGGCCGCGAGATTCGTGTGGCCGACGATATGCACGCTGCGTTTCATCACCACCTGATCGACTTCGGTCAGCGGGCAGTTGCCGCCTTTTTTGCCCTCGAACTCGGGGCCGCACCCGGCGGCGAGATCGACGATCACCGAACCGAGCTTCATGTGCTTGACGGTTTCGACGGACAGTAGCGTGGGCGCGGGACGGCCCGGAATCAACGCGGTCGAGATCACGATATCCGCCGCCTTCGCGCATTCGTGGACCTGCGCCGACTGGCGCGCGAGCCAGCTCGGCGGCATGGGCCGCGCGTAGCCGACGAGGCCTTCGGCGGCCTCGCGTTCCTTGTCGGTTTCGAAAGGCACGTCGACGAACTTCGCGCCGAGCGATTCGATCTGCTCCTTGACCGCCGGCCCACATCGGACGCCTCGACCACCGCGCCGAGCCGCTTGGCCGTCGCGATGGCCTGCAAGCCCGCGACGCCCGCGCCGAGCACCAGCACGCGCGCGGCTTTGACGGTGCCGGCGGCGGTCATTAGCATCGGCATGAAGCGCTGGTAGTACTGGCAGGCGATCAGCACGGCCTTGTATCCGGCGATGTTCGCCTGCGATGACAGCACGTCTAGACTTTGCGCGCGCGTGGTGCGCGGCGCGGCTTCGAGCGCGAACGCGGTGACGCCTGCCGAGGCCAGCCGCGCGGTGTTTTCGGTATTGAAAGGATCGAGCATGCCTATGAGCACGGCGCCCGGTTTGAGCATGGCCAGTTCGGATTCGGTGGGCGTCTGGACCTTGAGGACGATCTCCGCGTCGAACGCGTGGATGCATTGACCAGATCCGCGCCCGCCTGCGCGAAGGCGTCGTCGATATAGCTCGCCGGCAAGCCCGCGCCGATCTGCACCGAAATTCGATGCTCCTGCGTGACGAGCTTCTTGACCGTTTCGGGCGTCGCGGCGCCGCGCGTTTCGCCCGCCCGCGTTTCAGCAGGCACTCCGATATGCATCTTGAATCCTCCTGTCTTGGTTGCCTTCGGGCCCGAGGCGGGGCACGGCGAAGGCCTAAGGCTGAGTTTTATTTCAAATGCGTGAACCGACGGCTCTCGCCACTGTAACCGAAGAATTCACACGCTAGAATCGATCTGGACCCTTGTTCACAGCCTTTGCCACATCCGCGCTTTCCCTGAGTGTCACGGGCGCGAATCGGGCGCTGACGGTAAAATACCGGACTATGAAATCAGATACTTGGGTCCCCACGTAACGGTGGCTGCCATCGTCGAGCGTGACGGGCGCTTTCTCGTCATCGAAGAACACACGTCGGCCGGATTGTGCATCAATCAGCCGGCTGGTCATCTCGAAGCGGGCGAAACGCTGGTCGAGGCGGAGATCCGCGAGACACTTGAGGAAACGGCGGCGCATGCATTCGAGCCGGAGGCGCTGGTCGGTGCGTATATGATGCATTTCAGGCGCGCGGAGGGCGATGTCACGTATCTGCCGTTTCACGTTTTGCGGCAAGGCCGGCAAGGCGATCGCAGGGCGCGCTCGACGACGGCATCGTGCGCGGCATGTGGCTGACCGCCGACGAGTTGTGTACGTCGGTTGAACGGCATCGTACGCCGATCGTCCTGACCTGCGGCGAGGACTATCTCGCCGGGCGGCGCGTGCCTGAGCCTTTCGGTCCGACCCGCCTTCACATACGCGACGAGCCGTCTCGGCGGATTCGGGTTCAACGCGCGGTTTTCATATGAGCAAGCAAAAAGTAGTGGTGGGCATGTCGGGCGGCGTGGATTCGTCGGTGACGGCATGGCTTCTGAAGGAGCAGGGTTACGACGTGGTCGGCCTCTTCATGAAGAACTGGGAAGACGACGGCGAATACTGCTCGACGCGTCAGGACTGGATCGACGTGGTGTCGGTCGCGGACCTGATCGGCATCGACGTGGAAGCCGTGAACTTCGCCGCCGAATACAAGGACCGCGTGTTTGCGGAGTTCCTGCGCGAGTACTCGGCCGGCCGCACACCGAATCCGGACGTGCTCTGCAACGTCGAGATCAAGTTTAAGGCCTTTCTCGATCATGCGATGTCGCTGGGCGCGGAAACCATCGCGACCGGCCATTACGCGCGCGTGCGCGAACAGGACGGGCTGTTCCAGTTGCTCAAGGCTACCGATTCGACCAAGGATCAGTCGTACTTCCTGCATCGGCTGAATCAGGCGCAATTGTCGAAGACGCTGTTTCCGCTGGGCGAGATTCCAAAGACGCAGGTGCGCGAGATCGCCGCGCAAATCGGCCTGCCGAACGCGAAGAAGAAGGATTCGACCGGCATCTGCTTCATCGGCGAGCGGCCGTTTCGCGAGTTTCTGAATCGCTATCTGCCAACCAAGCCCGGTCCGATGAAAACGCCGGACGGCAAGGTCGTCGGCGAGCATATCGGGCTTGCGTTCTATACGTTCGGGCAGCGCAAGGGCATCGGCATCGGTGGGGCGAAGGACGGCAGCGGCGAGCCGTGGTTCGTTGCCGACAAGGACATGGCGTTGAACACGCTGTACGTCGTGCAGGGACACGATCATCCGTGGCTGCTGTCGGACACGCTCGTCGCGGGCAATACGAGCTGGGTGACGGGCTTCGCGCCGGACGAAGGCGTCGCGTGTGGCGCAAAGACGCGCTATCGCCAGCAGGGTGCCGCCTGCCGTTTCGTGGGCGCCGACGAGGGCCGCTTCGCGCTGCGCTTCAACGAAGCGCAATGGGCGGTGACGCCGTGCCAATCCGCCGTGTTGTACCAGGGCGATGTGTGTCTGGGCGGTGGGATTATCAAGCAGGCGGCGGCGCAGTCCGCGCGCGAAGATGCGCTTGCGTCGCCGCAAGTCGCGTTGCGCTGAGGCTTTCATCGTTTAGCTTGAGAAGAAGCACCGGCCTCGGCCGGGGTTTTCTTTTGCCCGCGATCGGCTGATCAATGCAGCGCCGGAATAAAAGCTTTTTGATACAAGCGCTTGACTGTTGTCTATCTAGCGATAGATAAATTTTGGCGATCGACGCTCAGCCGAGGCACGCAATAGACAAGAACACCGTACGGGAGGCGCTGCTGGACCACGCGCAGGCGCTGATGATGACGCGCGGCTATAACGGCTTCAGCTATCGCGACTTGTCCGAGCCGTCAACACTTACAGCGCCGACGTCATGTCCACGATCTACGCCATCGACAGTTCGGCGCCTGCCGACAAGAAGCTCGACCGCTATTATACCAAGCTCTTCGGGCGCATCATCTGCGATGGCCCGCGGGTGCCTGTGCGGCATGCTGGCGGCGGAAATCGAGTCGTCGCCGGAGAAAGTCCGGCAGGCGGTGCAGGCGTTTTTCAAGGCGAATGAAAACTGGCTGGCGAAGATTCTCGCGGAAGGCGAGGCGCAGGACACCCTCGACGCGGGCGGCAAACCGGAAGCGGCCACGCGCGCGTTGTATGCGGCGCTTCAGGGCAGCTTGCTTGCCTGTCGATTGTTTCAGACACGCGCCCGCTTGGAAGAGGTCGCTGAAGCGGTACGCCAGCCAGTAGACACGCCTGTGGATAACTCTGTGAAAAACGCGTGAGAAACCCATGGATCGATGGTGGATTATCTACCGTCAAATAGATAGATTTTGGCTAATTAAGCCAGAAAATTGAGCGTTTTGCGCCGGCATTGCATCGAAACGAGCGCTCACGCACTGTTTCATGACGTGAAAGCCCGCACTGGTGCGGCCGGCGGTCTATTTTGTGTCCGCTTACCTCTATCTAGAGATAGATGTAATTTGATTTGTCTTTGAGCTGACGAATACTTGCACAGAGGCTTTTTCGATTGCACAAAATGAAATGCCGCCCAGCATGACGCTGGGCGGCATTGCACCGAAGTCGCTTCAGACGGGTACGGTGTCGAGGAAAGACTGCCGTTGCGAGAGACGCGTGTAGCATTTGTCGAGACTCGGATGCGCGGGCGCGCCAGTCGAGGTCGGGCATGCGGAAATCGAGATAGTCCAGCGCGCAGCCGCATGCGATATCCGCCAACGTGAAGCGGTTCGCGGAGCACCATTGCTTTGCGCAGATCCTGCGCGCCATTGCGCTCAGGCCATCATCGATCTTGCGCCGCTGGCGCTCGATCCACGATGCGCTGCGTTGCAGTTCTTCGCGCAGCACGCTTTCGACCCGCGTGAGCACGGCATGCGTCGAGCATGCCGTCGGCGACGCTTCTCAGAATTTCACTTCGGTGCGCTCACGGCGTTCTTGCGGCAGCAATTTGCCGACGGCGTGAGCGTATCCACGAATTCGCAGATCACGCGCGAATCGAACACAGCTTCGCCGTCGTCCAGAATGAGGCACGAGACCTTGCCTAGTGGGTTGAAGTCGTAAATCTTGGAAGCGGATGCCCACACATCTTCGAGCACCAGTTCGCAATCGATCTTCTTTTCCGCCATCACGATCCGCACCTTACGGATAAACGGGCTGGTGTGCGAACCGATCAGTTTCATCATTGAATCTTCGCTGTTATTTCGGAATGCGATGACAATCTTAACCGTAACGCGACGGCCATCGGCAAAATTGAGACAAGCGTGCGCCCGGTTTGTCGCCTGAGAACAACATGAGACGCGCGACGTCCCGATGTCGTGAAGCGCGCGCATGTTTCACGGATCGGTGCGCGACGAGAGATGCCAGCGCTTGCGCAGGTTTTCGCGCGTCCGTCATTGCGACGGACGCGCATGCGTGCGATCAGTTCGCGCCGCCGCTGCCTGAAGCGCTGGTGACGGCACTCGCAGTCGGGCAGGACGGCACCGGTACGGGACGCGAGGCCGCGCCGTTCTTCGCTTTGGCCGACGCCGGCAGCGCGTTCAGACCGCGCACGCCCGCCGTGATGGCGGTGGCGATCTCATCCACCGCCTTGCGATGCCCATCGACGAGCGTGCTATAGCCTTGCGCCACGGCTTCTTGCGCGACCGTGCGGTAGGTCAGCACGCTGTCGCCGCCGGTCGTGCGTACGCTCCACACGGCGTCGATGACCGCGTGCGATCCGGGCCACGACTCGAAGCGCTGCACGCTCACCTTCACGTGATACACCGTCGCCGACGGCGGATACGAGGTGCCGTACACATCGATCGAGCCGAGCCGCTGCGTGAGATCGCTGGAGAGCGCGCGCCGCACCTCGTCGGCGGGCAAGGATGCCCAGCGTTCTTCTTCGAGCACCTTTACCTGCGCCGGGCTCGTCTGCACGACCAACTGATTGCGCGCGACCTGCGAGGGCATGTCGACCGGCGCCAGTTCGAAGAAGAACGGCGTGCCCGACGACGCCTGCCGCGCACCGTCGCCCGATCTCGCCGACGCACCCGCCAGCGTATAAAAGTTGCTCGTCGGCGACGACGCGCACGCGGCCAGCAAGCCCGCCGCGCTCAAAACCGACATCAACGCGCCGAACCTCATGGCTTGTCTCCCTGTTTACCGCGCAACAGCGATTCCGGATGACGTTCCAGATAATCCGCGAGCGCATTGAGCGATTGAAGTGTGCGCGTCAGTTCCTGCATGGCCTGACGCGTGTCCGATTGAATCGGCGAATCCGACGACAGCGTCGCCTGCGCCTGCCCGAAGGTCTTCTTCGCTTCCTCGAGCGTGCCGCACATTTCCGGCAGCACTTCCTTGTCCATCTTGCCGAACAGCGCGTTGGCGTTCTTCAGCGAGTCGTTCAGGTTCGAGCCGATCTGATCGAATGGAATCTTGTCGAGCTTGTGCGCGATGTCTGCGATCTGCAGTTGCAGTTCCTCGAGCGTATTCGGTCCGATCGGCAGTTCGAGCGGATCGCCTTCCGTGTTCACCTTGGCGGCGGGCGTCTTCGGGAAGAAGTCGAGCGCGACATACAACTGGCTCGTCAGCAGATTGCCGGTCCGCAACTGGCCGTGCAAACCACGCTTGACCAGTATTTGCAGCACGTTCTTGCGCTCTTCCTCGGTTTCGTCCGTGATGCCCTGCACGCCGCGACGTCCGAGCCGGTCAGGATAAAGGTCGATGGTCACCGGCATCATCAGCGAATGGGTGGTCCGGTCGTAACGCACGCCGATGCCCGTCACCTGACCGAGCACGATGCCGCGAAAGTCCACCGGCGCGCCCACCGAAAGGCCGCGCAGCGACTGGTTGAAGTTCATCACGACACGAACCGGCGCGCCGTCGGGGTCGCGCATCGCATCGGCCTGATCGGAACCGAGCTTGAACGTGGTGTTGTCCTTCGCCTGCGGGCCGGACTCCTGATTGGGCGGCGTCTGGAACGCGACGCCGCCGAGAATGACCGTTGCGAGCGATTGCGTGTTGAGCGTGAGGCCGCTCGAATCGAGCCGCAGATCGACGCCGCTCGCATGCCACCAGCGCGAATTGGTGCCGACGTACTGATCGTACGGCGCGGTGACGAACACCTGCATCGTGACGCCGGTGCCGTCCTTGTCGAGCGAGAACGCCGTGACCTGTCCGACCTGCACGCGGCGATAGTAGACCGGCGAGCCGATATCGAGCGAACCGAGCGACTCGCCGTGCAGCGTGTAGGTGTGGCCTTTCTGGTCGCCGGTGATAGCGGGCGGCGTTTCTAGTCCGACGAAGTGCGTGCGATCCTCCGTCGACTTGCCGATATCCACGCCGATATACGCGCCCGACAGCAGCGTCGAGAGTCCCGACACGCCGCTTGCCGCGACGCGCGGACGCACGACCCAGAAGCGCGTGTCCTTCACGGCGAAGTCGGTGGCTTCCTTGGTGAGGCGCACATCCACGAGCACGCGCGAATGGTCCTTCGTCAGCGTAATGCCTTGCACCGTGCCAATATCCACGTCCTTGTACTTGACCCTGGTCTTGCCCGGTTCCAGGCCTTCCGCGCTCACGAAGCTTATCGTGACCGAGGGCCCGCGCCCCGACACGGTCTTGAAGACCAGAAACACGCCGATCAGCGCGGCCATGAGCGGAATGACCCAGATGAGCGACGGCAGCCAGCGGCTGCGCGGTTCGATGACCGACTCCGGCAGATTCGGCGGCAGTCCGCCGCCACTGCCGCCGGATTGCGGCGGATCGATGTCGGGCCCGTTCGGACCTTGGGCACTAGTCATGTTTCTTTCCTGACGGTTCGGTGTCTACGTTGTCCCAGATGAGACGCGGATCGAACTGCATCGACGCGAGCATGGTTAGCACGACCACCGACGCGAAAGCCAGCGCGCCCGGCCTGGCGGTGATCACCGCGAGGGTGTTGAATCGCACCAGCGCCACCGTGAGCGTGATGACGAAGACATCGAGCATCGACCAGCGTCCGATGCCTTCGACGATGCGATAAAGCGTCGTGCGTTGACGCGGCTGCCACTTCGAGCGCCGCTGCACGGTAATGAGCAGGAAGCCGATGGACAAAAGCTTGAGCATCGGCACCAGAATGCTGGCGATGAAAATCACCGCCGCCAGCGGAATGTTGCCGTCGTTCCAGAACAGCGCGACGCCGCTCATGATGGTGTCGTCCTCGGAACCGAGAATCGACGCGGTGTGCATGATCGGAAACATATTCGCGGGGATATAAAGGATCGCCGCGCTGATGAGCAGCGCCCATGTCCGCGCGATGGCCTCCGGATTGCGACGATGCACGACCGCGTCGCAACGCGTGCAGCGCTGCTTTTCGACGGTATGCGCGAGCGGTTGCACGAGTTCGCATGCGTGGCACGAGACGAGATGCTCACCCGACGCCGTACGGACGGCGGCCGGATCGCGGAGTGAAGAGGGCGTGCTCACGATTTCTGTCTCGCATCGGACATGACGCGTGTTTTGGGTTTGCCGCGCGGCGACACACGGCTCGCGATATCCCACAGCGACGCCGAATCGAAACTCACGACGACCGCGACCATCAGGGTCAGCGCGCCGAACGCGAAAAGCGCGGCTTCGGGGATCACGCGCGCGAGGCTGACCATCTTCACCAGCGTGACCAGCACGCCGAGCATGAAGACTTCGATCATCCCCCACGGACGCACGAACTGGACGGTGCGCAGCACCTGATTGAAACCGGGCGGCACGTGACCCGCGCGCAATGGCATCAGCACGTAGAGCAGCGCGAGCAATTCGGCGAGCGGAAAGAGTATGGTCGAGCAGAACACCAGCGTTGCGACGATCTCCATCTGCTCGTTCCACAACGCGACGATGGCGCCGATCAGCGTGGTCTGTGAGGTGATGCCGTTGGCATCCAGTTCGACGATGGGAAATGCCTGCGCGATCACGAAGATGATGAGCGCGGCGAGCGTCATCGCGCTGATCTTGTCGAGATTCGACGCGATGCTGCAGTAGAGCAGTGCGCCGCAACGCGGGCAGCTTGCCTTGCTGTGCCGGGGCAGCGCGCGCTTCACGTAGAGCGCATCGCATTCGTGACACGCGATCAGGTCTTCCGATTCGTTCACGTTCATAGTCGAGTGCCGGGCCTTCTCATGCGGTTGGGTCTGGCGCCGCGAAGATCGGTTCAGAGCGACATAGCAAGAGGCGGGCCAGCACGAATGGTAGCAGCATGGTATCAAACGACGAATAGCTGATGATTCCCCGACTGCGCGATGCGCGCGGCGGCGGCTTATCCCGTGCAAACGGAATAAAAGAATCGGCCGCTTCGTTTAATTTGGTGGTCCGGTCAACCGGTCTGCATCAAACCGGTCTGCATCAGCGCTTTTATCGACCCTTGCATGGGCGGAATAGTTCTTTGCATAAACGCGGCGCAAGGTGGCCCGGATCTCGGCCGATCGGTAGCAAAGCCTTGCCGGATAAGACTTTCAGCCATCTTGAAAGCGCTTTTGAGCTGCGCTGGCATTTCACGATTGTTGAGGTAGCATGGTGGCGCACGCATCGGCGAGCGTAATTCGCGTACTCGCGTATCTCGATCTTCGGCGATGCACAGACACTCCCAACTCAGGACACCGGCATCATGGAAAGCGTTAGCATTACGTCGGCACGGCCGGCCGAACGATATGGCGCGACGGCGATCGGCCTGCACTGGCTCATCGCGTTGCTGATCATCGGCGGGTTTTATCTCGGCTGGATCATGACGGGTATCCCCGGCTTCACACCGACCAAGCTCAAGTATTTCTCGTGGCACAAGTGGATCGGCGTAACCGTGTTCCTGCTCGCCTTGACCCGCCTGCTCTGGCGGCCACGCATAGCGTACCGCCCGATCCGGCCGGCATGCCGCGCTGGCAGGCCGGCGCCACGCATCTCACGCACTTCCTGCTTTACGTGCTGATGTTCGCGATTCCGGTGTCCGGCTATCTGTATAGTTCGGCGGCAAACGTGCAGGTGGTCTATCTCGGCGTGCTGCCGTTGCCGACCATCATCGGGCCGGACAAGGCGCTGAAGGCAATTCTGCGCACCGTGCACGTCGCGCTGAATTACACGTTGCTTGGCGCTCGTGGTTCTGCATGTGCTGGCGGCGCTGAAGCATCATTTCGTCGATCGCGATGGCTTGCTCGGCCGCATGCTGCCGTTTCTCCGATAAGTCTTTCGATTGTTTCCTGGCAGTTGGCAGGGCGTTTCCCACGGACCGATTGGTTCGCAGCTTCTTTTGATTTCCAATACCGGTTTGCCGTTCGGACCGTAAAACAAAGGCACACATGAAAGTGAAACTCAACCGTTGGATGCTGGCGGTATCGGCTGCGCTGGTCATGGCCACGGGCGCGCATGCCCAGGTGGACATGGGCAAGAGCTCGGTGATTGCGACGTCGAAGCAGATGAACGTGCCCCGATGGCAAGTTCAACAAGTTCATCGTGCAGATCTCATTCGATCCGGCCAAGTCCGCGGCGGGCAGCGCGAATCTCACGATCGACACCGGCAGCTACGATCTCGGCGACGACGATTACAACAAGCAGGTGTGCGCCGCCGAATGGTTCGATGCCGCCGAATATCCGACCGCGACCTTCGCGTCCAGCGCGATCGCGCCGGCGGGCGGCAACAAGTTCAACGTGACTGGCAAGATCACCATCAAGGGCAAGTCGCAGACGGTCATGGTGCCCGTCACCGTCACGCAGTCAGGCGCGAGCGAGACCTTCGACGGCGCGCTGCCGATCAAGCGCTCGCAGTTCGACGTCGGCACAGGCGAATGGAAGGACACGTCCATCGTCGCGGACGAGTTCGTCATCAAGTTTCATATCGTCGCCGCGAAGAAGTGAGCGGCGTTTCACCCTTACCTTGCGTAGCAGATTTCAGACAGGATAAGAACTTGAAAAAGCTTTCGATCATCGCTGCGGGCGCGCTCGCACTCGGAATGTCCTTCAGTGCGCTGGCCGCCGACACGTATAAGCTGGACCCGAACCACACGTACCCGAGCTTCGAAGCCGATCACTTCGGCGGCGTGTCAACGTGGCGCGGCAAGTTCAACAAGAGCAGCGGCGAAGTCGTGCTCGACCGTGCGGCGAAAACCGGCACGGTGAACGTGAGCATCGACATTTCGTCGATCGACACTGGCAACGACAAGCTCAACGAGCATCTGCAAAAGGCCGAATTCTTCGATGCCCCAAGTATCCGACGACGGAGTACAAGGGCATGTCGATCAGGTTCGACGGCGACACACCGAACGAAGTCGTCGGTTCGCTGACGATGCACGGCGTGACCAAGCCGCTGAATCTGAAGATCGAGCACTTCAAGTGCTTCATGAACCCGATGATGAAGAAGGAAGTGTGCGGCGTGGAAGCGACCACGACTTTCGATCGCGGCGACTTCGGGATGGGTTACGGCAAGTCGTATGGGTTCAGCTTGAAGACGGTGTTGCATATTCAGGCTGAAGGTGTGAAGCAGTAAGTATGCTTCGGTGAATGCCTGACGCCGCTTCACACATCGTGCGAAGCGGCGCGTTTGCTGGCCGACTTTAGTGGCTGGAAAAGTACTTTCGGCAAGTCTGTCGTCTACCACGACCAATTTATTCTTCTTGATATCCCAAACTCCTGGGTAACTATCCTCGTGGCAGCTTACGTCTCCGGTTGCGGTGACATATCTTCCATCGGGCGAAATAACCGAAGAGCTAGTCCTCCCTTGTCCCTGAAGAATTTTTTCTGCATTTATTTCAGGCTTTTGCCGTGAATATAGGCGCCCGGCAGATTAACGAGATTGTTCGACGATCCAATTTTTGCAACGGTCGCTAACCAGTCGATCCTGAACAATTCCTAAAGCTTTATCCCACTAAGCACTCCAGCCCAAACCATGTTGAGCGAATTGCAGGAAGCAGGCATATTAACGCTTAAATCCTGCATTTTTCGACGAGGTGCGGATGGGTCCGAAGACGCCCGTGACCGAGGAAGATTTCTTCCGTCAACCGCTCGAGAACAGATCAACTTGAAGCATCCGCTGGTCGGCTTGGCTCGCGGGAAAACGTCGG
>LFLF01000055.1 GCA_001184395.1 Candidatus Paraburkholderia calva | reverse complement strand
CAGGGGTTTGCTGTTGTCAAACGCCTGTGGGGCTTCACGAAGGTGCGCTATCGGGGCCTGGCGAAGAACGCCAATCGGGCTTTCGTCGCGCTGGCGTTGACCAACGTTTATCTTTCGCGCAAGCGATTGATGGCACAGGTTCGCCCGTAATGGGGGAAAGCGGGCCGCAGGCCCAGGCGCAACACCCTGGTGGACCGGAAATCCAGGCGCAAAGCCTCACTCACGATGAATCTGCCGCTGTTTGCGCCTGAATCGATGAATACAACCGGCTGCTTCAGCGTTGCCCGGTGCACCGAATGACGTCGCCTGCAATGCAGTTCCGTATTGATTGCGCGTGCCGTAGCCTTGCGCCGACACAGTGGCGCCAGGCTGGACAAGATTCGGGAATTGCTGGGCGACGGGTGGAGAGAGTTTGATCACCGTGCCGTCCGAGAGAATGACGCCATCTGGCTGGCCACGCGGTGCCATCGTCACATGCGCGACTTGCCTCTGTGCGCTCAAGCGGGAAAGTGCCGCACCGCGCAGTTCGCGCGGTAAGGGCTGTATGCCCGGCACGGGCGGCTGGTCGATCAGTTGTTGCGCGCTTCTCGCATCGGTAATGCTTTGGGTGGTGAGGTTGCCGCCCGCGTCACGCCAACCGCTCACTTGCACGCTGTCGCCTCTGCGAACGGCGGTCGTGAGTTGCGTGCCCAGTACGGCGGGAAGCACACAAGCGTCCCGTCGTTGGTTAGAAAGCCATCCACGTCGCCGTCCGGATTGGTTAGAAAATGGGATACGGTCGATTGCGTGGACGTGACCGGAGTTCCCTCGGCGCCGGCAACGGGGCTGCACCTGGAGGCGGCGCCCATCGGCGGCTGAGGCAGCGAAACCAGCGCCGCTGCAGGCTGAGGTTTGCGCAGCGCAGCCCGCGCTGATCGCCAGCAAAGCCGTCACGCCGAGTCGCACGGAGCGTCGTTGTGAAGGATCTTTCGAAGACGATTGCGTGATGTACTCCGTTGATGGTGCGCGGAGTCCCTGGCAAGGGCCATGCCATTTGCAAACGTTTGAAGGAACGGGATTCGGCGTGTGAACGAGGCTTCACGCTGTCAAGAGATCGGACGGGAGGTGTCCGTTTTCTTGACGCTCGTGCTCATGCTCAGGATGCTTCGGACATCCCCAGATTGGTCATACGCGTGTAGAGCGACTGACGACTGATACCGAGTTGTCGTGCCGCCTTTGCCCGGTTTCCGCTCGATAACGCCATGGCGCGAACAACCAACGCGCGTTCGAGCCGCGCGACCGCTTGCGCAAGGGGAAGGTCGAGGAGTTCGGCGGGAAGCGTATCAGCGTGAGAAGGGCTTCTCGTATTGAACAGGAAAGCGAAGTCTCGCGGGTCAGTGTCTGGCCCGGCGCTAGGCGCTCGCCCGTTCCATGGCATTCGCCAACTCACGGACATTGCCAGGCCAGGAAAAGGTCGCGAGCAGGCGCTGCGCGTCCGCCGACAGATGTTTGCGTACGGCGTTCGACGCTCCTATCGCTAGGAAATGTTCGGCAAGCGGCAGGATGTCGGCCACGCGGTCGCGCAGCGCGGGCATGTGCAACGGAATCACGTTGAGCCGGAACATCGGGTCTTGCCGAAACGTGCCCGCCTCGACCATTGAAGCCAGATCGCGATGCGTCGCCGCAACCACGCGCAGGTCAACCGCGATCACGCGATTGGTCCCGACGAGCGTGACTTGCCGCTCCTGCAACACGTGCAAGAGCTTGGCCTGCATCGGGATGCAGCATGTCGCCGACCTCATCGAGGAACAATGTGCCGCCATGCGCTTCTTCGACGCGCCCCTTCCTGTCGCTTTGCGCTCCTGTGTAAGCGCCCTTCGCATGGCCGAACAATTCACTTTCGAGCAAGTCACCGGGAATCGCCGCACAGTTGACAGCGACAAAGGGGCCTGCGGCGCGGGCCGAAGCGAGATGCAGAACGCGCGCGGCGACTTCCTTGCCGGTGCGTGTTTCGCCTGTGATCAGAACGGTCAAACTCGTGCTCGCTGCACGGCCGAGCCGCTTTTGCACCTCGCGCATCGCTTCGCTGACCCCGAGCAATTGCGGTTCGCGCGACGTCACTTCATCCTCAAATACGCGTGACGCTCGAGGATGCACGCGCGCGGACTGGATACGGTCGAGCATTTCCGCAATTTCTTCACGTCCGACCGGTTTGGTCAGATGTTCGAAAGCGCTGAGCCACATCGCGTCGATCGTGTTGTCGCTCGTTGCGTGGGCCGTGAGCATCACGACGGGCACCGACTGTAAGCTCGCCATGCCGCGAAGCGTCTTGAGCATTTCGAAACCATTCGCACCCGGCAGGCGGAAGTCGAGAAAGATGCAATCCGGTGCCACTTCGCTTCGCAAGATCTCAAGCGCAACCTCGCCCGAGGCGGCGTCCAGCGCCGTGTGTCCCAGGTCCTGGACTGGACTGTTTCGGCAATGCCTTCGCGAAAGGCGTTGTCGTCGTCGATAATCAGTATATTCGTCATGGCAACTCAATCACAAAACGCATGGCATCCCGATAATCGGCAAGATACGCCCAGCCGCGATGGGCCGATGCAATCTCCCGCACAACGGCAAGACCGAGGCCCGAGCCGTCGACACGCCACGTCATGAAGGGCTCAAAAATATGCTCGCGGTCATCCGCGCTCACGCCCGGACCGTTGTCGACCACTTCCAGTCTCAACACGTGACTGTCGCCCACGGATAGCTTGTGCGCCTGCACTTCAACACGCCCGCCGGACGGCGCGTGCTGCAACGCATTCGTGACGAAATTATCCAAGGCACGTGCGACTTGTGCCGGATCGAATGCTGGCGGTTTGTCGGTCGCGTCGATCTGCAGCTTCGCCACGAGGCTGAGGTGTCGAGCTTGAGCTCTTGGTTGATGCACCTGAACGACGTTCTCGAGCCATGGTGCGATATCGATCCCGCACCGTCACCGTGACAGGCTGGGTCAGCGCAAGCTCGTTCGCAAGCTGAGATTCGATGCGAGCCACCTGTTCAATGATTGTCCGTAACGCGGCTTCGCGCCGGGAGGCGTCTCCCGCGAGTGCGTTTTCCGCCTTCAGCCGCATAGCCCCGGCTGGATTTCGAATCTCATGCGCGAGCTTAGGGTCACTACACAAAAGTGATCAGATTGTCCGGAATTTGAGAACGTGAGTGGAACACGGAATCCCTGACCAATGTGCTAAAAACGGTCCCATGCGCGCTCTTTCAGCCGGTGCATCCTGCCTCCCTTTTGAGAGACACCCTTTCAGCAAGTGGCTTCTACCAGCAAGTGGCTTCTACCTCGCGCATAACTGCATGCGCGAAAATTTTGAGCGCCGCCGACATGCCGGCGAGCTGATCGCCCAGGGCGGCGGCATCATCATTGGTGAAATGCCGTCACTTCAACGTCGCAGTTCTGCTCACCCATCTGGACAACACATTATATCGGCAGCCAGACCCGCACGCCCGGCGGCACGCTGATCGCCGCCCCCGTGAGCGCGGCGATCAGCGCCGTCAACGCCGGCGTCGGGTAGTCCGCCCCGATCTCCAGCCGGCCGTGTCCCGTCGGCAAACCGAACCAGCGCGCGAGGAGCATGCGCCGATGGCGGGAACGACGGTCGCGCCTCGCAAGCCGGTGCCGTATCGGCAGTCACAGGGATCAGCAGCGGAGTGTCATCACGCGACCGCGGATCAACCATCCCGTCGACCAGCTAGCGGCGCCACGTGTACAGGCAGCTTTCCGCCACCCCATGCCGGCGGGCGACATGGGCGACGATCGCCCCAGTTCCAGCGTCTCGGCCACCAGTCGAGCCTTCTCCGCCTCGCTCCACCGCCGACGCCGCTCCTTGCCGGTGATGATCTCGACCCTCTGCATCAAGCGAGCCTCCTTCTAGACTCCAATGGAGCCTCCGTAGACCCGCTCTTCCCCTACTTCTTCAGCCCACAACAAGGCGGGCGTTCCCCAGCTGCTTACACATGATGGAGCACGAACTCAGACACTTCGGCAGGACCAGGAAGACCTATGCCCTCGCCGCAGAATGAGACTGCGTTCCGGCTCCGCCGGCGTCCACCGGGGGCTGGCCGGGACGTCCGGACCGGACCGGACCGGGCCGGCGCCGGCCCGCACGCTGCCAGACGCTCCGGTTTGCCGCTTTCGCTCCCTCGGCTGACCGGCAAGGTTTCTGCCGGCAAGGCTTCCACCGATCGATGAAGGGTGGCCGTCTGCCTGACAGATTGCACGGTCTGCATTTTCGTACGATGGCGGCACCGCCGGAGATCGTCAACGGATTCGAACGGCAGGTCGGCGCGCGTCTTCCCGAGGACTACCGGAGCTTCCTGGCGGCGATCAACGGCGGCCAGCCTTTCGGTCCGGAAGCGGCGAGTACACCATGGTCGACATTGACTGGCAAGGCAGGCCGCCGCAGGAAAGCGACAACCGGGCCATTCTCCACGTTCTACTGTCGGCGGAGGACTAGAGCGACAGCTTCACCGGCGGCAAAAACCCGGCGCTAACCCTTGATGGAGTCTACACCGACTTCGTCACCACCGAACGACGGTTTCCGCCGGGCGTGGTCGCGATCGGCCGCGATCCCTGAGGTAGCTTCTTCCTTCTGGACGTTGCCGCGGAACGGGCGGACGCGGTCTGGTTCTGGGCCGCCGACTAGTTCGACCGGTCAAGGTTGGACAGCGATCCCTTTCATAACATGGCTCGGCTTGCGCCGAGCTTTTCCGGGTTCCTGGACATGCTTGTCTTTGAAAATTGAGACCGGGAGTAACAACTCGAACGTTGTAACGAAAGGGAGCAATGGTGCTGGTCGGTGAGCTTACCTCAGGAAGATGTGTAATGATCCGCGTTCGTTGATGCCGCCAAAGCCTGCCTTCAACGGTCACAACGGCTTTGCCCTGGTCGGCCTGGATTGGATCTCTTCTTTCTGGCGGCACTGCTGTCTGTCAAGTGGGTCGCCTCCGGAGAGACGACGGACGCAGTGTTGGCGGTCGGCAGTTTCGCCGTGGTGATCGGTCTTGCCGTTTGGCGCATTCACACCGGGCGCACGGGTGGGACGGTGATGCACGCAGGCCCGCGGCGCTGAAGCGCTATCGTGAAAAGAAGGCGTGGCGGGGCGCCACTGGACCGGCTCGCCACGCCGCCCGTCCCCGAAGCCTGAGAGCGGCCGGGTCAGCGCCGTACCGTTATGGCCGCCGCCAGGTGGATGGCGGCCTCCAAGACCTGGACGATGGGGGCCGGATCAGGCTTACCGGTACCGAGGAGAATGAGGACAAGGGCGATCAGACAGGTGGCAGGTGGTGCACCAAGGCGCATAGCATATTGGACATGTGTGGGAGCTCCGGAATGAAGGGCAGACGGAAGCGCCGCATTTGGCCAATAAAAATGGCCGCTGCCGACGCTTGGCTTTCAAGCGCTAGCTCGACCCATCCAGCCCGCTTTGCACCGCCGTACAGGTCTTCCCGAACGGCTCCGCTTACCTGCATTTCTGCATTTGGTTCGCAGGGTCATCCGCCCCGATCCGCATCCGCGCACAACACCCGTTCCTTTTTGGGGTCACATTGAACATTATTTGGCAAGCAGCGCGTCGCGCACCCTTCCATCCTATTCAGGAGGCAGTTGCTGGGGGCTAATGCCAGCTTCAGACCATCTTACTTCTTTCGGCCGTGCCGTGGCAATGCAGCCTCGGTTTCACTATGGTCCCGCCGACACGAATGGAGGGGATGGACATGCCGCGTCGGCTGCTGCTGACCGAGGAGCAATGGGCGCGGTTTCTGGCGGTAGCAGACGATGAGCGTGCCATGGTGCGCTATTACACCCTCAGCCGGGATGACCTCGACATCATTGCCCTCCGGCGGACGCCGCACACTCGCCTGGGCTGCGCGGTTCTGCTCTGCTATCGCCATCATCTGGCAGATTCCCGGACCGGATGAGCGCCCACCCGCCGGGCTGCTGGAGTTCGTGGCCCGGCAGGTAGCCGCCGAGCCGGATGACTTCATTGCCTACAGCCGACGCGACCAAAACCGGCGCGAGCAGGGCGCCGCGATCATGGCACGAACGGGCATCGCGCCTTTGACCGCACGCTTTTCCGTAACCTCGCCGCTTGGCTGACCTCCAAGCGCAGATCGCGCGAGACCCGATCATTTTGGCGACGCCCCTAATCGATGAGTTCCGTCGCCGTCGCATCCTGATCCCTTCGGCTGCAATCCTGGAACTGATGCTGCACCAAGCCCGCTGCCGAGCCTAACGGATTCTACACCGCGCACTCGTCGAGGGAATTGATCAGCGGTCGAGCGACGCACCGGACCGGTTGCTGCCCCCTGGGCCGACACCGACATGATGATGCTCGCCTGGCTGCGCCGCATGCCGGCGGCACCCACCGCCCGCAACATGCTGGCGGTCATCGAGCGCCTCACCGCCTTGAAGACTCTCGGCATTGATCGGGCGTTGCGCGCCCGTGTGCCGGAGGTCGCGTTCGAGCGCCTCGCCGCCGAAGGCCTGCGGATAACGCCGCAGCAGCACCTTCAGGATTTGGCAACGTTAGCCGACGGCCGTTCTCACCGCCACCGCGATCCGGTTGGAGATGGATCTGACCGACGTCACCTGTCGATCTTCGACAAGCTGATCGGCAGCCTGGCGCGGAAGGCCGAACGCCGGACGGCGGAGAACACCCTGCGCTCCGTCCGCGACACCCAGACCCAACTGCGGGTGCTGCTGACCGCGTGCAAGGCGGTGATCGGCGCACGGGAGGCCGGAACCGATCCGTACACGGTTGTCGACCAGGGCGTCGGCTGGTTCCGTTTCATGAAATGCGTCACCGACAGCGAAGCTCTGGCGAAGCCGGAGGTCGCCGATCCCCGCACCGAGATGCTCGGTCGCTACGCCACGGTCCGGCCTTCGCTCCCACGCTTCTCAACCGCTTCACTTTTCTCGGCAGCCTCTCGGTAACGCCGTTGCTGCGAGCGCGCGACGTCCTTCGGGTCATGCACGCCACCGGGCGCCGCACCCTGCCCGATAAACCGCCGACCGGTTTCATCCGCCGGCCCTAGCGCCCCTTCATCATCAAGAAGGATAGCATCAACCGGAAAGCTTATGAAATCTGCGCGCTGTCCGAACTGCGTGACCGGTTGCGGGGCGGGCGACGTTTGGTCGAGGGGAGCCGCCAATACCGGGATTTTGAAAGCTGCCTCATGCCGCGCGCGACCTTCGACATTCTTCGGAAAGAGGGAGCGCTACCCGTGGCCGTTTCACGCAACGCCGAAGGGCATCTTGCCGAAAGGGCCGCCGAAGTGGCGGCCCCTTGCTGGGGAGGGGTTGCTGGAGGACGTCGACCTGTCCGACGGTGAACTCCGCGTAAGTCGATCCGGGACACGACCCCGCCAGAGGCCGAGGACCTCGGCCGCCGCGCCTACGATCTCATACCCCGGATCAAGGTCACCGACCTTCTGCTGGAGGTGGACGGATGGACCGATTTCTCTGGCTGCTTCACGCACCAGCGCAGCGGCCGTCCCGCCGACGACCGGGCAGCGGCGTTGACCGCTGTTCTGGCCGACGGCATCAACCTCGGCCTGTCACGGATGTCGGAAGCCTGCCGGGGATCATCCATGCGGTAACTGGCCTGGATGCACGACTGGCATGTCCGCGAGGACACCGGCAGCGCTCGCCCACATCATCGACACGCATCGGGCCTTGCCTCTGGCCGCCGTCTGGGCGACGGCCGGACGTCGTCCTCTGACGGGCAGTTCTACCGCGCCGGCGGCCGCGGCGAAGCCATCGGCGATGTGAATGCCCATCACGGCAACGAGCCAGGTATCGCCTTTTACACCTATGTCTCCGACCAGTACGGCCCTTACCACACCAAGGTGATCGCCGCGACCACCAGCGAGGTGCCCCCATGTCATCGATAGCCTTCTTCATCACCAGAGTGACCTTGCCATCGAGGAGCACTACACGGAGGATACCGGTGGCACGAGCGATCATATTTTTGGCCTGTGCGCTTTGCTCGGTTCCGTTTCGCCCCGCGTATTCGTGATCTGAAAGACCGGCGACTCTACCTGTTGGCGGGCCGAGAGGCACCGGCTGTTCTGCAGCCGGTGATTGGCGGAACCATCGACGTCGACCACCTTACGGCCAATTGGACGGAGTTGCTGCGTCTAGCGACCTCGATCCGTTCAGGCACCGCGACGGCCTCGGCCATGCTGCGGAGACTCTCGGCTTACCCACGGCAAAACAGCTTGGCCTTGGCACTGCGGGAACTGGACCGCATTGAGCGGACAGCGTTCACCTTGCAATGGCTGCGTGATCCCGGACTTCAACGACGCGCCAACGCCGGTCTCAACAAGGGAGAGGCCCGGAATGCCCTGGCCAGGGCGATCTTCTTCAATCATCTGGGTGAAATGCGCGATCGCAGTTTCGAGAACCAGGTCTTCCGCGCCTCAGGACTGAACCTGCTGGTGTCGGCCATCATCCTGTGGAACACACGCTATCTCGAAGCTGCTTTCGTCGAACTGGCAAGCCAGGGGCATGCTGTCACCCCGGAATTGATGCGTCATATCGCACCATCTGGGATGGGAGCACGTCGGCCTCACCGGCGATTATGTCTGGGGAGCCGATCCCCTGCCGGAAAACGGCCTCAGGCCGTTGCGAAGGATACAGTCGCTTCTTGCGGCATGCGTTCGATTTTCGTTCTCACATCCCAGACAATCTGATCACTTTCGTGTAGTGACCCCGTAGTGCTGCGTGGTCGCCCACAGGAAAAAATCAGATGATGTGGCGCAACCGGCGCAAGCCTGCTTTGAGCGATCCATTGTTCGATCACGATGCGCTTCTCTTCCGCCAGTGCCTTGAGATGCGTGAAGAGTTCGTCGCCGAACACGGGCGAGCCCTGCATGATCTCGATGCAAAAGAGCCGCGATGCCTCGGGGTTGTCGCGCGATGCGACGAGCTTTTGCTGAATGTATTCGCGGATCGCAATTGCAAGGTCCTGTGTCCCGTGGAACGATCTCAATGGCTGTAGCCAGATCGTGAGTAGCTCGCGTAGCAACGGTGAATACAGTTCTTCCTTGTTGCGGAAGTAATAGAGCAGGTTGCCCTTCGAGACGTCCGCCCGCTCGACGATCTGGTCTACGCTCGTGCCATGGAAGCCGTAGGTCGAGAATTGCACTAGCGCAGCAGTCAGGATGATGCGGCGCTTCTCGTCCACTTGACGCTGGCGGCAGCGTTGGGGCGCTTCGGTCGGGGGACCGCGTTTGCGGCGCGGGTCATCTGACTGGGAGGGGCAAACGTTGAATCAAGGAATCGAACGACACTGAGACCGAAACGATGCGCGGCGCGGACAGCTACACCGAATTAATGTTCATGATGACCACGCTGGATGACTTCGTTCCGGCCAATCCAACGACACGACGGGATTGGTGGCAACGTGCCGCGCGAACAATGTGACCCTGCAGGTGGCACAAAACGTCGGCCGCGCAGGCGGCGGCGCCATTAGTCAGCACAAACGCAAATGCATTGAGCAGGTGTTTGGTTGGAGCAAGACAGTCGGGAGGATTCGGCAGGCGATGTATCGAGGACTGAAGCGCGTCGACCAATTCTTTCTGCTGATCCAGGCAGCTTACAACCTGACGCGCATGGGAACGCTGGTCGCTCGGGCGGCATGAGAGCGAACGTCGAAAAGAATGCAACATTAGCAGCACCTGAATCAACGAAGTCCGGCGTTAAATTAGTTGGGTCTGAACGTCGCGTTGGCTCTTTCGAATGAGTAGGCGCACATTCAAAAAAACTATTTCAACAGCCTGTTAAACGCCTACGGCACAACCAAAACCCTCAAGCAGCAAGCGACTTACGAAGCGCAGTACGCGAGGAAGGGAAGCGCACGATAAAAGTACTCCCCCGCCCGACTTCGCTCTTGACATCAAGCTCAGCATGATGCCGTTGCAGCGCATGCTTGACGATAGCAAGCCCGAGCCCGGTTCCACCGGTATCCCGCGACCGACTCCGGTCGACCCGATAAAACCGTTCGGTTAACCGAGGAATATGCTCCGCAGGAATCCCAAGCCCGCTATCCCGCACAATAAAAACGGCCCGCTCATTCTGCCGCTGCCACGAAACATCAATGGCTCCGCCGTCAGGCGTATACCGCACCGCGTTGGTCACGAGATTCCCGAGCGCACTGACGACCTCGGTCTCCATCCCAGCCACGGTCAACGAATCATCGTTATGAAACGTAATGCTGTGCCGCCCGTTGGACAGCGAATTCGCATCGTCTTCGAGATGCCGCAGCACGGCCCGCATATCGAGCAACTCATCCCCGGGTGGCCGCATATCCCCTTCGAGATTCGCGAGCACGAGCAGATCGCGCACGATGTTCTGCATGCACGCCGCCTGCTGTTCCATCATGTCGAGATACCGCATGCGATCCTCTTCATCGAGCGGCAATTCGCGCATCGTTTCGAGAAAGCCGGATAGCACAGTCAACGGCGTCTTGAGCTCGTGCGAAACATTGGCCACGAAGTCCCGGCGCATAGAATCGGTGCGTTCGAGTTCGGTAATGTCCTGTGTCAACACGAGCTTGCGGTTATCGCCATACGGAAACACCTGCACGGACACCGTGCGCTGACGGTTCACGCCCATGCCGCGCATGACGAGCATTTCCTCGTAATGCTGCGAATTCAGATAACGGATGAAGTCGGGCTGACGCACCAGATGCGTGATGTGCTGACGCAAATCGCGCTTGGCGTCCAGCCCGAAATGCTTCTCGGCGATCGCATTGCACCATTCGATCTGATCGTGATCGTCGAGCATCGCGACACCGTTCGGTGACGCCTGAATGGCCTGGATGAAGCGCGAATGCTGCTGCTCCACCTGACGCACCTGCGCGTGCCAGCGCTTCACGAGCTTGTGCAGCCGGTAATAGATTTCGCCCCAGATGCCGAGCACGCTCGGCATCTTGCCGTAGACCGGCGCTTCGAGCAGGCGCCACAGACGCTGCGTGTGATAGGTGCTGAAAAAGCTTTGCAGCACGAGCATCAGCACCGCAAAGCCGAGCGCTGTGGGCACGCCGATGAATGCCGCAATCGCGGCGCAAAAGGCCGCGAGCAGCACGAGGGACACGATGGACCGCGTCCAGATGACGTTCATGTTATCGGAAGCTCTGCGTTACGTTGATGCGGCGCCAGCACGCGATGACGAATACGGCAGGGTTCAACCCACATCACGCACTTTTTGCAAATCGGTATCCGCTGCCGCGCACCGTTTCAATCATAGCATCGCAACCAGCGGGCTTGAGTGCGGCACGCAGGCGCTTGATATGCACATCGACCGTGCGCTCTTCGACGAACACATGATCGCCCCACACCTGATCCAGCAACTGCGTGCGGCTATGCACACGCTCGGGATGCGTCATGAAGAAATGCAGCAGACGGAATTCCGTCGGCCCCAGATCGAGCTTGATGTCGTTGCCCGACTGATGCGCAGCCACGCGATGCGTCGCCGGATCGAGACGCAACCCGTTGATCGCGACCACGTCCTCGGTGAGCTGCGGCGCGCGGCGGCGCAACACCGCCTTGATGCGCGCCATCAGCTCCTTCGGCGAGAACGGCTTGGTGACGTAGTCGTCCGCGCCGATCTCGAGGCCCAGCACCTTGTTCTGCTCATCGCCACGTGCCGTCAGCATGATGATCGGGATGTGCTTCGTGCGCTCGTTATTGCGGAGTTCGCGCGCGAATGCGATACCCGACTTGCCGGGCAGCATCCAATCCAGCAGCACGAGATCGGGAAGCACATCGCTGATCAGATTTTGCGCCTGTTCGGCGTTGTACGCGCGAATGGGGCAATGTCCCGCATGTTGGAGATTCACCGAGATCAGTTCGGAGATCGCGGGTTCGTCTTCAATGACGAGGATACTGCTGGGCATCGGCACCTCTTGACCTTTTGCCAAGGAATAACGACCGCGCCAATCAACTTAGCGCTTCGCGTTCGAGCTGATCGCGCGAGATATGCCGCACATCGGTGCCCTTGACGATATAGATGATGAACTCGGCGATGTTCTTCGCGTGATCGCCGATGCGCTCCACCGCCTTCGCGATGAACAGATAGTCGAGGCCCGCCGAAATGGTGCGCGGATCTTCCATCATGTACGTCACGAGCTTGCGCACGAAGGCGCGAAATTCATCGTCGATGGCCTTGTCGTCGCGCACGATCTGCGCGGCGGCCACCGTGTCGAGACGCGCGAACGCATCCAGCGCACGGCGCAGGATCAACACCGCCATGTCGCCGGCAAGACGAATCTCGGCGATGTTCACCGTGCGGCCCGCGCCGTCTTCGTTGATGCGCTTCACGCGCTTGGCGATCTTCTCGGCTTCGTCGCCGGCGCGCTCAAGGTTCGTGATGGTTTTCGAGATCGCCATCAGCAGGCGCAGATCACGCGCGGCCGGCTGGCGGCGCGCGATGATGTTGCTGCACTCTTCGTCGATCTCGACTTCCATCGTGTTGAGCTGCGTCTCGGCCGCGATCACCTGATCCGCGATGCCGATATCGAACTCGTTCAACGCCTGCATCGCCGCGATGATCTGCGACTCGACCAGACCGCCCATTTCCAGCACTTTCGACGACACCGCATTCAGATCGGCATCGAACTGACTGGACAGATGCTTATCGGACATATACGTACTCCCTGGGTGCTGCGTGTTGCGTCATTGCTCCGGCGACAATCAACCGAAGCGGCCCGTGATGTAGTCTTCCGTCTCTTTGCGAGCCGGCTTGATGAAAATCTTTTCGGTATCGCCGAACTCGATCAACTCACCAAGATACATATAGGCAGTGTAGTCCGAACAACGGGCCGCCTGTTGCATGTTGTGGGTCACGATCACGACCGTGTAATCACTTTTCAATTCGGCGATCAGCTCTTCGATGCGGCCCGTGGAAATCGGGTCGAGCGCCGAGCACGGCTCGTCGAGCAGCAGCACTTCCGGACGGATCGCGATGCCGCGCGCTATGCACAGGCGCTGTTGCTGACCGCCCGACAGACCGTAGCCGCTCTGTTGCAGCTTGTCCTTCACTTCGGTCCACAGCGCCGCCTTCGTCAGCGCCCATTCCACGCGGTCGTCCATTTCCGAGCGCGAGAGCTGCTCGAACATCTTCACGCCGAACGCGATGTTGTCGTAGATCGACATCGGGAACGGGGTCGGCTTCTGGAACACCATGCCGACGCGCGCGCGCAGCAGCGAGATGTCCTTGGTCGTGTCGAGCAGATTGGCGTCGTCCATCAGGATTTCGCCTTCCGCGCGCTGCTCCGGATAGAGCGCGAACATCTTGTTGAAGGTGCGCAGGAGCGTGGACTTACCGCAGCCCGACGGTCCGATGAAGGTCGTGACCTTCTTCTCCGGAATGCGCAAGTTGATGTTCTTCAGCGCGTGATACTTGTTGTAGAAGAAGTTGAGGTTCTTGACCTCGATCTTCGGCTTGATGGAATCAGCCGGTTGTGCGCCGTGAGTTGGGCGCCCGCTGCCAGGAACGGGACTGCGTTCGACCGGCGTATCTTGGTGGTTGACACCACTTTCGACCATATTCATGGAATCACTCCGCCCTTATTTCTTCGAGAAGATCGCGCGCGCCACGATATTCAGACCCAGCACGCCGAGCGTAATCAGGAACACACCGGCCCACGCGAGCGACTGCCACTGCGGGAACGGACTCATCGCAAACTTGTAGATCGTGACCGGCAGATTGGCCACTGGCTGATTCAAGTCCCACGAGAAAAATTGATTCGACAGCGCGGTAAACAGCAGCGGCGCGGTTTCACCCGCAATACGCGCCACCGCCAGCAGCACACCCGTCACGATGCCGCCAACCGACGCCTTCAGCGTGATCGACATCACCATCTTCCACTTCGGCGTGCCGAGCGCGAAAGCCGCTTCGCGCAGCGCGTTCGGCACCAGCTTCAGCGTGTTTTCGGTCGTGCGGATCACGATCGGAATCTGCAGCAGCGCCAGTGCGATCACGCCGACCCAGCCGGAGAAGCGGCCCATCTTCGCGACCACGATGGCATACACGAACAGACCGATCACGATCGACGGCGCCGACAGCAGAATGTCGTTGATGAAGCGCGTGACGCTCGCGAGCCAGCGCTTCTGGCCGTATTCGGCCAGGTACACACCCGCCAGGATGCCGAGCGGCGTGCCGAAGAAGGTGCCGATCACGACCAACATCAGCGAACCGACGATCGCGTTGGCGAGACCGCCACCATCGGTGTTCGGCGGCGGCGTGGACTGCGTGAACAGATCGATCGACAGACCACCGATACCGAGCTTGAGCGTCGTGTAGAGAATCCACACTAGCCAGATCAGGCCGAAGGCCATTGCGGCGAGCGAGAGCGTCAGCGCGATCGCATTGGTGCCGCGGCGGCACCTCTGCAGCTTGCGGCGCGCCGCTTCCACGTACGCCGGATCCTGATTGAATGTAGCAGGACGACTCATTATTTCCGGCCCTCCCCGCGTTCCATGCGAATCAGCATGACCTTCGAGATCGCGAGCACGAAGAACGTGATCACGAACAGGATCAGGCCGAGTTCCATCAGCGCGGACGTATACAGACCCGGGCTCGCTTCGGCAAATTCGTTGGCGAGCGCGGAAGTAATACTGTTACCCGGCGAGAATAGCGACACGTTTTCGAGCAGGTTCGTGTTGCCGATCACAAAGGTCACCGCCATTGTTTCGCCTAGCGCGCGGCCCAAGCCCAGCATCACGCCGCCGATCACACCAGCGCGCGTATAGGGCAGCACGATCTTCCACATCACTTCCCACGTCGTGCAGCCGATGCCGTATGCCGATTCCTTCAGCAGCACGGGCGTAACTTCGAACACGTCGCGCATCACCGAGGCAATATACGGGATGGTCATGATCGCCAGAATCACGCCGGCGCAGAGAATGCCGATGCCGATCGGCGCGCCCTGGAAGAACATGCCGAGGCCCGGCACGCCGCCGAGAATCTTGCCGAGCGGCTTCTCGAAGTATTCGGCGAAGATCGGCGCGAACACGAGCAGGCCCCACATACCGTAGACGATCGACGGGATCGCAGCGAGCAGTTCGATGGCGACGCCGAGCGGCCGGCGCAGCCACGCGGGCGACAGCTCCGTCAGGAACAGCGCGATGCCGAAACTCACGGGCACAGCGATGATCAGCGCGATGACGGACGTCGCGATGGTGCCGTAGATGGGCACGAGCGCGCCGAATTCGTTGCTGGGCGGATCCCACTCCGCGCGCCACAAGAACGAAAGGCCGAATTTCTGGATGGTCGGCATCGACGCGACGATTAGCGAAACGATGATGCCGCCGAGAAGCAGGAGCGTGATGACGGCCGCTAACCGCGTCACACCGCCGAAAATGAGGTCGCCGAGGCAGCTGGGCACGCGCTGGGTGTGCGCGGCCGGCACTGCAGACGAGAGATTGATGTCCGACATGGGAGCCTTGGTTACGCTACGTGTCAGCAGACCCTGCGACAGACCTTTCGGTCTGCCGCGCGGCTTTTGTCTAAGACTGCTTTTTATGTGCTGCGTACTGTGTTCGCCTCGAACAGGCAGCTTAGAACAGTTTCAAATCATGCGTATTGCCGTTACTCGGCAATCGCCTTGCCCGACGCGTCCTTGACCTTCGCCTTCCATTGCGTCTTGATTTCCGTGACGACGGATTCCGGCAACGAGATGTAGTCGAGGTCGTTGGCAGCCTGGCCGCCGTTCTTGAACGCCCAGTCGAAGAACTTCAGCGTTTCCGTGCCTTGCGCCGGCTTGTCCTGCGCCGTGTGCAGCAGCACGAAGGTTGCGCCGACGATCGGCCATGCGTCCTTGCCCGGCTCGTTCGTCAGGATCTGGTAGAACGACTTGGACCAGTCCGCGCCAGCAGCCGCTGCCTTGAACGTGTCGGTCTTCGGCTCGACGACCGAACCCGCCGAATTCTTCATGTTGACGTAGGTCATCTTGTTCTGCTTCACGTACGCCGACTCCACGTAGCCGATCGCGCCCGGCAGACGCTGCACGAATGCCGCGACGCCGTCGTTACCCTTACCGCCCGTGCCCGTCGGCCAGTTGACCGTCGAACCTTCACCGACCTTCGACTTCCAGTCCGCGTTGACCTTCGACAAATAGTTCGTCCAGATGAAGCTGGTGCCCGAACCGTCGGCGCGGCGAACCACGGCGATGTCCGTGTCCGGCAGCTTGACCTTCGGGTTCAGCGCGGTGATTTCCGGGTCATTCCACTTCTGGACCTTGCCGAGGTAGATGTCACCGAGCACTTGGCCCGACAGCACGATTTCGCCGGCCTTCACGCCCGGCACATTGACGACCGGCACCACGCCGCCCACCACCGTCGGGAACTGGAACAGGCTGTCCTTGGCGAGTTCATCGTCCTTCAGCGGAGCGTCCGAACCTGCGAAGTCCACCGTCTTGACGATGATCTGCTTGATACCGCCCGACGAGCCGATGCCTTGGTAGTTGACCTTGCCGCCGCCGTTTTTTTGGTAGGCGGCTGCCCACTTGGTATAGATCGGGGCTGCGAAAGTACTACCCGCGCCGGTGATATCGGCTGCCTGTGCAAACATAGCGAATACTGCACCAATCAGACTGGCCAGCGCGGTTTGCATCAATTTCATTCTTAACCTCCAGGGGTTGTGAGCGTGTGTGCGACACCGCGAAATATAGGCAGAGTCTGTGACAGAAATATGACTAGTCGTGACGAAAACGTGTCATTACTATTACGTTACGTAAGTCGAACTAGCGCACAGTTTGTCAAGGGTTGTCGATAATAAAAAAAGCGGGCCGAGGCCCGCTTTTAGACGAATGTGACGAAATTTAGTAAACGCCTACGAAGTTACGTCTTTTACCACCTTTGCAATCGTTTCCGCGTGCCGAACCGCGTCCTGTTGAGCGGCGGCTTCCACCATCACGCGCAGAACCGGTTCAGTTCCGGACGCACGAATCAAGACCCGCCCGTGCGATTCGAGGGATTGCTCGGCTTGCTCGAGGGCGCGACGAATCGCCTCACTATTTTTCCAGTCGGCGCCCGCGCTCATGCGCACGTTGATCAACGTCTGCGGGAACAGCGTGACGCCTTCGAGAATCTGCGCGAGCGTCTTGCCGCTGCGCTGGATCGCCGCCAGCACCAGCAGCGCCGACACGATGCCGTCACCGGTCGAGTGGCGATCGAGCGAGAGAATGTGGCCCGATCCTTCCGCGCCCAGTTGCCAGCCGTTCTCGACTAGTTTTTCCAGCACGTAGCGGTCGCCGACCGCAGCGCGTACGAACTTCACGCCCGCTTCCTTCAACGCGACTTCCACGGCCATATTGGTCATCAGCGTGCCAACCGCGCCTTCCACCTTCCCGTTGGTCGCGATACGGTCCTTCACCAGCACATAGAGGAGTTCGTCGCCGTTGTAGAGCTGTCCGGTCGAATCGACGATCTGCACGCGGTCCGCATCGCCGTCCAGCGCGATGCCGAGATCCGCCTTGTGCTCTTGCACCGCGCGCACCAGTGCATCCGGCGCGGCCGCACCGACCTTGTCGTTGATGTTGAAGCCGTTCGGCGACACCCCGATGGACAAGACTTCCGCGCCCAGCTCGTGGAACACGTGCGGACCGACGTCGTACGCCGCGCCGTGCGCGCAATCGAGCACGAGCTTCATGCCGCGCAGGTCGAAAGTCGCCGGAAACGTGCTTTTGCAGAACTCGATGTAACGGCCGCGCGCGTCGTCGAGCCGGCGCGCCTTGCCGAGATGTTCGGACGGCGCGCATTCCATCGGTTGCTCGAGGTGCGCCTCGATCTGCAACTCGACTTCGTCGGGCAGCTTGTTGCCGTCCGCCGAGAAGAACTTGATGCCGTTGTCGTCGTACGGATTGTGCGACGCGCTGATCACCACGCCCGCCGACAGCCGCAGCGCGCGCGTCAGATACGCGATGCCCGGCGTGGGCATGGGGCCGGCCAGCATCACATCGACGCCCGCGGCCGCAAAGCCCGATTCCAGCGCCGCTTCCAGCATGTAGCCGGAGACGCGCGTGTCCTTGCCGATTAGGACGGTCGGGCGGGTCCCCTTCTTTCCTTCGCGGCCCGCGCCCGCAAGCACCTTGCCCGCCGCGTAGCCCAGTTTCAACACGAAATCCGGCGTGATGGGCGCGCCGCCCACACGGCCACGAATGCCGTCCGTTCCAAAATATCGACGTGCCATTGTTCCTCGAACCTCTTCGCGTACAATCGGCGCTGTTATCCCGCCCGCGATCATGTTGTTGATACGTTTCCGGCGCGTGCGCCCGTGCGCCGTAAAGCTTGCTTCGTGAACCGGTGTCAGCCGCGCGCTTGCGCGTCGCGTGTCGCCTGCCAGACCTTGAGCGCGTCGACGGTCTCGGCGACATCATGGGCGCGGATGATTCCCGCGCCCCGCTCCGCCGCGCAAACCGCCGCCGCCACGCTCGCCGCGATGCGTTCGCCCGCCACGCGGCCCGTGACGGCGCCGAGCATCGACTTGCGTGACATTCCCGCCAGCAGCGGATAGGCCGCGCCGCCCGGCCGCGTCGCCGTCAAATGCGCGAGCAAGGCGTAATTATGCTCGACTGTCTTGCCGAAGCCGTAGCCCGGATCGAGACTCACCCGATTCAAAACAATGCCTGCTTCCTGCATCGCCGTGAGGCGCCCGGCGAAGAACGCCCGCACGTCCGCGACAACATCGTCATACACTAGCTCGTGAACCTGCATCGTGCGCGGCTCGCCGAGCATGTGCATCACGCAGAGTCCGCAGGCGCTGTCCTTGACTGCCTCGATCGCGCCCGGCTGACGCAAACCCCAGATGTCGTTGATCAAGTCCGTGCCAGCTTTGAGGACGGCGCGCATCACGGCGGGCTTGTAGGTATCGACGGACAGCGGCACGTTCACCGCGCGCAACGCTTCGACGATCGGGACCACGCGCTCCAGTTCCTCGTCGAGCGGAACGGGCGGCGCACCGGGACGCGTCGATTCGCCGCCGATATCGATCATGGCAGCGCCGTCCGCAAGCATACGCTCGGCACGTGCGAGTGCCGTATCGCGCGACAGGAAGCGGCTGCTATCGGAAAAGGAGTCGGGCGTGACGTTGAGAATGCCCATCACGAGCGGGCGCTCAAACGTTAGCGTGAAGCGGCCGCATTGGAGCGGCTGCGCCTGGAAGCGGGACGGAGTTTGAGTGGTCAAGCGAGTCGCACGAAGGTAACTAAGGTAATCGAACACCACGCATTCGATGCAGCGATGCAGCCAGAAGTGTAAGCCGCAAAACAAAAATGGGCCGTCATGCGATGCACACCGGCCCATTCTCTCAAACTAATCGACTCAGGCCGTAGCCGGCGCGCTGCCCGGCTTGACCTCGGTGCCGCTGCCACCTGGAGGCGTGTCGCCCGACGGCGGCAGCATGTTCTTTGGCGGACGCGGCGGACGATTGGACATGATGTCGCTGATCTGGTCCGCATCGATAGTTTCCCATTCGAGCAGCGCCTTGGTCATGGCTTCGACCTTCTCGCGGTTGTCTTCCAGCAGCTTGCGGGCGAGCGCGTATTGCTCGTCGAGGATGCGGCGGATTTCCGCATCGACCTTCTGCTGCGTGGCTTCCGACACCGACTTGGCGCCCATCTTGCCGAACATGCCGTTGTCTTCGGTATCGACGTAGACCATCGTGCCGAGCACGTTCGACATGCCGTAACGCGTCACCATGTCGCGCGCCATCTTGGTCGCGCGCTCGAAGTCGTTGGATGCACCCGTGGACATCGAGTTGAGAAATACCTCTTCCGCTACTCGACCGCCGAACAAAATGGCGATTTCCTCGAGCATCTTGTCGCGATACAGATTCACGCGATCGTGCTCAGGCAACTGCCAGGTGACGCCCAATGCCCAGCCACGCGGCATGATCGTGACCTTGTGAACCGGATCGGCATGCGGAAGCAGCTTGGCAACCACCGCGTGACCCGACTCGTGATAAGCCGTATTGCGACGCTCTTCCTCGCGCATCACCGCCGATTTGCGCTCCGGACCCATAAAGATCTTGTCCTTCGCATCTTCGAAATCCTGCATCTCGACGATGCGCTTGCCGCGACGCGCAGCGAACAACGCCGCTTCGTTCACGAGGTTCGCGAGATCCGCGCCCGAGAAACCCGGCGTACCGCGCGCGATGACCGATGCATCCACGTCGTTCGCGATCGGCACTTTGCGCAGATGCACCTTCATGATGTGCTCGCGGCCGCGGATATCCGGCAGACCAACATACACCTGACGGTCGAAACGGCCCGGACGCAGCAGCGCCTTGTCCAGCACGTCGGAACGGTTAGTCGCCGCGATCACGATCACGCCGGAATTCGCTTCGAAGCCGTCCATTTCTACGAGCATCTGGTTCAGCGTCTGCTCGCGCTCGTCGTTACCGCCGCCCATGCCAGCACCGCGATGGCGGCCGACCGCGTCGATTTCGTCGATGAACACGATGCACGGCGCATGCTTCTTGGCCTGCTCGAACATGTCGCGCACACGTGCCGCGCCCACGCCGACAAACATTTCAACGAAGTCCGAACCGGAGATGCTGAAGAACGGCACTTTCGCCTCACCGGCGATGGCGCGAGCCAGCAGCGTCTTACCGGTACCCGGAGGGCCGACCAGCAGCACGCCGCGCGGGATGCGACCGCCCAGCTTCTGGAATTTCTGCGGATCGCGGAGGAAGTCCACGAGCTCCGACACTTCTTCTTTCGCTTCGTCGCAACCGGCGACATCGGTGAAGTTGATTGCGTTGTTATTTTCGTCGATCAGCCGCGCCCGCGACTTACCGAACGAGAAGGCCCCGCCTTTGCCACCCCCTTGCATCTGTCTCATCATGTAGAACCAGAAACCGATGATCAGAATCGTCGGTCCGAGGTAATACAACACGGAAACCAGCGGGTTGGGTTCGTCGTCGGCCTTGCCGCTGACCTGAACGCCGTATTTCATCAGATCGCCGACCATCCAGATATCGCCCGGAGAGACGATCTGATATTTCTGGCCATCTGCCGGAGTAACCGTGAGATTGCGGCCCTGAACGGTTACATTCTTGATCTTGCCGTTCTTGGCGTCGTCCATGAACTGCGAATACGACACGCCTTCCTGAACGCGAGGCTTATCGAACTGCTTGAACACGGTGAACAGCACCAGTGCGATCACGAGCCACACTGCCGCCTTAGAGAACATATTGTTGTTCAAAGCACCACTCCTCACTCATAGACGGGCGCCTACATAATCCTATAATCCTTGCGACGCCACCAAAGCATTGTAATCCAGACCGCAAGCCCTGCCATAAGGTTTATCTACCGCGCAAATAGCAGCAAATACCCCTTTCTTGGCACATTCGGCGAAAAAAATGCCGATACCCGCCGAATTGCTTTATTCGTTTCCCGCGACCGGATGCTTGAGCTGCCGCCCGAGGATAAAAGTCTCGGACGACTTGTCCCGAGACGCCTTGGGCTTGCGGGACGCCACCACTTTGAACTGGTGCTTGAACTTCTCTACGATCTGGCTATAGCCGCTGCCATGAAAACATTTGACTAGCAGCGCACCGTCCGGTTTCAGATGGTTCTGCGCGAACTCCAGCGCCAGATCGCAGAGATGCTCGATGCGAGCGGCATCCGCGCTCGCGACGCCTGAGAGGTTGGGGACCATGTCGGAAATAACAAGATCGACCTGGCGTTCGCCGACGATTTCGTCGAGTTTCGTCAGCACTTCGTCTTCGCGGAAATCGCCCTGGATGAACGTGACATCGGCGATCGGATCCATCGGAAGAATGTCCAGCGCGATGATCGTGCCGTCGATGCCACCTTCGCGCTTGCTGTTGCGCTTCGCGCCCTGCGCAAGCTTGTTGCGCGCGTACTGGCTCCAGCTTCCGGGCGTGGAGCCGAGATCGACGATCACCTGCCCCGGCTTGATGAGCTTATCCTGCTCGTCGATCTCCTTGAGCTTGTAAGCGGCGCGCGCTCGATACCCCTCGCGCTGCGCCAACTTCACGTAGGGATCGTTGATGTGGTCATGCAACCACGAGTGACTAAATCGGTTCTTTGCCATTGAAACTGAACTCATGAGGCGCGCCCTTTCTCTTTCTGTTAGACAGGCGCGTCCGGTGCGTAATTTGCAGCATCGCGCAGCGCTTTTAGCGGATAATACGCGTCTTGCCGGCCGGACCGGCCCATCGTGGGCTTGCGCGCAGCGACATCTGGCATCCGGCTCAAATTTGTTTTTTTGCGGCGGATCAATCAACGCGCATGAATCGCGCGACGCGTCCGCGACGGGCGCTTATGGCGCCCGGTCAACCAACGTTTTCAAGCCTTCCGCGGTTTCGCGCGTTTCAGACGCATCGCATCTGAAGAATGCCGGTCGGAACGACCCTTGCGCCGCCGCTATTTTAGTCGAGTCCCTTTATTTTCCATGTCAGCTCTTAAACTCTCCCCTGCCCAGCGTGCCGACCTGCGTTCGCAGGCTCATGCTCTCAAGCCCATCGTGCTCGTCGGCGCGGAGGGTCTCACCGACGCCATGCTCAAAAAGATCGAGTGCATCTCGAAGCGCACCAGCTCATTAAGGTTCGCGTGTTCGGCGATGAACGCGAGGCCCGCGTCGAAATCTACGATGAAATCTGCGATCGCCTAAATGCCGCGCCGGTTCAGCACATCGGCAAGCTGCTGGTGATGGTGATCTGGCGCCCGGAAGGCGCTGCGCCCGCAAAAAACCGCGCCACGCACGCAGCACGAAACCGCCGACGATCGCGCGACCAAGGGCCGTGCGCCGCGTATCGTAAAAGCCGTGAAGATCACGCGCGATGCCCTGCCGTGAAAAAGCCGAAGAAGCAAATGCTGCGTGTGCTCGGCAACGAACGTGGCACCGCGGGTCGCAACGTGAAGCGCGCGAAGAAACGCCAGACGAGCTCGAAACGTTCGCATCATAGCGTCAAATGATCGAACGGCGCGTGCGCTTTTTCGAAACGCACGCCGCGCCGCTTTGGCGACTCGATACGAGGCGGGAAAGTCAGCTACGCGCGCGCTTTGCGGCCATCCTGGCCGACTTGCCTTTCGGCACGATCTTGGTAGGCGCCGCGCCCGGCAAGCGCCAAACCAGCACAATGCCGAACAGCGACTCGATGACATAGATCGCGCTCGACACACCATGCAGGATGCCGAACTGCTGCGCGTACGGCAAGCTCGCGAAATCGGTGCCCGCTTCCTGCGCCGCCACGCGCAAAGAGTTCATGAACGGCTGCAATCCGAAGTAGCCGATTAGCACGCACACCAGCATGACCGCGACAATCCAGCGCACGCGCTTGTAATCGACGATGCCGCTCTTCACGAAGCGATTGCCAATCAGAATGAGAGCAAGCGCGCTGATCACGCCGATGATCGCTTCGATGCGAAAGAGTTGCGCCGCTACCGTGCCGGCGTCCGTCGTGTTGTTCAGGAAGATGACCGGCGCCGCGATGAACCCGAGGCTAAGCAAGCTACCGACCCATAGCATGGAAATCAAGCGAAAGAGCCGGTGTTCCATCAGACGTAGCGGACCGCGATGATTTCATATTCGCGCGCGCCGCTCGGCGCTTGCACCGATGCCACATCACCTTCCGACTTCGAAATGAGCGCCCGCGCGATCGGCGAGCTGATTGAAATGAGGCCGTGATCGATATCGGCTTCGTCGTCGCCGACGATCTGATAGGTGACCGTATCGCCCGATTCCAGGTCTTCCAGTTCAACGGTCGCGCCGAACACCACGCGGCCTTCCGCTTCCACTTGCGTCGGGTCGATTACTTGCGCGGCGGCAAGCTTCGACTCGAGTTCAGCGATACGGCCCTCGATGAAGCCCTGCTTTTCCTTCGCGGCATCGTACTCCGCGTTTTCCGACAGATCGCCCTGCGCGCGCGCTTCCGCGATTGCGTTGATGACCGCCGGACGCTCGACGGCCTTCAGGCGTTGCAATTCGTCGCGCAGCAACTCTGCGCCGCGCTTCGTCAAAGGAATCGTGCTCATAGACAACCCACAAGCAAAGCTGCAATAAAAAAATTACCGCGGTTAAGCGCATCTCCCCGTGACGGGAGACGCCGCTTAAGGCAACGCTGAACCAGCCGTTGTATTCATCGATTCAGGTGCAAATAACGGCAGATTCATCGTGAGTGAGGCTTTACGCCTGGATTTCCGGTCCACCAGGGTGTTGCGCCTGGGCCTGCGGCCCGCTTTCCCCCATTACGGGCGAACCTGTGCCATCAATCGCTTGCGCGAAAGATAAACGTTGGTCAACGCCAGCGCGACGAAAGCCCGATTGGCGTTCTTCGCCAGACC
>LFLF01000054.1 GCA_001184395.1 Candidatus Paraburkholderia calva | reverse complement strand
AGGCCATCGCACACCCCACCGATTCGCGTCTGCTCGAGCGATGCCGCAAACTGCTTAGTCGCCTGGTTGGGGAGTTACTTGCGGCATGAGTGCCGGCAGCGCTTAATAGGATTATTCAGGGCCGACTAATGAGCATTTGTTAAGTCACGTATTCTTCATACGACCTTTTTCTCGACGATCGGACGACCTTCGAGCACGCGAGTCCAGCCGAGCGGCGAAAGATCGAGCGTCGTATAGCGGCCGTGCAGGATGAGTTGGCTCACGCCGCGTGTCGCCGGACCCTGTTGCAGGCCGTGTCCGCTGAAACCGTTCGCGAACAGGCAATTGTCGATGTCCGGATGCGCGCCAATGATCGCTTCTGATCGAGCACATTGTATTCGTAATAGCCGGACCAGCAACGCTTCACCCGCAGCACTTCGAATTGCGGCACGCGATGCGCGCGCGTCGGCCAGATCACGTCGTCGAACAGCGCGTGGTCAACTTCATCGAACGGCAGGTCGTCCGGATCGTTATCCGCCGAAAGCGACGTGCTGCAGATCCATGTGCGCTCTTCCGGGCGGAAATAGATGCCACCCGGGCCGATCAAAAGCGGGCAGCCGTCGAGGCGCGCCGGCGACAACACGTTAAAGATGCTGCGCTGCCGCGCATGCACCGGCAGATCGATGCCGAGCATCGCCGCGATAGAACGCGACCACGCACCCGCCGCGTTCACCATGAGATCGCACGGGTAAATCGTGCCGTTATCCGCGCGCACGCCGCTCATGCGCCGTCCTTTGCGCTCGATGCCGATCACGTCCAGCGCCTGCGCCTTGCGAAGCAGTGCCTGCACGAGGCCATAGCTGTCGAACCAGCCCTCGCCGCTTTCGCCGAACACGCCCGCCGCGAGATCGCCAGTGTGGAGCCACGGGAAGCGCGCGCAATCCTGAGGAATCGAGCAGCGTCACGTCCGCGCCACGCGGCGTCGCGAGAAACGGTAGCAGCCCTCGTGCAGATCGATCGACGGACGTGCGCCGTCCACTTCGAGACGCTCGCGATCAAGCGCAGGAACTCGATGCCGTAGAGCGACATCAGCACCGGACAGTGGTGTCGAGAACTGCGCTTAATCGATGCCGCCAACGACGAGCGCGCATAACCGCATAACTCGGATCGCGTTCAATCACCGTGACCTGCACCGACGGGGCCGCCGTGCGCAGAAAATACGCGACCGCACTGCCGATCACCCTGCCGCCCACGATCACCACGTTTGAAGCCACGCCGCCCCCGTCGTCCGATATTAATTCGCGCGTCCGTACCGGCCAGACTCAGCCGAGATTGAAGTCGATGCCCTGCGCCAGCGGCAGCGCCGATGATTAGTTGATGGTGTTCGTCGCGCGCCGCATGTAGCCCTTCCACGCGTCCGAACCGGACTCGCGGTCACTGCCGGTTTCCTTCTCGCCGCCAAACGCTCCGCCGATCTCCGCGCCGCTCGGCCCGATGTTCACGTTCGCGATGCCGCAATCGCTGCCCGACGCGGACAGGAAACGTTCCGCCTCGCGCAGGTCGGTGGTGAACGCGCACGACGACAAACCGTGCGCGGGCGGCGGCATTGTTCGCGGCAATGGCGGCGTCGAAGTCAGTATAGCGCATCACGTAGAGAATCGGCGCGAAGATTTCCTTCAAGACGACTTCGGTTTGCGCGGGCATTTCGACCAGCACCGAACGCACGTAGTAGCCGTTCTCAAAGCCGCTCACCGTCACGCGTTCGCCGCCCGTTACCGTGCCACCTTCGCCCTTCGCCTGTTCGAGCGCGTCCTGCATGCGCGTGAACGCCTGCACGCCGTCCTGCAAGGGATTGCCAACCGGCACCTTCACGTACAACTCCTTCAGGCGCGCGATGGTGTCGTCATAGATGCTTTCGTGCACGAAAAGGCGGCGCAGCGACATTCAGCGCTGGCACGCCGTGCCGACCGCCGAGAACAGGATGCCGCGCAGCGCGAGATCGCGGTTCGCCGTGTGCGACACGATGCCCGCGTTGTTGCCGCCGAGTTCGAGAATCGACCGGCCGAAGCGGCGCGCCACTTCGCCCCCCACCGTGCGGCCTATTTCCGTGCTGCCGGTCGCGCTGACGATATCCGAGCGCTTATCCACGACGTGTCCGCGACGAGTTGCGCGCCGACATCCCGTCCGCCGATCACGACGGAGACGAGACCCTCGGGTGCGTCGCCGAATTCGGTAAGCGCATCGCGCAGGATGCGATCGACCGCGAACGCGGTGAACGACGTCTTCTCCGAGGGCTTCCAGACAACCGCGTTGCCGCACACAAGCGCGAACGCCGCGTTCCACGACCACACCGCGACCGGAAAATTGAACGTCGAAATGACGGTGCAGACACCGAGCGGATGCCACGTTTCCGCCATCCGGTGCCCCGGCCGTTCCGATGCGATGTGAGACCGTAAAGCTGGCGCGACAGGCCGACGGCGAAGTCGCAGATATCGATCATTTCCTGCACTTCGCCCAAGCCTTCCTGCACGATCTTGCCCGCTTCGAGCGACACCAGCCGTCCGAGCGCGGCCTTCTTCTCGCGCAGTTTCTAGCCGAGCAGACGCACGAGTTCGCCGCGCCATTGCGTAAAGGCGGCGCAGACGCGGGCGAGCGTAGCATCGACATCGGCGGGGTGTGCTGTTTCACGCGGCCGATCACTGCGCCGGAAATCGGCAACTTGACCGTCATGTCGCCGGCGTCCGCGAGGTGCGCGATGCCGAGGTCGGAGAAAATCGATTTAGCGTCCACGATGGAATCCTTGTCGGTGCCCAACGTAAATGCCGGTGTTGTTGCACAGTTTTCGTGATGTTTCTGATCAGAAACTTGATGAGGTTCGGAAACTATACGCGTTGATGCCGAGCCTCACAATCCGCTCAATATTGGGGTTGTCACTGAGGTTTGAGCCATGATTTATGTGACTAAACTGCGTCCGAGCGCGGTCGGGGCCAACATTGCCGCGCGAATGCCGGATGTTATGATCGGAAACTCCAATCGTCGCCCATTCTCATGAGTCGTCCCCGCACCAGCCAAGAGCCCGAGCAGTCCGCAGCCGATCTCGGACGGCGCGTGAAACACGCGCGGGTGTCCCACGACCTGACGCTCGAAACCGCGAGCCGCCTGTGTGGGGTGTCGCGCTCGGCGCTCTCGAAAATCAAGAACGGCCTGATGTCGCCGACCTTCGACGTGCTGCAAAAGATCATGCGCGGCCTGAGGATCGATCTGGCGGAACTGTTCGGCACGTCGCCCGCACCGAGCGCTAACGGACGGCGCGGGCTCACGCGGCGCGATCAGGGCAACGGCACGCATATCGCGGCTATCAGATGGAAGTGCTCGCCACCGAACTCGCCCACAAGGCGATGCTGCCATTTCGTATCCGCATCTCGGCCCATTCGCCCGATGCCTTCGACGAATGGGGCCGCCACCAAGGCGAAGAGTTCCTGTACGTGATCAGCGGCAGCGTGTGCCTGTACTCTGAACTCTACGCGCCCACGCATCTGAATGCAGGCGACAGCCTCTATTTCGATAGCCGCACCGGTCACGCGGCGATTTCCACCAGCGCCGAAGACGCCGAAGTCTTGTGTATGGGCGACCGGCGGCAGCCCGCCGGTCGGCGCCTAGCGTCTAGCACGTGCCACTGCGCGGCTCGAGGCGCATCGGCACCGCACTCGGGCCGGTGGCGAAGTTGCAGACTTCACGGACCTCGGCCGGATCGATTATGAGCGTCGATTTGAAGTTCGCGGCCAGCATCGACATCACGAGACGCATTTCCACCACGGCGAGATGGCGGGCCCCCGGACACACCCGCGGACCCGCGCCGAACTGCATGTAGGCACGTCCGTCGGGCGCGCCGCGGACATCCTGCGGCCCACGATGATCGTGCAGCCAGCGGTCCGGGTCGTAGCGCGACGAATCGGCGAAATGGCGCGCGTCGATCATGCCGGGGCAGTTGAGAAAAAACATCTTCGTGCCGGCTGGCAGACGCACCTCTTCCAGCGATTCGAACGACAGATACGGCGCGATCGGATGCAGCCGGCTCGCACAGATCGAGTTCGCGCATCGCGGCATAGCTCGGGCACACCGATGCGTGGCCGAGCACGCCGCGCGCATGCCCGGCCACGCGCGTCTGCAAGACCTGGTCGCCCCCGCAATAGACCATGCCCCACGCGATAGCGGTGGCCGTCGTGTCCTCGCCCGCGACCAGCAGTGTGAGGATGTTCGCCGCGACTTCGTCGTCGGTGATGCCGGAGCCGGGCACATCGCGTTGCAGCAGCATCGCTTCGATCAGGTTGCGCGGCATGGCGCCCTCGCCGTCCTGCGATGCCACTTCGGCACGCAACCGCTCGCGCGCCCGCGCCATCAGCGCGCGCACATAACGATGCACTTCGGCGATCGCGTGATCGAAACGCCAGTCGCGCGGAAAGCGCACGTAGTGCCAGTACGCGAACGGCACATTGAGGCGGGCCATCAGCATCGGCATGAGCAGGGAGACGTGCTCCTGGATAAGGTCACATTCTTTTTCCAGCGTGTTGGGATCTTCGCCGAAGGCGAGCGCGCTGGTGACATCGACGGTGAAAAGCTTCAGGTCCTCGATCATGTCGACGATGCGGCCCGCGCGTGCCGCCGCGTCCCAGCGCCGCCGCAGCCGTTCGGTGATTCCGGCCAGCGGAACGCCTTGATGTGATTGATCGACAACGCCTGCATGACGAGCCACCGTTGCGATTCCCATGCGCGGTCTTCGACGGAAAAGAGCCCGTTGCTGCCGACTTCTTCGAGGATCGTTTCGATACGCTCGAAGCGCCAGTAGCGATGCGGCCGTTCGCGCATCACCGCATGAGCGAGTTCCATGTCGGCCCAGACCGTGACGGGAATGCGGCCGAGCCGGAACACATACGGCGTGCCGAGTTCGAACGCCCAGCGTTCGAGCACCTGATGATGCCGCGTCGGCGGCGACAGCCGGTGCATATGTCCGACGAGCGGCAGCGCGCCGCGCGGGGGCAACCAATCATCGACTTCGCGCAGGGACGCGCTCAGGGGCACGGCGTTCATAATCGGCCTCCCGCAGGGGCTTGATCAGGACAGGATAGGTCACGGGCGGGGGATGGGGAGCGGTGATTGTGGCGGGAAGTGCCCCGGGCAGGGGCCGGTGGCTAGCGGCGCGGTCCTTTGCGCGCGGGCAGGGCGCTACCGATTTCAAACAGACGCTTAACCGCAATTAAGGAACGACACCACTATTGATCGAACGGATAGCATTGTCGCGCATGAATGACGTTGACCACCTCGATCGCATCCTCCAGCACGTGATAGACGACGATGTAATTCGGGTGAGCAACGATCTCTCGGGTTCCCATCTCTCGGCCTGCACGAAAAAGAAGGGGCGTCATGAATGCGGGAACAAGGGCCGTTTCCGCGAGTTCGAACATATCCAGCGCAGTTTGGGGACTTCGCTCAGCTATGTAGTCCGTAATACGGTCGAGATCCTCGGACGCCTCCACGGTCCAGGTTATCGGCAACATCAGGACCCTTGCTTTGCTTGCTCTTTGATCTTCGCTTGCAGCTTCGTGCGGATGCGTGCCATCACCTCGTCATGCGGAATAAGCGGCCGCGTAATCCGCCATGGAGTGGCGCACTTTCTCGCGAAACAACTTATCGTAGGCTTCCGCTTCTTCGACAGTGGAAAATTCCGATACGATCGGATCGAGTGGTGTGGTCATATCTGGTTCTCGTTTCATGATGAAAACGATGATAGCGCAGCGCTTTGACAGCCGTCACTTCGGCCGGATGGCATAGGCAAAATGCGCATGCATCGCGTCAAACCGCTCCCACACTCTCCCTCACCACCGGCCGCTTGAAGTAAGGCGAACTCAGCGGCACTGCGCCCATGTCCGATGCCGCCTCCAGCAACGCCGGCGCGAGTTCCTTCAGCGCGCCTCCGGCAACCGGCTGGTCGGCCCGGCGAGACTCACGATACCCCCACCACCACGCCTGTCACTGGATGATGAATCGGCGCGGCCATCGACGTCATCCCGGCCTATACGTTTCGCTGGCGATGCCGTAACCCCGTTCGCGCGCCACCTGCACATCGGCGAGAAACTGCTGGATCGTCCACGGCGCCTTCGGGCCGCCCGAACCCGGCTTGCCGAGCCCGCCTTGTTTCGACACCAGCGCGAGCGCCTCTTCGTCCGATAGCGACATCAGCCACGCCTGTCCGCTCGCGGTGCAATGCAGAGGCGGCTGGCTGCCCATGTCGGGGTCTTAGCGCAAGCCGGACTTCGCGCCCTGCGCCTTGCCGACGAAAGTGATGTGATCGTCCTCGACCACGCCCAGACGCGCCAGTTCGCCCGACGCCGCCACGAGCCGGTCCAGCACCGGCTGCGAGACGTCGAGCACACCGCCCGTGGACAGGTAAATGAGCGCGAGCAACACCAGCTTCAGCGCAAGCATGTACTCGCCGTGATCCTCGTCCTGACGGACATAGCCTTCCTCGATCAGCATCGCGAGCAGACGGTGCGTGCCGCTCCTCGGAATGTTCAGCGTATCGGCGATGGTCGCGAGCGGCATGCGTCCGCCATTCTTCGCCAATAGCTCGATGATCGATAACGCGCGCTCAAGATTTCCTGCCATTGTCAACCTCTCGAAGTTCCGATTCGGAATTTGAACATGGTTCCAGCTCGGAATTCAACAGCTTGGCTCTTCAATGAGACGCGTACGCACCGTCCAGCACGGCGAGCGTCGCTTCGCGCAGTCGTTTAGCGCGTGTCAGCGCGTTTACGCTTTGCGCCCATGATTCGAGCGGACATTCGATCGAAAGCGGCAGATCGTCCGGCAACGCGCGCAGAATGCCCGTCAGATCGATCCCGCCCTCACCCGGAATCATCCGTTCGCAACGCGCCTGATACAGCAGCGTCTGAAGATCCGCCGGCTTGTCGGCGGGCGCGGCGCAGAACTGCACGTAGCCGAACCATTCCGCGGGCAGCGCACGCAGCGTATCGGGTGATTCCCCGGCGCGGTCGAAATGGATCGGATCGACGATCAGGCCAGTGTTCGCGCGCCTCACCGCCTTCACGATACGCGCGCCCTGCGCAAGATTTTTCGCATCGGTCCACGGCATCGGCTCGATCGACGACGACAGGCCGTACGGCTTCGCGATATCTCACAGCTGCGCGAGCCGCTCGGCCGTGCGCGCCTCGTCGGGATCGTTGCCCGCGACCAGCACATAACGCGCGCCGAATTCGGCGACGGTGGCGAGCATCGGTTCGTAATCGGCGACGTTCGTATCCGGCTTCAGACGAAGGATTTCCGCATCCAGCACGCTGATACCGGTGTCCTTCAGCGCGACGAGCGTTTCGCGCACCAGCGCCGTCTTTCCGACGATGTCGTGCCGAACCTCGGTATCGGTCACAGGCAACAGGCGCAGCCCGACGAAGTCGTACCCGGCCTGCGCCGCGCACGTCACCATTTGCGGCAGCTTCAGTTCCAGCGGAGAGAGACAGCTTGCGTCGTGGCATGTCAGCGCTCCATCAACGCAACGGCGTGAACGGCGCGGGCACGTAGATGGTCGATTCCATCGTCGTCAGATGCGCGAGTCCGCCCTTCGGCAGCCAGATGCCATCCTTCACCGCCTCGGCGCGAATCCGCGAACACTCGTCCACGCTCTTGTACGGCCAGATGTTCAAGAAGGGCGGCACGGTGCCGTCGAGCGCGTACATCGCGCCGATCAGCGGCGAGCGCTTGACGTGCTCCGGCACAGCGTTGTCCCACGCGTCGATCGTATACTGCAGGCTGGCGAGCTTGGTCCCGTCGCATCTCGTAGATGCCGCCGTGCACGGCCGGTTCGATCGGCGGCAAAAACGGGAACAGCGCATAACTGTTGACTTCTATATTGATGATGAATTCGCCGCAGCCGAACGGATTGCCCTCCAGCAGCAGACGTTGGCGCTCCTTCACCAGCGCCGCCTCCGAGTCGAAGCCGGGCAGCACCATGATCTTGCCGAGCGCGCCGATATCTGAGTACCAGCAGCCGAGCAGCTTCGAGCCGGGCTGCTCGCCTTGATGTTGTCGAAGACCTGTGCACTGTTGCCGAGTTTGACGGTGAGCGTCACGGTGTCATACAGAGTCATTGCAAAGTCCTTGCCTGTTCTCTTGATGAGAAGGATGCCGAACCATTGTCGATTGCCGCCTCACCCGAGCCGGAACCGCTGTGGGCCGGTTCGGCGAGCGTAAGGCCTGCGAGGTAGCCGAAGGTCATCGCGAGCCCGAGCGTGATGCCGCCCGCCGGGTAGTGGCCCGCCCATCATTCTCGCGGCGTCGTTGCCGACGGCGTATAGACCGGGAATGGCACGCTGCGCGTCGTCGAGCACGCGGGCGCGCGTCGGTGGCGAGTCCGGCGAAAGTGCCGAGACTGCCGGGCACGAGCTTGACCGCGTGAAACGGGCCGTCGACGATCGGCGCGAGACACGGGTTCGGTCCGTGCGATGCATCGCCCTGTACGGAGTTGTAAGGCGTCGAGCCTTTGTGAAATTGCGGATCGAAGCCGTCTTTCGCGTAGGTATTGTAGGCGGCCACGGTGTCCGAAAGACCACGCGCGTCGATGCCGCATTGCCGCGCGCTCGCCTCGAGCGACGGCGCGCTTTTCAGATACCCCGAGCGCTCGTAGCCGCCGAGCGGAAACGGCTTGGCGAATCCCAGCCCAAAGTGCCGCTGAAACCGGTGATCGCAGATGAGTCACGCGCACGCTTCCTCGCTCGGCTTCGTCGTGCCTATCAGCGTGGACACGAAGTCGTAATACGACGACGCTTCGTTGGTGAAACGCTTGCCCGCACACGTCACCGCAATCACGCCGGGCTCGGCGCGCTCAATCAGATGCGCAAACGCGACGTCCCGCCCGCTTCCGGCACGAGCGACACGGGCGCCCACGCCGCGGCGGCTTCGAGTGTGCCGTCGAAACGCGCGCCGACCGCCTCGCCCATGCCGGTGCCGTCGCCCGTATTAGTCTTCGGCGCGGCGGACCAGTGCGGCGTGTAGGCGAAGGTCTGCGCCTGCCGCTTCGGATCGTGCGGATAACCGCCGCAGGCAAGCACCACACCGCGACGCGCCTCGATGGTGTACATCACGCCATCGATCTCGACCCGTGCGCCGCTCACGCGCTTGCCGTCGCGAATCAGCGCAACGGCTTTCGCCCCCGTCTTCAACTGCACGCCGCGATCCGCCGCCGACTTGAGCAGGCGCGCGACCAGCGCATTGCCGTTGACGAGATGCATCGAGCGGCCGTGACGCAGCGCGTGCCACGCGAACGCCGCGAAGCGTTTGGTCACGTGCCACGCCGAACGCGCATTGCGCGTCGCGTTCAAAAAATGCGCGAGATCCTGGCCGGACGCGATCGCCATGCCCTTGATCGTCATCTCTTCGAGTGGCGGGCGCAGCTTGCCGATCAGCGCGCCGAGTTCGCGTCCGTCGAAGGGCATCGCGCAGACGGAACGCCCGCCAGTCGCCGCGCCCTGCGTCGTATGAAAATCCGGAATGCGATTGCCGTCGATGAAGCACAACGCCGTATGGCGCTCGAAAAACTCCACCATGCGCGGACCGTGTTCGATCAGCGCATCGGCTTTCGCCGCGTCGTAGTGCGCGCCGAGTTCGTTCTTCAGATAGGTGTGCGGCGCATCCGCATCTTCGACGATGCCGGCGCGCTTAGCCGGCGGATTGCGCGGAATCCACGTCCAGCCGCTGGACCACGCCGTCGGGCCGCCGAAAACGTCTTCTTTCTCGCAGACGATCACGGACAGGCCGCAGGACGCCGCCGTGACCGCCGTCGAAAGACGCCCGCACCCGAGCCGAGCACGAGGACATCGCAATCGAGTTTCATTTTCGCTTGCGCTCGCGCCGCCGCATGGCGCGCCGCGAGATACGCGAATGCCAGCCCTGGCCCGAGCGTAATGCCCGGCCCCGGATAAACGCCCCGCCCATTACCCCCCGATTGCATGTCGTTGCCGCACGCGTACAGGCCGCCAATGGGCCGGTCCTCGCGATCAAACACGCTCGGCGTTGGTATCGGTGGCGAGGCCGGTCGCCGCGCCAATATCGCCGGGATAGAGCCGGATCGCATAGAACGGCGCGCGCGTGATCGGTCCGAGGCACTTGACTTGTTCGGGCCGCTCCAGTTGGCGTCGCCGTTGGCGTTATGATACGCGGTCGTGCCGCGCTGGAAATCTTCGTCCACCCCGGTCTGCGCATAGCGGTTCATCCGCGCGACGCTATCCGCAAGTCCCGCCTTGTCGATGCCGAGCTGCTCCGCGAGCTGGTCGAGTGTGTCCACCTGCGTGAGATAACCGGCGGCGAGAAACGGCGCGAAGCCCTTGCTGCCCGGGCGCACCATGCCGAGACCGTACTTGCGCAATCCTTCGGCATCCGTGACGAGATACGCGGGCACCGAAGGCGTCGTTTCGTTGGCTTTCTGCATCGCGATGCCGAACAGGTGATACGACGTGTTCTCGTTGAGAAAACGCTTGCCGCGCTGATCGACCGTGATCATGCCCGGCTTGCCGCGATCCATGATGAAGTGCGGAAACACGGCAGTCGTGCCGTCGGCGCGCTTGCGGATAGATACCGGCGCCCAGAACGCATTCGACATCGCGCCCGCGGCAAGCGCCAGATCCTGCGCGCCGCCGGTGTGTCCTGGCCCACCGGGACACCACGCCCGCCGGATCGGCGCACGGCAGCATCTCCTTGCGGCGCTGCGGATGCCGGTTGAATCCGCCGCTCGCGAGAATCAAGCCGCCTTTCACGGCGATGCGCCGCGTGTCGTTGATATGCCGCAGCGTGACGGCATCGATGCCGTTTGCGACGCTGTGCAGCGCTTCGACGCGCGTGGCGGTCAGCACCGTCACGCCCTTTTCCAGCAGCGAATGCAGCAGGCGCTCGATCAGCGCGTTGCCCATCACGAGCCGCGTGCCGTGCGCCGAACTCAGACGTCACACGCATGACGCGCGAGCAGCTTCGCCGAATGCGCGAACGATGCCGCCGACTTCGTCATGTTGAGTAGATGATTCACGTCGTCACGATCGATCGACCATCATGCCGCCCAGCACGGTGAATTCGGGGATGGGCGAACGGATCAGCGAGAAGGCGTGACCGATCTTGCGGCCATCGAAAGGCAGCGGCTCCAGCGCCCGGCCGCGCAGAGTCGAGCCTTCCAATTCGGACAGATAGTCGGGATGGAACGGGCGGGCGCGGTACTTCACGTCCGAATTCGCCTCGATGTACGCGACCGCTTTCGGACCCGCATCGAGGAACGCGCGGCGCATTGCAGCGCTGCTGTACTCGCCCACGGCGCACGTCAGAAACGCTTCCGCATTCGTGGAGGTGTCTTCGTGATTAACATTTGGCGCGTATTTCGACACGGAAATCCATGTCGTGCCGGCCGAATAAGCCGTCGTGCCGCCGACATACTCCGTGCTTTTCACCAGCAGCACGCGCCGCCGACATGCCCGCGCCGCCCGCGCCCACGACCACTACATCAAATGCCTCGTTCTAACCGAGATTGCCGAGCGTCTCCACCATTGTTTCGCTCCGTCGAGGTTCGCATCGTCCGTTTGAGCGCAACCGTTTTTGGTTCATCCGTGTGCTCCTCCAGTTTTCTGATGATGTAAAAATCGACAGTTAGTTGCCATCGACCAAACATGCTTTTGACGAATCCTATTCCAATTTCAACTAGGATTCGTCAAAAATGATTGACAATTTTTTCAGACCTCCGGCTCGCGCGGCGAAAACACCAGCGCGAGTCATATACAGGAGGCAGTGGAGGCATGGCGCAGGACACATCTTTTTCCGCATCGCTCGATGCGGATTTGAGCGGCGCGACGCGCGTCTATCACATCGTCGGCGATCCGATCGCGCAGGTGAAATCGCCGTCGGGCGTCACGGCGTCGATGCGCGCGCCGCACGGACGCGATCGTGGTGCCCACGCACGTCGCGCCGGCCGATCTCGCGACCTTCTTCGCCGTCTCGGCCACCGAGTTCTGCAAGTCGTTGACCGACGCGGCCGCGTTTCTCAGCGCGGCCAACATGCTCAAGCGCAACGCGGACGGCACCTGGCACAGCGGCACGTCCGACGGCGTGGGCATGGTCGCAGCCCTGCGCGCGGCGGGCTGCCAGTCCGAAGGCAAGCGCGCGCTGCTGATCGGCGCGGGCGGCACGGGATCAGCCATCGTCGAATTTTTGCTGGCGGACTGAGCGCTGCGCGCGTTGCACGGAAAGCCCCCTGCAGGTGGCTTTTTTCATCGCATGTGCATTTCGACGGATACACAGCATGACGCCGCAACGTTTCCACCAACGACGTCCCGGCGCGCAACACGGCATCGCAGTATTACGCTTCGGATTACTGATATTTCCGGCCACATTCCAACGAAACGCGACTGAAATTCACTACTTCGCTTTGGAAGATTGAGGATGCGCCCCCCTTTGCGATACTGACCCCGTTGTCTTGTCTCCTCAGCGTCCGATCTCGACCCGGATGTCTCGCAACCGGACGCACTCTCGCCACCCATCCTCGGGTGGCCTTTTTTTGTCCCGCTCTAGCAGGCTTGCGCACGCCGCTTACCTCTCGCGTAATTGCCGCGCGTGCGCCTCAACGCGACGATGCCTCCATGCACCGCTTCCCTCACCGACATGGAGACGATCATGGCCGCAAACTTCATCTGCACGCGCGACGGCGCAGCGTTGTTCTATCGCGACTGGCACGACGGCACGCGTACCGGCAAAACAATAGTTTTCGTCGCGAGCTATTCGCTGCCGAGCGACATGTGGGCCGATCAGATGCCGCCGCTCGTGCGCCAGGGCATTCGCTGCATCGAGTATGACCGGCGCGGCCACGGCCGTTCGAGCGATCCCGGCAGCGGCTACGACTACGACACGCTCGCCGACGATCTCGCGGCCGTGATCGACACACTCGATCTCGACGGCATCACGCTGGCCGGCTATTCGATGGGCGGCGCGGAAGCGGTGCGTTATCTCACGCGTCACGGCGCCGCGCGCGTAAAACGGTTCGCGCTGATCGCCTCGACCTTGCCGATGCTGAGCGCCGCGCCCGATCATCCCGAAAAGCGTTCCGCGTGAGTATGCAGAGGCGTTCCAGCGCGATCTCCTGACCGACTATCCGCAATGGCTCGCGGACAACTCGCGGTCTTTCGCGGGCCCGCGCGTATCGGAGGCGACGATCGGCTGGATACGCGAGATGGCCTTGCGCACCTCGCATCAGGCGCTGTTCGAATGCAACGACACCGTGATGCGCGGCGACTTCCGCGCCAAGTTGCAGCATATCAATGTGCCGGCGCTCATCGTGCAGGGCGACTGCGATGTATCGAATCCGCTGGAACTCACGTCGCGCCGCACGGCCCAACTGATGCTCGATGCGCGCCTCGTCGTGTACGAAAATGCGCCGCACGGTATCTTTCTGAGCGACGCCGCGCGTCTCACCGCCGATCTCGCGCGCTTTCACGCATGACGGAGACCAACCATGCAGGACCTACTGAAGACGCACTTCGACATGTTCGCGCGCTACAACGCCTGGGCCAACGCGCGCCTATACGAGGCCGCGCGCGCCTTGCCCGATGCCGAGCGCGCGGATCGCGGCGCCTTCTTCAAGTCCGTGCATGGCATCAAGTCCGTGCATGGCACGCTCAATCATCTGCTTGTGACGGACCGCGTGTGGATGCACCGCTTCACCGGCGAAGGCGCGCCACCCGAGCGGCTCGACACGATCCTGTTCGATCGCTTCGAAGCGCTCGACGCCGCACGGCGCTAGGAGGATGCGCGCATCGTGCGCTATGTCGCCGCGCTCACGCCGCAAGCGCTTTCAGGCACGATCAGCTACAAGCGGGTGAGCATGCCGGAGTTGTTCACGCAAGCGCTCGCGCCCGCGCTTACGCACTGGTTCAATCATCAGACTCACCTCCGGGGGCAAACGCATGCATTACTTACTTCGCTGACGGGCAAGGCGCCCGAACTCGACCTGCTGTTTTTCCAGCGCCTGTCGGATAAACGCTGAGCGCAGGCGCATTTGAAAACGTTCACACCAAAGGTCTCTACAAGACTACGCATCGACTACGGCATGGCACAGCGTCGCAATTTTTACACCGGAGCCCTACGATGATCTTCCACGCCTCCATTCCCGCCCGCGATCCGCAACGTCGCGCACGTGTTCGCAGAACTGTGGGGCGGTTTCGCCGCGCCCTTCCCGTCGTTTCCGGATTCGTGGATGGCCGTGGCGGGTAACGATCGCGGCACCATCATCGAGGTATATCCGCACGATCGCGTGATCACGCCGGGCGGCAATCTGGAAGACAGCGTGAGTGTTTCGGCGCGGGCGATGCCGAGCCGTCGCGCTACAGCGCGTTTCACATGGCCATCGCGACGCCAATGGGCGCGGACGAAGTGCTTGCCATCGGCGCATGCGAAGGCTGGCGCGCGGTGCGCTGCACGCGCGGCAAGAACTTCTTCGACGTGATCGAGTTCTGGATCGACAACCCGACCATGCTCGAATTCCTTACGCCCGAGATGCAGGCCCAATATCTGGAATTTGCCAAACCCGAGAATTTCAAGGCAATGGCGGCGGCCGCTGTACGGGCCGCTTCGGCCGTCGCCTGACAACGTGCTGCCGGCGAGCGCTCAGTCCTGCAACGCGGCCCACATCTCCTTGTCGCGTTCGGCCGTCCAGATGCGGGGATGCCTGATCCCGCTCGCCTCGTCATAGGCGCGCGACACGTCGAACGGCAGACAATGCTCGTAGATGAAGACGTGACCGAACTTCGGGTCCATCGACCGGCGGGCGAGCGCCATCGCGCCTTTCAGGTCGAGCTTCTGCGCGGCGGCGTCCTTGCCGGCTTGCAGCAGCGTCGTAACGAAGTCGCGGGTGTAGTCGAGCCCGCGGCGCACATCGGCGGGATTCAGCAGAGCGGGACCGCGCCCCGGCACGAGCTTGTGCGCTCCCAGACTGCGCAACACCTCGAGCGTCGCCGGCCATTCCTCGAGTTGCGCATCACCGCAATAACAGGCGGCGTCATATTCGACCAGATCGCCTGAGAACAGCACCTTTTGCGACGGCAGCCAGACGACCGTAGTATAGCCCTTCGTGTGTCCCGCGCCCGGATGCGTGATCCGCACTTCGAGCTTGCCGAACCACAGCGTGATCTTGTGCTCGAACACGAGCGTGGGCCAGGTCAGGCCCGGCACGGTTTCCACGCCCGCGAACAGACGCGGGAAGCGCTCGATCTCCGATTTCATGTCCGCTTCGCCGCGCTCGACGATCATCTCGTAGGTGCCCCGGCTCGCGATGATCTGCTGCGCGTCTTCCGCAAAATACGCCGATGCGCCCAGCACGCGCACCGCGTGGTAATGCGATAGCACGACGTACTTGATCGGCTTGTCGGTGACGCTTCGAATCTTCGCGATGAGGTCCTGCGCCATGGCAGGCGTCGCGGTGGTATCGACGATCAGCACGGCATCGTCGCCTATGATCACGCCCGAATTGGGATCGCCTTCCGCTGTGTAGGTGTAAACGTTCTCGGAGAGTTGCGTGAAAGTGACCTGCTTCTCTTGCAGGTCCGCCTGGGACGCGAATGCCTTAGCCATGTCGGTGTCTCGCTCCGTGTGCTCGATATCGAGCGATATTCGGCGCGAGTCATTCGTTTGTCAAAGACGAATAGATTTGTTATTTACGAATTGCGGGTAAATCCCGGGCCGCCCTACTTGCGCTTTTCTGTCTCGACGCCCATCACGCGGATGGCGGGAAACCGGTCGGTCGGCTTCGCGATCTCGTCCTGCGACGCGACGATCTCCAGTTCATAGCGCCCCGCTTCATAAGTCGCCTTGACCACCGCGTTAACAGCCGCGAGCGTATGTTCGAGCGCATTGCGCAGCAAGTCGCCGAGCAGCGTGCGCGCGACGAACACCGCGCTCGTCAGATCGCCCACGCCTACCGGCTGACGCGCGAACGGATACAGCGGACGCTGCGCGAACCACGCCTCGCTCGGGCTGACCGCCAGCATGTTGAAGGTGTCGGCGCGGCTGTTGCGGTCTAGCAAATGCTTGACGAGAATCATGCGCGGCCCCCGCGCGATGATCTCGCGGCAGGCATCGACCGCCTCCTCCACCGTTTCGATGGGTCGTCCGGCGAGCTTTTCCAGTTCGATGTGGTTGGGCATCATCGCGTCGGTGACTTTGGGCATGGTGGTCACGAGAAAATCCTCGATGCCCGGCGCAACGGTGCAACCGCCGGTCGTGCCCATCACCGGATCGCAGAAGAACAGCGCGCGCGGATTGACCGCCTTGACGGTCTTCACAATCTCGACCACCGCGCGACCCTGCTCCGGCGCGCCGAGATAGCCGGACAGCACGGCATTGCAGCGCGCCAGCACGCCGATCGCGCCGATGCCGTCGATGATGTCCTCCAGTTCCGCCGCCTCGAACACTTCGCCGGTCCAGCGCCCGTACTGCGTGTGGTTGGAGAACTGCACCGTGTTGAGCGGCCACACGTTCACCCCGAGGCGCCGCATGGGAAAGACCGCCGCGCTATTGCCCGCGTGACCGAAGACCACGTGGGATTGAATGCTCAGGACGTTGTTCATGTTTTGATTCTCAGTGGCGAGGGCTTCGGTCTGACAAATCGCTCGTCCTGCAAAGGCCGCATGGGCATAGCGGCGTTTTGACAGCTGGTGCACAGCGGCACTTCGTAACCGCAGCGTCCCACGGAATGGCTGACGAGCAGCTACGAACCTGCATTCCGCCATTGTGCCGCGCTTCGACGCACTGCGGCATGGCCGTGGACCGTTATAGATTGCCGGTGCGTGGTTTGTCGAGCGACGAAATCGATCGGCCTGCAAAATGGTATGAAAGGCTCTCGCGCGTGCAACACGCCTCCGGCTGCAGTCGATCGTTCTGGCGATATTCGGCACACGCCTTGCTTTGCCGCTCGATGGCATCGATCAAAAAAACGATCAAAAAAACGCCGCCTCGCCCGAACGAATCTCACACGAAAAAGAGCGCGCGCCGGATAATGCTTCCACGTACGTAATCGCACGAACGCGCGCAGACGGCCATGCGCACGCACGACTCAAACGCGCCGACCCGCCGCGCACAGGCATATCGAGGACGAAACAAACGAAAACGTAAGTAGACCATCAACGTCGCAGGTAAATCAGGAGGCTAACATGGAGACGCTGTCGAAGAATCGCACCAATTTACAGAAGTCGACCCTCTTACAGAGGTCGACCCTCGCAATCGTCCTCGCCGGGGGCACGGCACCCGTCTCGGGCTGCTCGCCGACAAGCGCGTCAAACCCGCCGTGCACTTCGGCGGCAAATACCGAATCATCGATTTCGCCTTGTCCAACTGCCTGAAAACTGCCTGAATTCGGGCATTCGGCGCATCGCAGTCGTCATGCAATACAAGGAAGGCTCATTCGCTGATTCGCCACCTCCAGCGCGGCTGGGGTTTCCTGCGCGGCGAGTTCAACGAGTTCATCGATATCTGGCCAGCGCAGCAGCACGTCGATTCGAGCTGGTATCGCGGCACCGCTGACGCGGTGTATCAGACCTCGACATCGTGCGCTCCATCGGCGCGGAGTTCGTCGTGGTGCTGGCGGGCAATCATATCTACAAGATGGATTACATGCGCATGTTGCTCGACCATGTGGAAAGCGGCGCGGATTGCACCGTGGGTTGCATCGAGGTGCCGCGCATGGACGCGGTGGCGTTTGGCGTGATGCACGTCGATGAAACCGCGTCGTCATCGACTTTCTCGAAAAACTCGCCGATCCGCCCGCGATGCCCGGCAAGCCGGATATCGCGCTGGCAAGCATGGGCACCTATGTGTTCAGCGCCCAGTATCTGTACCAGATACTGGAAGAGAACATCATGTCCACCAACACCGATCACGACTTTCGGCAAGGACATTATTCCCCGCATCGTGACCATGGACAAGGCGATCGCGCATCCGTTCAGCATGTCGTGCGTGACGTCGAGCAGCGATCAGGAAGCGCCCGCTTACTGGCGCGACGTCGGCACCGTCGATGCGTACTGGTCAGCCAACCTCGATCTCGCCTCGACCATCCCCGAGCTCGATCTGTACGACCGCAAATGGCTGATCTGGACCAGTCAGGAACAGTTGCCGCCAGGCAAGTTCGTACGCGACCTGAACGGCAGCAAGGCACGATCACCAATCTGCTGGTGTGCGGCGGCTGCGTGATTTCGGGGTCGCAGGTATCGAAGTCGGTGTTCTCGTCGGCCGTGCGGGTGCACTCGTTCTGTAACATCAATGAGGCAGTCTTGTTGCCGCAAGTGACCGTCAGGCCGAGTTGTCGATTGCAGCGCGTGGTGATCGACCGCGGCTGCACGATCCCCGAAGGTCTCGTGATCGGCGAGGATCCGGAGGAAGACGCCGCACGCTTCTTCCGCACCGATTCCGGCGTCGTGCTCGTCACGCGCGACGCGTTGCAGCGGCTACAGAAGTAGGACGACGGCCGCCGCTCGCCACGTTTCAGAACACGTAGTCAACCAAGCCGATGGGGGGCGCCGATGACCGTATGTGTACTGCATGCCGCAGCCGAAATGTTTCCACTGCTGAAAACCGGCGGACTCGCCGACGTCGTGGGCACGTTGCCGCTCGCGCAAACGCAACTGGGTACGCACGACGCACGCGCGCGTCGTGCTGCCCGGTTTTCCGGCCGTGCTCGACGGGCTGAAGGATCTGGAGACGGTCGCCGATCTCGGCCCGACCTTCGGGCTCAGCAATGTGCGGCTCGAGCGCGGCGTGCTGGAGCCGCACGGCGTCATGGTGTGTACGTGGTACGCGCCGATGCCTCCTACGACCGCCCGGGCAATCCGTACCTCAACGCGTCGCATCGTCCGTATGCGGATAACGACCGCCGCTTCGCGCTGCTCGGCTGGACCGCCGCGCGCATCGCGGCGGGCGCATATCCATATCGTGCACGCGCACGATTGGCATGCGGGACTCGCGCATCAGGGCACCTTCGCCACTTCAGAATTCGGCGCGCTGCAACTGCCGGGCGCCTTCTAGGCGGTGGACGGCGTCGGGTTCTACGGCACGTAGGCACGTATCGTTTCTGAAGGCTGGCCTCTATTACGCCGACCGCATCACCACCGTCAGTCCGACCTACGCCCGCGAGATTCAGACGCAGGCGCACGGCACGGGTTTGCACGGCCTGTTGCAAACGCGCACGCACGACATCAGCGGCATTCTGAACGGCGTCGATTATTCGATCTGGAGTCCATCCATCGACGACGCCATCGCCGCGAGATACACGGCCGCGAAGCCATCGGCGAAATCGAAATGCAAGACCGCGCTGCAGGAGCGCATGGGCCTCGCGCATGACGACGACGCGCTGCTGTTCGGCGTGGTCAGCCGTCTGACGGAGCAGAAAGGCCTCGATCTGCTGCTCTCGGCGGTCCCGGATATCGTCCAGCGCGGCGACCAGCGCGTCGTGCTCGGCACCGGCGACGCGACGCTCGAAACCGGCATGAAGAACGCGGCAGCGGCGCATCCCGGCGCGGTGGCGGTGGAACTCGGCTTCGACGAGACCCTGTCGCATTCGATCATCGCGGGCAGCGACGTGGTGATGGTGCCGTCGCGCTTCGAGCCATGCGGACTCACGCAGCTGTACGCGCTCGTCTACGGCTCGCCACCGCTAGTGCACCGGGTCGGCAGACTCGCGGATACGGTTGTGGACAGTTCGCTCGAAAATCTCGCCGACGATCTCGCGACCGGCTTCGTGTTCGACACCTTCGACCGCGCCGGGCATTGTCGCCGTGATCCGCCGCGCCTTTGCGCTGAAATCGCGCCGTTCGGAGTGGAAAGCCGTCGTCAAGCGCGCGATGGCGCAGAACTTCGGCTGGGCGGCGGCGGCGCTGAGTTACGCAGAGGTGTATCAGGGCTTGCTCGCCGCCTGAGCGGCCGAGGCCCGCGCCCGCGCCAGACGACGTCGACATCGACGGCATAGAGCGCGCAGCCGCTGTTCTCTTGGCTGAAATGCTCCAGCGCCGATGCGACCGACCACGCGCCGTTCGGCGCGATCGCGAAGGCGCGCGGACGCGGCACGGCGAGAAATTTCCCGTAGCCCGCGCGGCCCGCTGCGTCCAGATACGGCACCGCCTGTATGTTCGTCAGCGCGGCATAGGCAGTAGCGGGCGGTCCCGTGCGCTTCCAGACGATGCGATCGTCCACCGCATACAAGCGGCACGCCGGGCCACTGCGCTCGCAATCGCGCAACGCCTACGTCAGCGGATCAAATCCGTCATGGGTAGACGACACGCTCTTCTCGCAGACGGCGGTATAGCCGGACGCCTCGGGCAGCCGCATCGGCATGTATTCCGGATGCAGCGCCGCCGACAGCATGCCGATGCGCGCGAGGAATGCCTCGAGACGCGGCGTCCAGATGCGCAGCCCTTCCCACGATCCCAGCAGTTTGTGCGAATCGCTCATGAAGCGGCCGTACGCATCGAGTTCGGCAGGTGCGCCCGCGGCGGTGAAGTGCTCGTACATCGCGCACCCAGGTGGCGACAAGAAAGATCGCGTTGTTATCGCCAAATAGCCAGAGCGATGGCACCCGCACGCGTGCGCCGAGCGCGCCACTCGCATCGATCAGTTGAGCATCGCCGGCGGCGCATTCGCGCGTGCGCGCGCCGCCGGCGAACTCACCACGCCCTTCAACCCGGCAGGATGTCGCGCGCCGAGCGCGAGGCTGTTCCAGCCGCCCAGACTTTCCCCGTCACGACGATACGCGAGCCGTCCACTTCCGGCCGCTGGCGCATGAAGGCGATGACGTCATCCAGATTGCTCACCGAATCGTTGCCGAGTGCCAGCAAATCGCAGTCGTAGACGCGCAGCGCACCGCTCGATCCGCCGTAACTGCGCATCATCGGCTGGACGACGGCATAGCCGCGAGACAGGAAATAGTCGGCCAGATAGCTCAGATGCTGGCGCGGCAGCGACGATGGCGGCTTGCCGCCGGTCCCGCCATGGTTGACGACGGCGAGCGGAAATGGTCCCGCGCCGTCCGGCGTCGCGACGGTAACCACGAGCCGCGCCGCGTCCCGCACGTCGCCGACCGGCAGCTGCAGTACGCGTTCCGTTGGGCAGCGCGGGAACGGGCGCGTTGAGCGCATCGTAGGCGCTGACGGCATATGCCACAGACATGTGGCAAGTGAGCCACGCGATGAGCAGCAAGCGCCGCCAGGCGCCGCGCGGGCCGGATGATTTCATGGAAATACGATGATGAAGTGATGGTCGGACACGCCGCGCCGGCGCATTATCGGCCGATCGCGCCGTTCCGGGTAGCCTGCGCGCGCGATCGGTCTGCGCGGTGGGCACGCGCCTTGCTTTGAGGCTGACAGGCTTTTTCGAGGGAACGTCCCATGCATAAACCGCTGCAAGGCCAGATTGCGCTCGTGACCGGCGCGAGTTCCGGCATCGGCGAAGGCGTGGCGCAGGCGCTCGCCGACGCCGGCGCTCGCGTCGCCATCAACTATCACTCGCACGCGGAGCCGGCCGAGCAGCTTGCCGCGAAGATCGTCGCGCAGGGCGGCGACGCATTCGCGGTCGGCGCGGACGTTGCCGACGAAGCGCAGGTCGATGCGATGTTCGACGCCGTAATCCGCCGTTACGGGACCGTGGATATCGTCGTGGCGAATTCCGGCCTGCAACAGGACGCCGCGTTCCGCACGATGACGCTCGATCAATGGCACCGGGTCATCGACACCAACCTCACCGGGCAGTTTCTGACCGCGCGCCGCGCGGTGCACGAATTCGAGCGGCGCGGGCCGCGCGCCGTGTCGAAAGCGCTCGGCAAGATCGTCTGCATGAGTTCCGTGCACGAAGTCATTCCGTGGGCCGGACATGTGAATTACGCAGCGTCGAAAGGCGGCATCCAGATGATGATGAAGTCGCTCGCGCAGGAAGTCGCGCCGCAGCGTATCCGCGTAAACTCGATCGCACCCGGCGCGATCCGCACGCCGATCAACAAGGACGCGTGGGATTCGCCGAAAGCGCTCGACAAGCTGCTGACGCTGATTCCCTATGGCCGCGTGGGCGAAGTCGAGGACATCGGCCGCGTGGCCGTGTGGCTCGCCTCCGACGACAGCGATTACGTGGTCGGCACGACGCTGTTCGTCGATGGCGGCATGACGCTTTATCCGGGCTTTGCGGACAACGGCTGAATGCGCCTCGCTCGATGCGCGGCGAACCATAAAGAAACCAGCGGGGATTCGAATGAAAGAAGTCAACGTGGATGTCGCCGTGATGGGCGCGGGCACGGCGGGCATGGCCGCCTATCGCGCGGCCTGCGAAACGGGCGTGAGAACCGTGCTGATCGAAAGCGGCGAATTCGGCACGACCTGCGCGCGCGTCGGCTGCATACCGTCGAAGCTGCTGCTTGCCGCCGCCAACGGGCTGCACGATGCACGCGCTTCGCGCCGCGCGGCATCGAAGGCACGCATGCGGAAGGCACGCATGCGCTTGAGGCTGATATCCGCTGCGTGCTTGAGTACGTGCGACGCGAACGCGACCACTTCGTCAACGGCGTCGTGAAAGAAGTCGAGTCGATAGCCGAAGGCGATATCGTACGCGGACAGGCCCGCTTCGAAGCGCCCGCTCGGCTGATCGTCGGCAACCATACGCGCGTGACGGCGCAGCGCGTGGTCATCGCAGTGGAGGCGGCGCCGTTCGTCCCAAATGAGCTTCGCGTCTTCGGCGACAAACTGATCACGAGCGACGAACTGTTCGAACTTCGCATGCTGCCGCGCCGCATTGCCGTGTTCGGCGCGGGGCCGATTGCGCTCGAACTCGGTCAGGCGCTCACGCGGCTGGATCTCGACATCTTCATGTTCGCGAAGGGCGGCAGCGTCGCGGCATTATTGACGGATACACCCGTGCGCGACACGCTCGCCGGCATTCTCGCCGACGCGTTCTATTTCGACCCGGCCGCGAAATTCGACGAAATGAGCCTGCGCGACGACAAGCCGTATATGCACTTCAGAACGCCCGATGGCCGGGCGCGCCGCAAGACCCTTCGACCTCGTTCGCGGCAACCGGGCGCGCGCCGAATTTGCAGGCGCTCGTGCTGGAGAATGCAGACATCGAATTGAACGACAAGGGTGTGCCGCTATTCGACGAAACGACGATGCGTTGCGGCGACACAGCACCGTGTTCATCGCGGGCGATTGCGACGGCACGCGCCTCTGGCTGCATGATGCCGCCGACGAAGGCAAGCTCGCGGGCGACAATGCCGCGCGTTATCCGAACGTGCGGGCAGTCAAACGCAAGGTGCCATTCTCCATCGTATTTTGCGAACCGCAGGTGGTAAGCGTGGGCGCGTCCTACGACGACCTCGACAGGAGATGACGGTGACAAGCGAAGTCTCGTTCGAATCGCAGGGACGCAGCCGCGTGATGCGTCAGAACCACGGCCTGCTGCCCGTCTATGCCGACGCCAAAACCGGCAAGCTGCGCGGGGTGCGCAAGGCTGCGGGCCGGCGATGGAAAATATCGGTCATTTACTCGCCTGGGCCGTGCAACTAGAACTGACGCTGGATGAATTGCTCAAGCTGCTTTTTTATCATCCGGTCGTCGAAGAAGGACTGCGCAGCGCGCTTAAAAACGCCGATCGAAAATTCTATGAAGAACGGTCAGAAAAACCGCCTGCGTTGCCTATAATGCTGCGGGTTGCTAAAAATACGACAGCGTTTGCCCGTTATTGCAGACAATAAAAAACCGCTTGCGTTGCAGCAACTGGCTTTTGATTTTCCAGACGCGAATAGTCAAACTATTCGCCAAACAAGTTTAGCTTCCGCTCAAGCCGTATTGCAGTGCGAGGTCGAAACCGAGCACGACCATCGAACAGAACAAACCCGCTAGCAAATTGGCAAGCCGATGACCGACATCCTTGTGCTTGATCAACACGGCGCCCGCGAGGAACGCGATTTCCACGATCACCTGCATGCAGAACACGGCGATCATCAACGCGAACTCGTAGCCCATGGCATTGAAGTTCATGAAGTTGAAGCCGTTCACCGCGACCCATGATCCAACACGCCAGGCTTCGTATGCCAATAGCAGCAACAGGAAGAAATAGCTGACTACATAAGTCGGCACCGTGGCGTGCCACAATTCCATATTTAAGTGTCGTGTTACTTGCATCGCGTACTCCTCATCTGAATGCCCTTGAAGCGCCTGGACGTTTAACTGCACGGTGGCACTGGTGCGTTTTCTTTTGAACAACATACGTTCGCCGTGCTTTTAGCATAGGATAATTTTAGAGAAAGCGAATCATCGTTATCCCGATGATCGTATCCCATAAGGCGGAGAGCGCAGCTTTGTGCAATGCAGCTTAATAAAGCGGTTATTTCTTTAGACTGCTCAAGCGAATATTCAGCGTGTGCTTAACGCGAAACGCGCCGAATTAAGGCAACGCTGAAGCAGCCGATTGTATTCATCGATTCAGGCGCAAACAGCGGCAGATTCATCGTGAGTGAGGCTTTGCGCCTGGATTTCCGGTCCACCAGGGTGTTGCGCCTGGGCCTGCGGCCCGCTTTCCCCCATTACGGGCGAAC
>LFLF01000053.1 GCA_001184395.1 Candidatus Paraburkholderia calva | reverse complement strand
AGCATCTGGCCGGCATGAAGGACTCAAAGGTGATCGTCGCGATCAACAAGGACCCGGAAGCGCCGATCTTCAGCGTGGCCGATTACGGTCTCGTCGGCGATTTGTTCTCAGTCGTGCCCGAACTCGTGAAGGAACTCGGCTGAATGTACGCGTCGTGAAAAACGCATAGAAGAAAAAGGGCGCGACATCGTTGCGCTCTTTTTGTATTTCAATTAACGCAGGAGGAGACACCCAGATGAGCTACACCGCCCGGTCAAGGACATGCTGTTCGTGATGAAGGAACTCGCCGATCTCGACAGCATCGCCGCGATGTCCGGTTGCGAGGACGGCAGTTACGACACGGCGCAGGCCGTCGTCGAGGAGGCCGCGCGTTTCTGCGGCGAAGTCGTCGCGCCGCTCAACGTCGCGGGCGACCGCAATCGGAGCGCATGAGCGAACGGCGAAGTCACGACAACGCCCGGCTTCAAGGACGCGTTCCGCCAGTTCGCCGAAGGGGCTGGCAAGGCGTGATGTATCCGTCGGAGTTCGGCGGTCAGGGCTTGCCGAAGCTCATCGCGACGCCGTGCATCGAGATGCTCAACGCGGCGAACATGTCGTTCGCGCTGTGCCCGCTGCTGACCGACGGCGCCATCGAAGCGCTGCTCACTGCCGGCAGCGACGAGCAGAAGGCGCGTTATCTGCCGAAGTTCATCGACGGAGAATGGACCGGCACGATGAATCTCACCGAGCCGCAAGCTGGCTCCGATCTCGCGCAGGTGCGCACGCGCGCGGTGCCGCAAGGTGACGGCACGTACAAGGTGTTCGGCACGAAGATTTTCATCACCTACGGCGAGCACGATATGGCGAAGAACATCGTGCATCTGGTGCTCGCGCGCACGCCGGACGCGCCGGAAGGCGTGAAGGGCATTTCGCTGTTCATTGTGCCGAAGTTCCTCGTGAACGAAGATGGTTCGCTCGGCGGGCGCAACGATGTGCACTGCGTGTCGATCGAGCACAAGCTCGGCATCAAGGTGAGCCCGACCGCGGTGCTGCCAATAGGGCGATCACGGCGGCGCGATCGGCTATCTGATCGGCGAGGAAAATCGCGGCCTCGAATACAGTTCATCATGATGAACGCGGCGCGCTTCGCGGTCGGCATGCAGGGCGTCGCGGTGGCGGAGCGCGCGTATCAGCAGGCGGTCGCGTATGCGAAGGACCGCGTGCAGAGCCGTCCCGTGGATGGCAGCGCGAAGGAGCCGGTGAGCATCATTCATCATCCGGACATGCGCCGCATGTTCTCGACCATGCGCGCCTACACCGAAGGCGTCGCGCTCGCTTACGTGGCGGCGTCGCACAACGATCTCGCGCATGCCCAACGCCGACGAGGACACGCAGCCACCAGGCCATTTACGAGTATCTCGTGCCGATCATCAAGAGTTTCAGCACGGAAATGTCCGTCGAGGTCGCGAGCATCGGCGTGCAGGTGCACGACAGCATGGGCTTCATCGAGGAAACCGGCGCGGCGCAGCATTAGCGCGACGCGCGCATTCTGCCGATCTACGAAGGCACGACCGCGATTCAGGCGAACGATCGTCGGCCGCAAGACCGCGCGCGACCGCGGACGCGCCGCGCAGGCGCTGCTCGCACAGATCGATCAGACCATCGCGGCGCTCGCGGACGTGGACGGGCAGGTGTTCAAGTCGATGCATCGCCATCTGAGCGCCGGCAGCCTGTCGCTCGCGCGCACGGTGGAGTTCGTCGTCGCCAAATTCAAGAGCGATCCGAACGCGGTGTTCGCGGGCACCGTGCTGTGCGGCTGGCAGATGGCGCGCACAATGCTCGTGTCGCACGCTAGACTGCGCGAGGACGAGCGCTTCCACAGCGCGAAAATCGCCACGGCCGAGTTCTATGCCGAGCATATTCTGTCGCATGCGCCGGGATCGAAGCGTCGATCGTCAACGCGAACGGGAAGCAAGGCGTGCTTGCGTTTAGCGAAGATCAGTTCTGATCGACCGGGCGCATCGTCAGCGCTCGAAATCGAAACGACAACGGCGCCTTCGAGGTGCCGTTGTCGTTTTACAGCGGGGTAAATTACGCGTTTGCGTAGCTCGGGCGGGTCTTCGTGCCGCGATCGCCCATGTAGCGATGCACCGACAAATTTTCCGCGCGGATCGCGGGCTGTTTGCCGGACATCACATCGGCGAGCAACTGGCCGGAACCGCACGACATGGTCCAGCCGAGCGTGCCGTGGCCGGTGTTGAGGAAGAGATTCGGGATCGGCGTGCGGCCGACGATCGGCGTGCCGTCCGGCGTCATCGGGCGCAGACCGGTCCAGAACGTGGCGCTCGCCGTATCGCCGCCGCCCGGGAACAGGTCGTTCACACACATTTCGAGCGGCTCGCGGCGCGCCTGCTTCAGGTTCTTGTCGTAGCCGACGATCTCCGCCATGCCGCCCACGCGGATGCGGTCGTCGAAGCGCGTGATCGCGATCTTGTACGTCTCGTCGAGCACGGTCGAAACCGGCGCGCGCTGCGCATCGACGATCGGCGCGGTGATCGAGTAACCCTTGAGCGGATACACGGGAATTTTCACGAGATCGCCTAGCAGCTTGGGCGAATACGACCCGAGCGCGACGACATACGAGTCTGCCTGCACGAGTTCCGCGCCGCACTGCACGCCCGCGATGCGGCCATTGTTCACGGCGAGCGCGTCGATCGAGGTGTTATAGCGGAACTTGACACCCAGCGTTTCGGCCATCGCGGCGAGGCGCGTGGTGAACATCTGGCAGTCGCCGGTTTCGTCGTTCGGCAGACGCAGGCCACCTGTCAGCTTGTGCGACACCGCGGCAAGTGCCGGCTCGGCATTCTTCAGTTCTTCGGCCGACAGCAGTTCGAACGGCACGTTGGCGTCCTTCAGCACGGCGATATCCTTCGCTGCGCCGTCGAGTTGCTGCTGCGTGCGGAACAGTTGCAGCGTGCCGCCTGTGCGGCCTTCGTACTGAATGCCGGTATCGGCCCGCAATGCCTGGAGGCAGTCGCGGCTGTATTCGGCCAGACGCACCATACGGCCCTTGTTCACTGTGTAGCGATCCTGCGTGCAATTGCGCAGCATTTGCCACATCCATTGCCACTGATTCATCGTGCCGTCGAGCCGGATAGCCAGCGGCGCGTGCTTCTCGAACATCCACTTCACGGCCTTGAGCGGCCCGCCCGGCGAGGCCCAAGGCGATGCATAGCCCGGCGAGATCTGTCCGGCGTTGGCGAAACTCGTCTCCAGCGCGGGACCGGAGGTGCGGTCGATGACCGTGAGTTCGTGGCTCGCGCGCGCAAGGTAATACGCACTTGTCACACCGACGACGCCGCTTCCGAGAATTACGATACGCATGAGTTTTCCAGTCCAGATTCGGTGAAACGCCCGTGAATTCGTTCGTCAGTCATTCTATACGCATCCTACGGATGTTCTTATAGTATTAACGCCTATACTATCGATGTCGATATAGTTTTAGTTATTGTATTTGATCGATTTTCAGGAAAAACATGAGGACACAGCGTAATCCGGTCCGCGCGCTCGACAAGCTCGATCACAAGATTCTAAACATCGTTCAACAGGACGGCCGGATCGCGATGAAAGACCTCGCGGAGCAGATCGGTTTGTCCGTGACGCCATGCATCGAGCGGGTCAAACGGATGGAGCGCGACGGCGTCATCACGGGGTATCACGCGCGGGTGAATCCTGCGCAACTGGGCGCGGCGTTGCTCGTATTCGTCGAGATCACGCTGGACCACAAGAGCGAGAACATGTTCGAGCAGTTTCGCCGCGGGGTGCAGAAGATTCCCGAGGTGCTCGAATGCCACCTCGTGTCCGGCGATTTCGACTACCTGATCAAGGTGCGCATCGGCGAAATGGCGGATTACCGCAAGCTGCTCGGCGACATCCTGTTGCAGTTACCCGGCGCTGTGCAGTCGAAGAGCTACGTGGTCGTGGAGGAAATCAAGGAGACGCTCTTTATTCCGGTCGAGTCCTGAATTCAGGTGTTGCCGCAGCGCGTAAAATCTGTATATTTGTACAGTATTTTAACCGAAACTCGCTGCCGGAATGCCTGCGTCCGACCACGAATATCCCGTTGCGCCGCCCGCGCCGTTGAAAGGGCGCGGCGCGGTCACGAGCATGCAGGGTCTCTATGAAAAAGACGAACGCGAACACGTGGACGATGGCTGGTTGCACGTTTCGGAAGACGGCGAGAGCGGCGATGAAGTCGCGCCGCCGTTGCGCACGCAGGTGTTCGAAGAGCGCGCCAAAAGCATCCTGACGCACAACAACTCGCCGGATATTCCGTTCGGCGTGTCGCTGAACCCGTATCGCGGCTGCGAGCATGGTTGTGCTTTGCACGCTCCATGCACAGCTATCTCGGACTGTCGCCAGGCCTGGATTTCGAAAGCCGCATTTACGCGAAGATCAACGCCGGCGAATTGCTGACGCGCGAACTCGCCAAGCCGGGTTATCAGCCGGAGCCGATCGCGCTGGGCGTGAACACCGACGCTTATCAGCCGGTCGAGCGCGACTTGCGCATCACGCGGCGCGTGATCGAAATTATGCGTGAGTCGGTGCATCCGTTCGCGGCCATCACCGTCACGACGCTGGATGCCGATATCGCGCGCACGCTGGAGCCGCGCGCGGCCACGCCGGCGCGGCGTCTGCGCACCATCCGCACGCTAGCGGAAGGGAAGCGGGCATTCCGGTGGACGTGAGCATCGTGCCGGTCATTCCCTTCATGACCGAGCCGGACATGGAGCGCGTGCTGAAGCCTGCCCCGAGGCGGGCCCGACGAGCGCGAGCTATATCATGCTGCGTCTGCCTGGGAGGTTGCGCCGCTGTTCAAGGACTGGTGTGGTGCGGCGCATTTTCCGGATCGCGCGGACCGCATGATGAGCCGCGTGCGCGACATGCGCAGCGGCAAGGACTACGACTCGGACTTCGCCGGGCGGATGAAGGGCGAGGGTTTGTGGGCCGACATGCTCAAGCAGCGTTTCGACAAAGCGGCGAAGCGGCTCGGCATGAAGGCGCGGCTGCGCGGCATCCTCTATATGTCGGGGTTCAAACTGCCGGTGCTCGAAGCCGTGAAACGCAGGGGCGCGCCACCCAATCCGCAGCTCGACCTGTTTTAAGCGTTATTGAGAGCGCGTTTTCGCGGCTTCGACCTGACCTTTGAAGTAGGTCTGGAAGGTGAGGGCCAGGCCGGTCATCAACAGGAACGCGCCGAACAGCAGCGAGAAGATCACGACGAAGATGACGGTCCGGCCGGAATCGCTTTCGCGGCCGGTGTGAGCGTTGAATTGCGCGTCCCATTTGGCGTCGGGCCGCAGTCCATAGACGATCGCCGATAAAAACGCCGCCAGCAGCGAAACCGCGCCGGGAATGGCAAGCACCCAGCCGAGAATCGAGGTGCGTTCGGTGGTAGCAAGCAGCAAAAAGCCGATTGCCCCCGCAACGATGCCGACGATATGCGCCCAGCCGCATTTGTCGCGCATGCCATACAGGTAGAAGCGATGCAGCCCGATATAGCCGAACAGGAAGGCGAACGCCGCCGTCAGAGTCTTCGAGCGGAAATAGGACGGAGCGGGCCGGGTGCCAGCTTGCGTTGCGACGGACGAGAAAGTCATCGGCAAACGGTATTGAGATGGCGGAGGCGTTTGAGGTGCCGCCAGGGAACCCCCGCGCGGAGCCGTGATTTTACGCTGGTCGCCGCGCGCTCCGACAGAAAGTCACTCCGACAGAAAGTCACAGTGTCGCACTGGCCGTTAGCGGCTTTTCCTTCGGGTCCTTGCATGCTGAAAACGAGGCAAAAACGGCTCGTGGGTAACACGAGCACGCGAAAAGCGAGCACGCGAAAAATGCGTTAAGTGTGTTTGTTAGAGCTTCGGAATCTAACTATATATAATATCATAACATGATATTATAGTTCCGAACCCCGGTTCCCGGTTTTTCAAGGATTTCAGCATGGTCATCATTCGCTTGGCTCGTGGCGGCTCGAAGAAGCATCCGTTTTACAACATCGTCGCAACCGATTCGCGCAGCCGCCGTGACGGCCGCTTTATCGAGCGCGTGGGTTTCTACAACCCGGTCGCCACGAAGGGCGAATCGCTGCGGATCGCTCAAGATCGCCTGACCTACTGGCAAGGCGTTGGCGCGCAACTGTCGCCGACCGTCGAGCGTCTGGTCAAGCAAGCTGCCGCTGCTCAGCCGGCTGCTTAAGTAGCTGATCGGTCGACGATACGCGTGCGTCGCGGCATGTGGATGCAGTCGTCGAATCGTTGTAAATCTGCCCAAAGGTTCGCTGATGTCCTCGCGTGATGCTCACAACGGCCGCGAAGGTGCATCGAGCCAACCGAAGCTGGGGCAAGATGCAGGAGCCGCCATGTTCCGCCCGTTCGTCCGCAAGCCGGGCGCGCGCCGCGCGGCGGCGGAAGTTTCAGGTGCGTCGGGTGCTTCAGGTGCGACCAAGCCGGAAGGCGCGATCGAATCTGTCGAGACCCTCCCTGACGACGCCGTCGAAGTCGGCTATATCGCCGGTGCATACGGTCTGAAGGGCTGGATCAAGGTCGTTCCGCACGCGACTGGCAAGTCGGGCGGCGACGTGCTGCTCGCTGCGAAGCGCTGGTGGCTCGTCAAAGGCCGCGAGCGCAAAACCGCGGGCTGTCTGCAGTCGAAAGTGCATGCCGATACCATCGCCGCGCGCTTCGTGGGCTGCGACAATCGCGACCTGGCGGAAACGCTGAAAGGCTACGTGGTGTATATCGCGCGTAGCGATTTTCCGAAGCTCGACGACGAAGACGAATTTTACTGGGTCGATCTGATCGGCCTGGAAGTCGAAAACGAAGCAGGCGTGGCTCTGGGCCGCGTTGCCGATATGATCGACAACGGCGTGCATTCCATCCTACGGATCGAATACCCGAGCGTCGACAAGGAAGGCCGGGCCGTCGCCGGCGAGCGTCTCATTCCTTTCGTCGGCGTGTACGTGAAGACGGTGGATCGGGCGGCGAAGCGTATCGCCGTCGACTGGAACGCCGATTACTAAACAGAATCAGCAAGACACGGAGAGAGCGATGCAGTTCGATGCCGTGACGCTCTTTCCTGAGATGTTTCGCGCCGTGACCGACTGGGGCATCACCAGTCGGGCGGTCAAGCAGGAGCGCTTCGGTCTGCGGACGTGGAATCCACGCGATTTCACCTCGAACAACTACCGCACGGTGGACGACCGTCCTTACGGCGGCGGTACCGGTATGGTGATGCTGGCGCGTCCGCTCGAAGACGCGATCGAAGCCGCCAAGGCAGCGCAGCAGGAGCAAGGCATCGCGTCCACGCGCGTGCTGATGATGTCGCCGCAAGGCGCGAAGCTGGATCACGATCGCGTGATGCGGTTCGCGCAGGAGCCCGGCCTCGTGCTGTTGTGCGGCCGGTACGAAGCGATCGATCAACGCCTGATTAACCGGATCGTGGACGAAGAAGTCAGCCTCGGCGACTTCGTGCTGTCCGGCGGCGAACTGCCCGCGATGGCGCTGATGGACGCGGTGGTCCGTCAACTGCCCGGCGTGCTGAATGACACGCAGTCGGCGGTGCAGGACAGTTTCGTCGATGTGCTGCTGGATTGCCCGCATTACACGCGTCCCGAGGAATATCAGGGCGTGCGTGTGCCGGATGTGCTGCTCGGCGGCCATCACAAGGAAATCGATGTATGGCGCAGACGTGAAGCGTTACGCAACACGTTTCACAAGCGGCCCGATCTGATCGTGCGGGCGCGCCAGCACAAGATGTTGAGCCGTGCCGACGAGGCCTGGCTCGCAGAACTCGCAAAGGACGCGTCGAAGTCTGAATAGACCGAGAGCGGACGAGCGGGACAGGGGCGTCGTGAGAATCAGCGCCTGAAGCAAACCCATCCTCTACCGGGGCCTTTTCAAGCGATAAGCCCAAGGCACACAATTCCGGCAAGATGGTACCAGGAGTCAGTAATGAATCTGATTGAACAACTCGAGAAGGAAGAGATCGCCCGCGTGCTCGGCGAGAAGACCATCCCCGACTTCGGTCCGGGCGACACGGTCATCGTCAACGTGAACGTGGTCGAAGGTACGCGTAAGCGTGTCCAGGCTTACGAAGGCGTCGTGATCGCTAAGCGTAACCGTGGCCTGAACGCGAACTTCATCGTTCGCAAGATTTCGTCGGGCGAAGGCGTCGAGCGTACGTTCCAGACCTACTCGCTGCTGCTCGCGAGCATCGTCGTGAAGCGTCGCGGTGACGTTCGTCGCGCGAAGCTGTACTTCTTGCGAGAACGTTCGGGCAAGTCGGCTCGAATCAAGGAAAAGCTGGTCACGAAGGATCGTTCGGCTGCTTCCTCCGCCGAGTAATACCTGAGGGGCGTCGGCCTGGCCGGTCCGCAGGCCGATGCGCTGCAGCACCGAAAAAAGCACCCTCGTGGATGCTTTTTTCTTTGGTGTGTTCAAATTGAGACTTCCACAGTCATTCCTCCGTCCCGTGTCCACCCCAGGCAAGACTTCGACTCCGCGCATCCTCGAACCTAAAAAGATGCCCGTCTATCGACGGGCGCCGATCTGCCGCTGATTTCACCCGAGCGTCTGACACCGGACGGCTTGCACAAGCGCTTCTAGATGAATCTCGACTGGACGCAAGAGGCGCGTGAGCAGCGGATCAAGGCCATCGGCAGCGATCCGAGTGGCATCGGTGCTGGTGCCGCTGGTCGTGCGCGAAGCCGGGCTGACGGCGTTGCTGAGGCAGCGCGCCGATCATCTGTCGGATCACGCGGGACAGATCAGCTTCCCGGGCGGCCGGCGCGAGCCGGAAGACATCGATGCTGCCGCCACTGCGCTGCGCGAGGCACACGAGGAGGTCGGCCTCGCTGCGGAGCACTGTGAGATCGTCGGCTCGATGCCCGAATATCTGACGGGCACGGGCTTTCGCGTGACACCGGTCGTCGCGCTGGTCCAACCGCCTTTCACGCTGCAAGCCGATACGCGCGAGGTCGTCGACATCTTCGAAGTGCTGCTTGCCTGGCTCATGAACCCGGCCAATCACGAAGTTCGCGTGTCCCGCTGGGAAGAGGGCGAGCGTCGTTTTTTTGCGATGCCTTACACGCCCGCCGAAAACAAGGCTCCGTATTTCATCTGGGGCGCAACGGCCGGCATATTGCGCAATTTCTATCGCTTTCTCGCGGCTTGTGAGCGGCATGGCGCGGGAAGCACGCGCTGCATCGACGGCCAGCGCGATTACTTCGTGCGCTAAGGGCGGCGGGCGCTGTGCTATCGTTACGCGAAACTCGAACTAACCCGAACGTTTCGGCGCTTCGCATGACTTTTTTTTCCGTATTGCTGGCTCTCATCATCGAGCAGGTGCGCGCACTGTCGCCGCACAATCCGATCGCGGCGTTGCTTCACTATCATGCGGAATCCGCGGCCCACGGTTTCGACGCGGGCAAGGAAAAGCACGGTCTGCTCGCGTGGCTGGTCGTCGTGTTGCCGTGGACGCTGGTCGTCGGTTTAATCTACTACGTGCTGTATCAGATCAACTTCGTTCTGGCGTTTCTGTGGAATGTGGTGATTGTCTACTTCACGCTCGGTTTCCGGCAGTTCAGCCACTATTTCACCGATATCCACCTCGCGCTCAATAACGACGACGTACCGCGCGCACGCGAAGTGCTCGCTGAATGGACCGGCCTGGACACCGTCGATATGCCCGTCAGCGAGATCGTGCGGCAGACATTGGTGCATGCGGTCGTGGCGTCGCACCGACACGTGTTCGGTGTGTTCTTCTGGTTCCTGATTCCGATCGGGCCGGCGGGAGCGGTGTTCTATCGCATCGCCGAATATCTGGCGCGGGCATGGGCGGAGCCGAATCCGGAGCGCACGGCGGCGTTTTCGTCGTTCGTGCAGCGGACGTTCTTCGTGATCGACTGGGTGCCGGCGCGCCTGACGGCGCTGGGTTTTGCCATCGTCGGCAACTTCGAGGATGCGATCTATGCGTGGCGCAACCACGCGCGCCAGTGGCCGGATGCGAACGAAGGCGTGTTGCTAGCGGCCGGCAGCGGCGCGCTCGGCGCGCGACTAGCGGGGCCGCTCGCCGAACCGTTGAGCGTAGAAGCGCTCGCCGTCGGCGATGCCAGTCCGCTGCCGGTCGGCGACGACTGTACGCCACGCACGCTTCAGTCGGCGGTGGGCCTCGTCTGGCGCGCGGTCATCTTGTGGATGCTGCTGTTGCTGATGCTCACCATCGCGGTCTGGCTCGCCTGAGCACTGCCAACGTAGTCAGTCGTCCAGCGGATTACGTGTCATCTGACACTGCCAGCACACGGTGAACTGCGTTTCGAGCCATTCACCGCACTGGCCGCATCGCCAGGGCCGGGCGTTAGCGTCCGGTCCACCTATCGCGCGCTCCAGCAAGCGCAGCGCCAACGCTTTGTCGCGATCGTCGACGATCCAGATCTCCGGCGCGCACTGATCCGCAGGAATTTCTTCCATCGCCCCGTTCAGATAGCGGTTGTGCAGTTCGCAGGGCACGCCCGCTGTCGCCAGCACGTTCACCCAATGCTGCGCGGTAATGAGATTGGGTGCGCGCGTCAGGCGTTTCATCGAACGATCTGGCTCGCTTCGTGGACGAGTTGCGCATACAGCATGTGGCGTTCCGGTCTGATATCGCCCGCTTCGACCGCCTCGAGCACTGCGCAGCCCGGCTCGCACAGATGGTGACAGTTGTAGAAGCGGCATTTGCCGAGATACGGGCGGAAGTCGGCGAACGCGCGTTCCAGTTGCCCTTCGGTGAGGTGGTGCAGCCCGAACTCCTGAAAGCCCGGCGAATCGATCAGCGAACCGCCCCCGGGGAGGTGATAGAGCCGCGTGAACGTCGTGGTGTTACGACCGCTATTCAATGCCGACGAGATTTCGTGCGTCGCGGCGTCGGGCACCAGCAGATTCACGAGCGTCGATTTGCCCATGCCGGACTGCCCGAGCAGGATCGTCGAGCGATCCTTGAGGCGCGCGTCGAGTTGAGGATGGACGTCGCCGAGCGCCATTTTCGCGGACAGTTCGATCACCGTGTAACCCAGCACACGATACGGCACGAGGCGTTCGCGCGCGAGCGGCAGCGCGCCTTCCACGTCGATCTTGTTCAGCACGATGAGCGATTCCAGCCCGTGCGCCTCCGCCGCGATCAACGCGCGGCCGAGCAGGTCCTCACTGAAATGCGGTTCGGTCGCAAGCACGATCAGCAGTTGATCCAGATTCACCGCGAACAGCTTGGACTTGAACTGATCGGAGCGATACAGCAGATTGCGCCGCTTGCCGATCTCGACGATCACGCCCTGATCTGCCGACGAGTACTCGTAGCTCACGCGATCGCCGACCGCGACTTCGCTCTTCTTGCCGCGCGGGAAGCATTGCAGGATCGGGCCATGATCGACGAGCGCGACGGGATAGTGCCGGCCGTGCGCCGCGATTACGATACCTTCGAGCCGCGCGCCGCCGCTCGCGCGCCTGGACTGGCCGGTGGCGTGCCGGGTCATGCGGCGTGCTGCATCAATTGGTCAATGCGCTGCGATGCAGGCGGATGCGAGTAGTAAAACGCCGTGTAGATAGGATCGGGCGTAAGCGTGGACGCGTTGTCTTCGTAGAGTTTCACCAGCGCGTTGACGAGATCCTTCGGATCGGTCTGGCTCGCGGCGAATGCGTCGGCTTCGAATTCGTTCTTGCGCGACGTCAGGCTGCCGAGCGGCGTCATGAAGAACATGAACACCGGCAGGACCAGCATGAACAGCACGAGCGCAAGGCCGTTATTGTTGCCGCCGAGCGACGGTCGCACGCCAAGGCCTTCATAGAGCCACGTCGTCTGCACGAGCCAGCCGAGCAGTGCGAGCATCGCCAGGCTGATGCCGAACATGACGACCATCAGCTTGAGCACGTGCCGGCGTTTGAAGTGGCCGAGTTCGTGCGCGAGCACGGCTTCGATCTCGCTGCCCGACAGGCGCGCGAGCAGCGTGTCGAAGAACACGATGCGCTTGGCCGCGCCGAACCCCGTGAAATACGCATTGCCGTGCGCGGAGCGGCGGCTGCCGTCCATCACGAACAGGCCCTTCGCCGCAAAGCCAGTGCGCGACATCAGGTTCTCGATGCGCTCGACCAGCGCTTCGTCCTTCAGCGGTTCGAACTTGTTGAAGAGCGGCGCGATGAAGGTCGGATAGATGATCATCGCCAGCAACTGGAACGCGACCCACACGAACCACGTCCACAGCCACCAGTAGGCGCCCGCGCGATCCATCAGCCACAGCACCAGCAGGAGCAGCGGCGCGCCGATGATCGTGCCGATCACCATACCTTTGATCAGATCGATGAAAAACAGCTTCTTCGACATGCGGTTGAAGCCGAATTTCTCTTCGATCACGAAATGACGGATGTAGTCGAACGGCAGGTCGATCAGGCTCGTGATCGCGATGACCGCGGCCACCAGCGCGATTTGCCCGAGATAGCCGCGCCCGAGCGCGCCGCTGATCGCCATGTCGAGCGCCTGCACGCCGCCAAGCAGCGTCAGCGCGACCAGCACGACGGCGCTGGCGACGACTTCGATCATGGTGAGGCGTGTGCGCTCGACGGTGTAGTCCGCCGCGCGCTGATGCGTGCTCAGCGGGATAGTCTCGCTGAACTGCGACGGCACGCCGTTGCGGTGCGCTGCGACGTAGCGGATCTGGCGCGACGCGAGCCAGAGCTTGGTCGACACCATGCTGATTAGGGCGACGACGAAGATCGTCGAGAATGCGAGCGTGAGGTTGGTCATCCCGGGGATTTCCGATTGAACTATGCGAGAATTATAGGTTCTGGCCTGTGCCGGCGTTGTCACTTCCTGCAATGGGAACGATAGCGGCGCATCGAGGCTTTCCACTCTCAGGCCGCTTTCATGACCGACACTTCCACCACTTCTGCATCCGAAGACAACACGCTCGTCAACACGCTCGTGCGCAGCGACATGAACCTCGTGTGGCTCGACATGGAAATGACCGGGCTCGATCCTGACAACGACCGCATCATCGAGATCGCGGTGGTGGTGACAAATTCGACGCTCGACAAACTGGTGGAAGGGCCGGTCCTCGCGATCCATCAAACCGACGAGACGCTCGGGCGCATGGACGAATGGAACCGCAAAACGCACGGTCGTTCTGGACTGACCGAGCGCGTGAAGGCGTCGACGGTGGACGAGGCCGAGGTCACGCGCCAGATTCGTGAGTTTCTCGGCCAGTATGTGCCGCCCGGTAAGTCGCCCATGTGCGGCAATTCGATCTGCCAGGACCGCCGCTTCATGGCGTGCTGGATGCCGGAACTGGAGACGTTCTTCCATTACCGCAATCTCGACGTCAGCACGCTGAAGGAACTGTGCCGCCGCTGGCAGCCCACCATCTACAAGGGTTTCCAGAAGCGTGCAATGCACACGGCGCTGGCCGATATCCACGAGTCGATCGACGAATTGAAGTACTACCGCGAGCATTTCCTGATTCCGTCGGCGCCGGCGGCCGACGCGTCATAACCCGCGTCTTAATTCTTAGGCGGCCGCAGCGCGCTTTTCGGACGGAACGCGGCCACGACTTTGGGCCGCGTTTCCATATACGGGCCGCCGATCAGGTCGATGCAATACGGCATCGCCGCGAAGATGCCCGGCACTTTCTGCTTGCCGTCGGCGTCCTTCAAACCTTCCAGCGTTTCCTTGATCGACTTCGGCTGACCCGGCAGGTTGATGATCAGAGCCGTGTGATCCGCGTTTCGCGAATCACCGCGACCTGCCGCGACAGAATAGCCGTCGTGACGAAATTCAGGCTGATCTGGCGCATCTGCTCGCCGAAGCCTGGCATCGCCTTGCTGACGACCGCGAGCGTCGCTTCGGGCGTCACGTCGCGGCGCGCGGGGCCGGTGCCGCTGGTCGTAAGCACGAGATCGCAGCCGACCGTATCCACCAGTTCGATGAGCGTCGCGGAGATGGTCGCGGCGTCGTCATGGATCAGGCGCGTTTCCGCGCGACACGGCGAGGCGAATGTGGCGCCGTGTCATTCCTGCAACGACGCACGCCTTTGTCCTCGTACACGCCTTGCAACGCGCTATTGCTGATCGACACGAGTCCGACGACCAGTTCGTCCGGGTGCTTACGCGTGGTCGTTTCGCGGTCGTCCTCGTCGCCTTCGATGTCTTCATTGCTTTCTTCGTTCGTCATGCCTGCCGCATTCTTGATCCACTGGAACAGTTCGCGGTAGTAGCGCGGCGGCTTCTGCTGCTGGCGCTCCTTGCGCGCATTGCGGATTAGCGTGCGGCCTTCCTGCGCGTCGACGCCCGGATGCTTCTGGATGAAATCGGTGAGCGCTTCGTCCTTGTCGAGCAATTGCTCGCGCGTGCGTTCGATCCAGTGCAGACGCGCGGTTTCCGACTTGTTCACGCCGCGATGCGTGTCGAGCGCGGTGCGCAGCGCGGCGACCTCGTCTTCGGTCAGCGAGCGCATGACCTTGCCGACATACTGCAACTGCCGCCGCTTGCTTTCGTGATCGGTGATACGGCGCGCTTCGGGCATGGGCATGCGCTTGAGCGCGTCTTTCGGCAGTTCGATCAGTGCCTGACCGAGTTCCTGCAGCGCGTGCATTTCGCGCTCAGTTGCGATTTCGACGCGATCGTAGCCGTTGTCGTCGACCTTATTGCCGGTATCGATGGGTTGAATGCGGATTTTACGGTTCATGGCGATATTGTAGCTTGTGCGATGTGGCCTCCGGACGCGCTCGGCAAGTGAAGCCGCGCACTCCTTGTTATGATCGCGTGTGGGTCGAACGACTCCAACGCAATGACCTCTGCGCGGGCGCACGGCGTGGCGCGGGCGCACGGCGTGCCGATATCCTCGGGCGACGAACCTAAGGCAAAGACAAAATGGCAGCAGACATGGACGTCAAGCAACGCTACTTTCCGCACACGCAAGACGAACTCAAGGAAATCGCTTCCGATATCCTGCGCTACGCGAAGGAACTCGGTGCGAGCGACGCCGCCACCGAAATCTCCGAAGGCGACGGCCTCTCGGTGAGCGTGCGGCGCGGCGAGGTCGAGACCATCGAGCACAATCGCGACAAGATGGTCGGCGTGACGGTGTTCATCGGCAAGAAGCGCGGCAATGCGAGCACCGCCGACTTCACCCGCGAGGCGCTGCGCGATACGGTCGCAGCGGCGTACAACATCGCGCGGTTCACGGCGGAAGACAGCGCCGCGGGCCTCGCCGAGGAAGAGCTGCTCGAAAAATCGCCGCAGGATCTCAATCTCTACCATCCGTGGGATGTGGACGCGGAAGAAGCCGCCGACATCGCGCGTCGTGCGGAAGCGGCGGCGTTCGCGGTCGACAAGCGCATCAGCAATTCCGAAGGCGCGAGCGTGTCGGCGCAGCACTCGCAGTTAGTGCTCGCGACCTCGCGCGGTTTCATGGCGAGCTATCCGTATTCGCGGCATTACATCGCGTGCGCGCCGATCGCGGCTGCCGGGCGCGACATGCAGCGCGATGACTGGTACACCTCCAAACGCTGTGCCCTCGATCTCGCGGCGCCCGAGGCGGTCGGCCGGTACGCGGCAGAACGCGCGCTCGCGCGGCTCGGCGCGCGCAGTCTCGACACGCGCAAGTGCCGTGTGCTGTTCGAAGCGCCGCTGGCGGCGGGCATTCTGGGCGCGTTCGTGCAGGCGGTGAGCGGCGGTGCGCTGTATCGCAAGACCACGTTTCTGGTCGATAGCCTCGGCAAGCCGGTGTTCGCGCCGCACATCCAGATCGTCGAAGATCCTGCGGTGAAGGGCGGCATGGGCAGCGCGCCGTTCGACGAGGAAGGTGTGCGCACACACAAGCGCAAGGTCGTCGAGGAAGGCGTCGTGCAGGGCTATTTCCTGTCAACGTATTCTGCGCGCAAGCTCGGCATGCAGACGACCGGCAACGCGGGCGGCTCGCACAATCTCACCATGACGAGCGCCAACACGAAACCGGAAGACGACTTCGATGCGATGCTGAAAAAGCTCGGCACCGGCCTGCTACTCACCGAATTGATGGGGCAAGGCGTCAATTACGTCACCGGCGACTACTCGCGCGGCGCATCGGGCTTCTGGGTCGAAGACGGCAAGATCCAGTACGCGGTAGAGGAAATCACCGTCGCGAGCACGCTGCAGGAGATGTTCCGGCACATCGCGGCCATCGGCTCGGACACCGTGGTGCGCGGCACGAAGGAGATCGGCTCGGTGCTGATCGAACGGATGACCATTGCGGGGCAGTAAGGTCCAGAAGGTTTTCCAGTGAGCGAAGGCCCCGACCGGCGCGAGCCGGCCGGGGCCTTCGTGCATTCAGCCTCAGGCGTGGCGCACGTAGGTGACGAATGAGAAATCGAACGCGTTGGGCGCGGCGGCGCGATGCGTCTCGCGCGATACCTCACGCCACGTGTGCGGGTCCGGCGCGGGAAAGTGCGTGTCGCCGTCGAACTCGGCATCGATCTCGGTAACGATGAGCTTGTCCGCGCGCGCGAAGCCGTCCTCGTATAATTGCGTGCCGCCGATCAGAAACGCCTCGTCGGCAGCGGCGAGGGTGAGTGCGGCGTCGAGGCTCGTGACGGTATCGCAGCCTTCGTAGCGGCGCGTGGCATCGCGCGAGACGACGATGTTGCGCCGTCCGGGCAGTGGCCGGCCGATCGACTCGTGGGTCTTGCGGCCCATGATGATCGGCGCGCCCATCGTGGTGCGCTTGAAGAAGGCGAGATCCTCGGGCATGCGCCAGGGGAGTTGGTTGTCGCGGCCGATCACGCCATTGCGCGCGCGGGCGACGATCAGGGTCAGCGTCGTCATGAGAGCAGGAAGTCGGGCACGAACTGGCGCGTGGAAGCCGCGCGTTCCGGGCCCACGATTCTAACCGACGCGGATCACGCCGACTTCAGCCCTCGGGCGGCTCCTGCGGCGCATCGGGCTGTGCGCTCGGCACAGGCTCGATTTCGTCCCACAGCCGGACGCTGTGCGTCGCGTAGAGCGGGCGAGAAGGTCGCTCGGACGATTTGTCCTCAACATCGGCGCCGGCGCGCATACGCGTCCAGGTGCCTTCACCGGCGTCCGCTTCGGTTTGGTGCTGAGCGGCGAAAGCATCGCCGCGTGGTAAAGAATTATCGAAGGCCATCTTTGACGACAATATCCAAGGTAACTATTCCCGATAATAGATAATCGGAATAGAATAAACTGGTTGCCCGGCCGGTATGTTTAATTGGAGTTTCCGGAAGGGCGCCATTATGAATGATCATATGATTAATGTGAACGTTCATCCGACCGACATGCGCACGGCTAAGCGATAAACATGCCAACGGCTACCGCAGCTTGACAGGTGTGTGACAAGGCTGGACATGGAAAATTATTAAGGGTCGAAACAGACGAAAACGTTTCACCACTGAAACATTGCGCGAGAAAAACATGAATTACCCGGCATTACCCGGCGATCCGGTATAAGATTTTGTCTTATTTAAGGTGCGTAAGGTTTTAATAAAAGTGTGAGAAATTCTTTCGAGAGGCAGCCGGCACAGTATTTGTAGCTAATCCGAAGCCCTATGACAGTAATTGTTTGCGGGGTTTCTGGGTTATAGTAGTCTCTGAAAAATCGGCGCTGAATCAGACAAAAAGGTTTCGCGATGGAGCACGGTGCGTGAGAGGCGCCGTACTCCGGGCTACACATCGAGTAATGCAAGTCCGCTCGCCGCGTCGTACGCGAACGTCGAAGTCTGCATGCAGCGAGAGCCTCAGGCACGTGACCTTTTCAACGCACGTTGAACCAAGGATCTGAATAATGGACGTTGCTCGGCGGCAACTCATCTATGCGACTCGCGATCCGAACGAGTCACTATGTGCGCGTTTCGAGGAACGCGGCTGGTACATCAAAATCGTCTCCAGTGCGCGGGACACGTGCAAGGCACTGCGCAACGACATGGCTATCGGCGGTCTGCTCGATTTGTCCAGTCAATTCGAAACTCACGAACTCGCGGCGTTCGAATCGTCGCTCACCATGACCAATGTCGGCTGGGTCGCGGCCACGGTGTCGGGACAGCTCGACGACGCCGCGGTGCGTTGGCTGATCCGCGACTATTGCTTCGACTACGTGACGCTGCTGACGTCGAACGACCGCATCGTCGATTCTGTCGGCTACGCGTACGGCATGGTCGCGCTGCTGCACGACGCGGCATCCGCTGCACGACGCGGCATCGAACGATGCGCGCGGCGAAGGCCGTGCGGAAGGGGAGATGGTCGGCTCGTGCGACGCCATGCTCGCGCTGCTCCATCCGCAAAGTCGCCATGACGGCCGCGCCCGTGTTCATCTCGGGCGGATCGGGCACCGGCAAGGAACTGACGGCAGTCGCCATCCATGAGCGCTCGGCGCGTCGCGAACAACCGTTCGTCGCCATCAACTGCGGCGAAATCCCCGGGTATCTGCTGCAGTCCGAGCTCTTCGGTTACGAACGCGGCACGTTCACCGGTGCGAATCAGCGCAAGATCGGCCGTATGGAAACGGCAAATGGCGGCACGCTGTTCCTCGACGAAATCGGCGATCTGCCTTTGAAAAGCCAGCTAGCCTTTTGCGTTTCTTGCAGGAACGCAAGGTCGAACGCCTCGGCGGCCACGGCTCCACGCCGGTGGATTGCGCATCATTTCGGCGCCGCACGTCGACATGCAGACCGCAATGATCGAAGGCCGCTTCCGCCGATCTATATCACCGTCTGTGCGTGTTGCAGATCGACGAACTGCCGCTGCGCGCGGCAAAGACATCGAACTGCTCGCCAAACACATGCTCGACCGCTTCAAGAAGGACGCGAGCCACCGTCTGCGCGGATTTTCGCCATGCGCGATCGCCGCGATCCACAACTACGGCTGGCCGGGCAACGTGCGTGAGCTGTGATTAACCGGGTGCGGTGCGCGATCGTCATGTTGGAAGGGCGTTAGATCACCGTGCGCGATCTCGAACTCGGCGAATACGTGGAAGTTGCGCCGGTGTCGCTCGCGCAGGCGCGTGAGGCAGCGGAGCGGCAGGCGATCGAACTCGCGCTGCTGCGTCATCGCGGACGTCTGGGCGATGCCGCGCACGAACTCGGCATTCGCACGTCACGCTGTACCGGCTCCTGAGCGCGCACCGCAGTGCCACATAGAAGTCGACGCGCCCACGGAGCGCGCCATGCGCGTCTGACTTCCGTCCACGGCTTCACGGAAACGGGCGCCGCGAGCGCCCGTTTTTCTTCCCGCAAAGATCGTCCGATCGATCGGCGCGCTTGGTAAAATTGCTTCTTTACGCGTCACATTGCCCGGGCGCGCGCCGTTTCGCAAAGGCACCTCGCAAGGAACAACGAATGAAACAGTACCTCGAGCTCGTCCAGACGATTCTCGAAACCGGCACCTGGCAGGACAACCGCACGGGCATACGTACCATCAGCATTCCGGGCGCCATGTTGCGCTTCGATCTCCAGCAAGGCTTCCCCGCCGTCACCACGAAGAAACTCGCGTTCAAGTCGGCAATCGGCGAACTCGTCGGCTTTCTCCGCGCGTCGCGTAACGCAGCGGATTTCCGCGCGCTCGGCTGCAAGGTGTGGGACGCCAACGCGAATGAAAATCCGCAGTGGCTCGAGAATCCGTACCGGCAGGGCACGGACGATCTGGGCGACGTCTACGGCGTGCAGTGGCGCCAGTGGCCAGCGTACAAATTCGTCGATGCCTGCGCGGGCGACCAGATTGCCGATGCGACCAATCGCGGCTACGAACTCGTGACGAGCTTCATGGAGAACGGGCGCGAGATGGTGCTGCTGTACAAGGCCATCGACCAGCTTCGGCAGTGCCTGGACACCATCATCGAGCGGCCGACCGACCGGCGCATTCTATTTCACGGCTGGAACCCGGCCAAGCTCGACGAAATCGCGCTGCCGGCGTGTCATCTGCTATATCAGTTCATCCCGAATGCGACGACGCGCGAAATCTCGCTGTGCCTGTATATCCGCAGCAACGATGTGGGGCTGGGCATGCCGTTCAATCTGACCGAAGGCGCGGCGTTGCTGCATCTGGTCGGACGATTGACTGGCTACAAACCGCGCTGGTTCACGTACTTTATCGGCGCCGCGCACATCTACGAGAACCAGCTCGACATGTTGCAGGAGCAGCTCAAGCGCGAGCCGTTCCCGAGTCCGCAGTTGATCATTTCGGACCGTGTTCCCGATTATGCGGTTACGAAACGCTATGAGTCGGAGTGGCTCGAAAAGATCGAGCCGAAAGATTTCGCCTTGGAAGGTTATCGGCATCACGAAGCATTGACGGTGCCGATGGCCGTCTGAGCATCGATTCTTTCTGGTTCAAATTCTAAACGCGCGGTCTCGACCGCGCGTTGTCGTTTTTATAGCTTCCCACCATTCGCGATTTCGAACGGGCGGCGTTGCGGGTCGTCAGCCTTGGTGATGCTCGTTGCCGCCGCCACTGCCGCGCGGTTGTTCAGCTTGCTGCGGTTGAGGTTGGGGATGCGGCATCGGCGGCGGCGCCTGACGCATCTGCTGCATTTGCTGCATCTGTTGATGCAGCAGTTCCTGCATGCGTGGGGCGGGCATCTCGCGGCGCGGTTGCTGCATGGGCATCGGTGCGGGCATCGGCTGCCGCGGCGGTTCTGCGCGCGCTTGCTGGAACGCCTGTCCGTGCGGTTGTGCGAAGCCCGGTTGCGGCGACGCGTGCTGCGGCGCTTGCATCGGCGCGCCGTGTTGCTCGATGCACGGCGCATTGTTCTGAAGAGCGGGCGCGGGCAGTTGCGCGGCTTGCATCGGCATCGGCGAGGCGCCGTGTTCCATGTGAGGAATGTTGGCCGCTTGCGGTGCGTTCGGCATCGGTGCGCGTGCTTGCGGAGGCATTGGCTACCGCGTTCGATCTGCGCGGCTTGCCCCGATGGCACATTGCCGGCGAACGCCGCACGCGGCACACGCGGTTCGTTCGCAGGCGATCGAGCTTGTGCTTGCGATCCCTCAGCTCCGCGATACACACGCGGCTCACCACCGATCTGCGCGGACGGCAGCGGACGCGGCACGCCGTTGTCGTGCGGCGGTGTGCCGCGAGCGAAGTTTGCCGCGCCTTGCGCAGGTGCATTGGCGAATCCGGGGCGCGGCGCCGGGAATGTTCGCTTGCGGCGCGGGGACGCCATGCGTGGGCACGCTGGCCGGTGCGGCCGGTCCGCGCGCTTGCATCCTCGCTTGCGCGGGTCCGCGCGCCGCGAGGAGATGCACGTTGTCGATTCCTTGCTGACGGAAGCGCTGTTGCTGCGGACTCGGCATGATCGCGCGCCGCAACAATTCCGTTGCAGGTCCGTTTCGCGCCTGACCGTATTGCTGCGCGAGCGTGTCGTGGAAAGCGGGCGGCGCGACCGGCGCACGCGTCGCCACGACGGGGCGCGCGAAGCCACCCTGCGGCGGCTGGTAATCCACCCGGCGCGAAGCTATCGTGCGTCGGCGCAATACCCGGCGCACCGGCGAAGAAGCGCGGATTGCGCCAGCGCGACGGATCGACCGTATACGGCTGCCGCCCGACCGGTTGCCCGCGCACGAATGCCGATGCCGGCAACGCAGTGAGTCCGCGCGGCGAACGATAGTTGATGTATGTATTGTGGATGCCGATCGACTAATCGACGTGCACATACGGTGGTTCACGTGATCGTAGTAGCGCGGGCTCCATCCGCCGTAATGCGGATGCCACGGCTCGCCCGGCCCGAGCGCGAACCATGCGATACCCGCCATCGCCACGCCGCCGACCGTCAGTGCGACAGTCTAGTCGACGTCGCTGCCGCCGTCGCCTACCAAGCCCACGAGAGCCAGCGCGTAGGCGGGGGCGGCCCATCTTCGGCGATCGGGCCGGGCACCCATGCCCACTGCGACCTGACATATGCCCAGCGTCCATAGTGATACGGCGCGAAGTCCCAGGGTGCGTCATCGACCCAGGCCCAGCCCCACGGCGCCTGCCATACCCAATGACCTTGTGCCTATACGGCGCCCAGTCCGCCGGCACCGAGTTCGGTACCCAGATCGCGCCATACGACGCATCGTTGCGCCACGTGCCGTTGGCGTCGAGGTTCTGATAACCGGGGATATCGCGCGATACGTAGCGCGCCGAGATGGAACGGTCCTCGGCCGCATCGCGGCTCGCGGCCCATTGATCGAAGCCGTCCGGCGCGGGCGCGGCGTTGGCCGCCGCCTGCTGGAGATTGGTGCCTTTGACGGTGATCTGCTGGCCGGGCGTGAGCTGCGTCGAGCCACCGTCACCGTAGGCGGTGACGCTGCCGCTTCGCACCGTCACCGTGGTCGCGCGGCCATCCGGCGCAACGTCCACGCGAATGTCGCCGGGCGTCGTCACGGCGAGCGCCGCATTGGGCGTATCGACCTCGTATTGCGTGCCGGGCGCGACTTCGCGGGCGCGCATCGACAGCGTGCCTTGCGCGAGCTTGAGCTGCGCAGTGTTGTCGTCGAGCGTGAGGATCCGTGACGTCGATGAACCGAGCCGCACCGCCGTCGAACCGATATGGAGTTCGGAGCGCCCGTTCTGGTCGTTCCAGAGCTGATCGCCGCTCGTGAGCAGACGGTTGATCTACGCGTAGCTACAGTCGGATGCACCGGCCGGTTCGGTCGTCACCGTGCCCGCCATGTAGTTCAGGCGCACGACGCGTCCTGGCGGGTCGCCTTGCTGGTCGGCGGGCGATGCGCCCGACGCTTCCTGCGCGGGTTGCGCCGCTACCCCGGACGGCATTTGTGCCACGGCGCTCATGGTCTGCATCGAAAACAGCGCGCAGGCGGTGAGTGTGGCGGCGGTACGGGTGGTGGGTTTCATTGTGTTCTCCATCGACGGCGCGCGTTTTGATTGTTTTGGCATAGTCGTCGATATTGCTACGCACGGCCTCCAGATGAATGTATCGCCCATGTATCGCCCGCGCTTGTATCCGGGCGCTGTGGTTTGTAACCGGCGCGAGGCACGCGTAACAAAGCTTTGCCGGGCGCGTCGATCGTCGACGCAATGTGCCTCCGCTCGCGACGCGAACGCTCAGCGTTCCGACAGAAAGCCCTCGAAATGCCGCTTGCCCGAGGGCGTGACGCGCGGCACGCGACGCTTCGCCGTGTGCTCGATCCAACCATGCGTTTCGCACGTTTCGAGGAAGGTCGCACCGAGAGCGCCGCCGAGATGCGGCCGCCGTTCGCTCCAGTTGATGCACGTGCACGCTGCGCCTTCATGTCGATGCCCAGTTCCGCGAATGCCCGCGCGCCTTCGCGCGTGGCGTCGAGTGGCGTCGCGCCCTGGCGATCGGACTGGCCTTCTGCGAGCACGAGCCAGTTGCGCGCGAGCATGCCGTCGAACACGCGCACGGCCAGTTCTTCCGCGAGGTGGTCGTAGCACGTGCGGGCATAGCGCATTTCTACCGGAATCGCGCTCGGCGGACGTTCGGGCTGACGCTGCGGCGCGCTCGCGCGAGCCAGATTGGCGAGCGCTTCGATGACCGTCGCGATATCCGGCGTCGCGATTCGGTAATAGCGATGCCGTCCGCTGACTTTGAGCGCCAGCAGCACGCCTTCGGTGAGGTGCGCGAGGTGGCCGCTCGCCACCGATGGCGACAAGTCCCACGATCATCGTCAGTTCGCCCGCGGGGCGCGCGGTGCCGTCCATCAGCGACCAGAGCATAGCGGCGCGGCCAGGGTCGGCGAGCAGCGCGCCGATGTGCGACAGGTTCGGAAAATGGCGGGCGCGGGAATCGGCGGCGTCGAGTAGCGTGTTCATGGCGAAATCCGGCGGGGCGAAGTGGTCGACATATCTACTCTAGCGCGCCTTTGCACGCGAGGTTTCACCGTGCGCCGAAACGTCGATGCATGGCGCCCGAGGACTAGAATGGGCCGGTTGAATCGACGTCAGCAGTGAAACAGTATGTTGAGGTTCTTGTTCGCGGCCACGTTCGGCTGCCTCGTGCTATGCGCTGGATGCGCGGGCGCGCCGTATTCGCCGGCCTCGCAGTCGGGAAGCGGCGCCGGCATCACCGTGTACGGCACCATCGATCAGGGCGTGACGGTGCGCAACTAGCGCATTTTGGGTCTTTATAATCGACGCATCGCGCCCGGGCCTGGGCCGCACAATGATCAAAAGACCCCATGGATACGCTCACGTCCTTTCCCATTCCCGTGGCGCTCAATAGCCGCGCTGAAACGACCTTCCGCTTCCTTGCCGAGTCGACTTCGGTGAACTTCGGCGGCAAGGTGCACGGCGGCGCGCTGATGAAGTGGATCGACGAAACCGCCTACGCCTGCGCCGCCATGTTGTGGTCGGGCCGTTACGTGGTGACGGTGAGCGTTGGCAACATCCGTTTCCGGCGGCCGATTCTGGTCGGCAATCTGGTCGAGTTGCGTTCGCGCGTGGTGGCCACGGGGCGCACCAGCATGCACATCCACATTTCCGTGCACGCGGGCAATCTGAAAGTCGGCGAATTGCAGCAGACAACGGATTGCCTGATGGTGTTAGTCGCCGTCGATGAAACCGGCCAGCCGACGCCCGTACCGCCGTTCGTGCCGGAGACGGAAGAGGAGAAGCACCTCGCGCCAAGTACGCGATGGACGTCAAGGACGCGCTCGATGCGATTGTGGAGTTGAAGCCGGAGGAGGTCGCGGCGGGGAAGGTGTAACGCGCCGGCCGCGCGCATTAAAAAGCCGCTTCGGATCGACTCGAAGCGGCTTTTTTCGGTTCCTCGAGCTTTTCCGGGGAACGCGGCGCGGATTTTCAAGAAGAAGTATTCGTCGTCGCGGTACCCGTAAGCGCGTCGTTTGATGACTTTGATGGTGTTGTTGATGCCTTCGACGGCGCTGGTG
>LFLF01000052.1 GCA_001184395.1 Candidatus Paraburkholderia calva | reverse complement strand
TCCTCGGTCTGGCATTCAAGTTGATCGAGGAGGCGGAAAAAACCTGGCGCCGTATAACGGACCGGAAAAGATCAAGCTGTGGCTCAAAGGCGTCCCCTTCAAGGACGGCGAACCAGTGCAAGACGATTAACCGGTTCAGCAGAAACTCGCCGCTTGAAATCGACTGTCGCGATGCTGCTCATACACCACTCTTGACGCTAGCTCTCAGCGTTGCCTTAGTGTCGAGTCAGAGAGCAGGTCGAGCAGCAGCGCGTCGTCGGGCTTGTGCGTTTCGGTGACGTGCGGCCAGTCGCCGCCCCACACCAGAGGTTCGGGCATGGCATCGACCCAGGCGCGCCATCGGCGTGATATCGGCATAGCGGCCGGCGAGCCCGACCTCCGAATCCAGGTGCGGGCCGGAGAGCTTGATCCACGCGCGGCCCGCATCGGCGAGCGAGCGCACGATATCGAACGCTTCCTGACGCATGCCGCCCCGCAAAGGCAAGCGCGCGCGATGATCGAAGACCATCGTGCGGCGCAGGCGGGGCAGCATGGCTTCGTGCTCGACGAGTTGCTCGGCGGTCTAGTGCAATTGCACGTGCCAGCCGAGCGCCGCGATGCGTTGCGCGAGCGGCTCGACCATATCGAAACTGACGGCCGCGTTCTTCGGTGTATAGAGCATGAAGCGGATGCCGCGAATGCCGTCTTCGTGAAGCGCGGCGAGTTCGGTATCGGTGACGTCCGGATGCAGTACCGCGACGCCGCGCGTATTCTCGATGTCGAGCTGCCGGATCGCATCGACCGTCACGGCGTTGTCCGTGCCGTAGCAGCGCGGGGTGACGATCACCACGCGCTCCGTGCCGATACGCGCCTGTACCTTGTGATACGCGGGAACATCGGCGTGCTCGACGAAAGCCGTGCGCGTCCGGGTCCTTCAGGAACGCATGGTCATAGATGTGGATGTGAGCGTCGCACTTCATCGCGTTGTCTCCGTTCTTTTTATTGCAAGCGTCGGGGTTTCAGAGCACCGCGCCGGATGCGCGCAGGGTCGCGATCTGTTAGTCGCTCAGGCCCGCTTCAAGCAGCAGGACGTCGCTGTGCTCGCCGAACGCAGGTGCGGCGAACGGTTCGGGCAAGAGCGTGGTGCCGAAGCGTACCGGATGCTTGAAGCCGCGATAAGCGCCCACGCCTGGATACGTGTAGTGCGCGACCATGTCTTCGGCCAGCACTTGCGGGTTGCGGGTCGTCGAACATGTCCTCGATGCTGCGCGCGGCCGCGCAGGGCACCGCATCGCCGAACAGCTTTTCCTATTCGAGCGCCGATCGTTGCGCGAGCGCCGCGTGCAGTTCCGGCACGATCTCGTCGCGATGAATCGCGCGCTTGCACACCGTGTCGTAACGCTCGTTGCTCGCCATTGCCTGCAGGCCCGTGAGCTTGCACAGCGACTTCCAGAAATGCGGCGTATTTGCGGACAAGTACAAGTAGCTTTCTCGCGTCGGATGAATGCCGGTGATGCCGCCCGAACGCATGTCGCGGCCGACGTTCTTCGGCTCGCTGTCGGCCCAGATCATGCGCGCGGACTGCATGGTCAGCGCGCTGCGTAGCAGCGACACATCGACATACTGGCCTTCGCCGCTCTTCTCGCACGCGAACACGCCGACGCCACGCTCGACGACACTAGCGCCGCCGCATAGTAATCGACCACCGAGCCGTACAGCACTTCGGGCGGCCCTTCCTTCGGGCCTTGCAGCGTGCACATGCCGGTCATCGTTTGCAGGACTTGGTCGTAGCCGGCCTTGTCCTTGTTCGGGCCGCTGTCGCCGTAACCCGTTACCGCGCAATAGATCAGGCGCAGGTTGATCTCGCGCAACTGCTCATAGGAGATGCCCAGCCGCGCCGGCACGCTCGGGCGGAAGTTGTGCACCAGCACGTCGGCTTGCTTCACCAGCGAGATCAGCACGTCGAGCGCCTCGCGCTGTTTCAGATTGAGCACGATGCCGCGCTTGCCGCGATTCACTCCGAGAAACGCGCGGTTTTCCGCTTCGAGCGTGGACGGATACTTGCGCAGGTTGTCGCCGGTGGGCGGTTCGATCTTGATGCCTTCCGCGCCCTGATCGGCGAGCACGTGCAGCCGTACGGTCCCGCGATATACGCGCTCAGATCGAGCACGCGCACGCCGGTAAGCGGCCCGCCGCGTCCAACGTTCTGTTCCATGACCTCTGTTTCCTTTTCGATGCCTTAAATTTCGATGCTACCGCGCTGCTCGTCGTTCAAGAGGCCGCGCCGCATCCTGGACCAGCACGCGCGCGCTCGACGAAGGGCGGGTCGATCATCCGGCCGTCGACGACATAGGCGGCCGACGCCTTTGGCATCCGCGTCGCGGGCGGCGACGACCACGCGCACCGCATGGGCGATGTCTTCGTCGCTCGGGCGGAACACCTCGTTGGCGATCGCGATCTGGCTCGGATGAATGCAGCTCTTGCCGATGAAGCCGAACGCACGCGCCATTTGCGCTTCGGTGCGAAAGCCGTCGGCGTTCTTGATGTTGTCCAACGTGGTGTCGTAAGCGAATATGCCCGCTTCGCCCGCCGCCATGCGCAGCGAGAACATGGCCTCCTGAATGGCGAAGGTTTCACGCCGCGCGATGCCGAGCGGCTCGAACAGATCGCCCAGGCCGAGCTGCAGACCGGCGACGCGCGGATGTGCCGCCGCCATCTCGGCGGCGAGCCGCAACGCCCGCGGCGTCTCGACGTTCAGTAGCAGGCCGATCGGCGCGGTGACGCCGTTCGCGCGTTCGGCGGCTGCCAGCGCATCGGCGGTGCGCACGTCGTCGGCGGATTCGGGCTTCGGCAGGTTGAGGAACGACACGCCGTTGCGCGGGACCGCGTCGATATCGGCGACGAAATGCGGCGTGTCCAGCGCGTTGACGCGCACGATCAGCGTCTTGTCGGAGGCTAGGGCGTCGTCGGTCGCGAGCAGCGCGCGCAGGTCGGCGCGCGCCTGCGGCTTGTGCTTGGGCGCCACGGCGTCTTCGAGGTCGAACGAAGAGCTTGCTTCTCATGCGTCTCCCTTCATTTTTGATGTTGCGGCCAGTCTACGGGCGCGCATGTTTTAGATAAACTATCCGCACCTATCTTCAAACGGAAGCAAATCTATCGATGGACGTCACCTTTCTCGGCAACCTGCTGCTGGTCGTCGATACCGGCTCGATGGCCGAAGCCGCGCGCCGCGTGGGCGTAACGCTCGCCGCCATCGCGCAGCAGATGCAGGCGCTGGAGCGTGAACTGGGCGTCACGCTGTTCGGCGCGCGGGCCGCACCGTGATTCCGACGGAGGCGGGGCATCGTGTGATCGAACGCGCGCGGGGTCTCGTCGCCGATTTCGCCGATCTGCGAGCGCATGCGCTGGAGGGCGAGGCGGCGGGCGAGTTGCGCATCGGACACCATTACTACCGCGCTTTTGAGTTTGCTGCCGGGTACGCTCGCGAATTTCGCGCGGGCCTTTCCGTGCGCCAAGGTGCTGATCCGCGCGGGCACGTCTATGGAGTTGTACGACACCTTGCAGCGCAGCGACCTCGATGCCGCCATTTGCCTGCATCCGCCGTTCGCGTTGCCGAAAGCCTACGACTGGCATCTGCTGCGCGAGGAACCGCTGGTCGTGCTCGCGCCGGCGCGGCTCGCGCGCGACGACCCGCACGAACTGCTGCGGCGCGAGCCGTTCATCCGCTACGACCGCTCGCTCGGCGGCGGCAAGCAGGCCGATCAGTATCTGCGGGCAGCACGCATCGTGTCGCACGAGCTATTCGAACTGAACGCGCTGATGGCGATCGCGCTGATGGCGGATCGGGGACTAGGGGTGTCGCTGGTACCGGATATCGTCTCGCCGATGACGGCGGCGCTGTCGGTCGCGCGCCTGCCGTTGCCGGTGTTGACCGAGGCGCGCCGTTTTGGCGTGGTGTGGCAGCGCGCATCGCCGCGGGCGCGGCTGATTCGCGGCCTGCTGGAATGCGCGGCGAGCGCCATTCCAGCGAAAAAGAAGCGCTAAAGGCGTTCGCGCGGCGTGCTCGATCCGTGTCCGCGCCGCGCGATTATCCGCGCGTGGCCGGGCTGCATGCGGCCTCGCTCAAGCCGATCGCATCGCATACTTCCGGCTGCGGCGCGCCGCTCCGGCGGATCAGGTCGTAGACGTAGGAGCCGGGAATCGTCTCGGACTTCGACAACTCGGTGGTGACCTCGCGCAGAATGCTTTCGTTGCGCTCGAGCAGGTCGAAGCAGCGCGCGTTCATCTGCCTGAGCAGCCTGTCCGTCTGTTCGATGGCGCCTTCCAGTTGCAGGCTGGCGTCGCGCGGCAGTGCGGCGAGGTTGAACAGGCTGCCGTCGCTGCCGAAGCCGAGTCGCGCCACCAGGCTGATGCGCGAGGCTTCCTGCAGATCCTGCGCCGCGCCGCTCGATGCTTTGCCGAAGATCAGCAGTTCCGCGTTGCGGCCGCCGAGCAGCACCATCAGTTCCTTTTCCAGTTCGCTGCGGCGGTACAGATGTTTGTCCTGCGGCTTGGTGATGAGCGCCATGCCCAGCGCGCCGCCGCGCGGCAGGATGGTCACAATTCCTCGAGCACGCCTGCGCCCAGCAGCGCCGCAACGATGCCGTGCCCTGCCTCGTGCACGCCCACGCGCCGCACTTCGTCCGGGTCAAGCGCCTGCTCCATGCCGCTCTTGTCGCCGATGCGTACGACCTTGATCGCCTCGCGCAGATGCTCCGCGTTCACCGCGCTCGCGCCCTGCTTGCGCGTGATCAGCCCCGCCTGATTCACGATCATCGACAGCGACGCGGGCGACAGGCCGACCGTCAGCCGCGCGAGCTGGTTGCAGTCGATGTCGGCCGCGCGCGAAGGCAGCTTGGCGAGGTAGTACTCGAAAATCTTCACGCGATCGGCGACATCCGGCAGACGCACCGGCACGATGCAGTCGAAGCGGTCCGGCCGGCACAGCGCTTCGTCGAGGTTGTCGGGGAAATTGGTCGCGGCGACCAGGATCACGCCTTCGTTCTGCTCAAAGCCGTCCATCTCCGCGAGCAGTTGATTGATGTGCGGTTGCTTTCGGCATCGGCGGAACCGGCCGCGCTGTTGGTGCGCGCGGCGAGGCCACCGGCTTCGTCGATGAAGATTACCACCGGCCCGTGTTTGGGCCCGCGTTTGCGCGCCATGCGAAACAGATGCTTGACCTTTTGGATGCCCACGCCATAGTACTTGGCGCTGAAAAAGCTCCCCGTGATGGCGATGAAATGCGCGCCGCATTCGCCCGCCAGCGCCTGCGCGAACCGCGTCTTGCCGCCGCCGGGGCCGCCCGTCATCAGTACGCCGCAGGGCGGGCGGATGCCCATTTTCGTGAACGACTTCGGGTCGCGCAGATCGGCCTTGATGTCCTCGAGCGCGGCTTTCGCTTTGCCTGCGTTGATCACTTCGTCGAACGACACGTCGGGTGGGTGCGAAAGCAGCGTGAAATCGCCCTTCATTTTGCGGCGCACGAACTAGAACATGACGCCGAGCATCAGCAGCGACACCAGCATGCTCGCCGAATCACGCAGGGCGCCGAGCAGCGGCGCGAGCGCGAGACCGACTGCGCGCCGACCGAGGCGTTCGGCAGCCACACGAGTTGATAGTCGGGCGCGGCTTCGCCCTTCGCCGGATTGAGCAACAGCAATTGCGAGAAAGTCGCGAAGCGGTTGGCGACGAAGTAGCGCTTGCCATCCTTGGTCGAGACGAGAATGGCGTCGAGCGCCACGTCGATAGCCGCGACGCGCTTCTCGTGGATGTCCTCGAGCATGTGCGACGCGTCTTTTCCGTGTGCGACCAGAGCGACGCGTCGTGGCGCATCTCATAGGCGACGCTGGTCGCGGGCAGCGGGTTTTCCGGCTTCGCGTCCGGGGCGCGCTGCAGCGCCAGCGACCCGCCGACGATCAGCGGGATACTCAGCAAGGTGGCAAGCGCGACCAACAACGTGCGTCGGCTGCGCCGGGAGCGGAGTCTGTTCTTGCCCGGTTTCATGGGGTTGTAGTCCTCGTTCGGTGCGTACCCGCCCTCTGTGCGCGAGGGCTTTTCCTCAGGCAAAAGGCCGCGAATGAGTGCGCCGGTCGTACGCCGGTGGTGCATCGATCGCGCGCTATTTTTCGCGATGTGGATGCGTGAGCGCAGGATACGAATGTTGCGGGCGACGAAAACCCGTGTCCGTGCGCGTCCCCGCTTATTTTTCAAACCAGCGGTTGATCAAAATATGTCGGGCAGGCGTTTTTGCCGCTTTCTGCCCGCTTTGGGAGTCTTCGCCGAACGACCGTGCGCGCTGCGCCGCGCATCGGAGATAGTCCGACACCCTTCAGTTTCCGCGGATTAGCCTATACAATAGCGATCCCCTTGCCCAGGTGGCGGAATTGGTAGACGCACTATCTTGAGGGGGTAGCGCTTAACGGCGTGCGGGTTCGAGTCCCGCCCTGGGCACCACGGTATCTCTGCTTCATCTGTAGCGGCTTTCTCTGCCCGCTCGTCGTTCATCCCGGTTCGGTTTGGGGCGGGCGGCGCGGATACGCATCCCTTCCTCGTTTGCGCTTCGGGCATTTCGAGCGTCCCTGTTTCTCCCGAGCCGCTTTTGACGCGATTTTGGTCGAACTGCTCATCTGGTGGGGCATGACCGATACTCGACAGCCGGACCGCGTTTCCCCTATGTCGATTTGACGGTATTGCTCATGAGCACAATTCTCGAAGGTCTCCCGATCGGCCAGAAGGTCGGTATCGCGTTCTCCGGCGGTCTCGACACTAGTGCCGCCCTCCACTGGATGAAGCAGAAGGGCGCGGTGCCCTACGCGTACACGGCAAACCTCGGCCAACCCGACGAAGACGACTACGATTTGATTCCGCGCCGCGCGACCGAATACGGCGCGGCGGGCGCGCGCCTGATTGACTGCCGCGCACAACTAGTCGCGGAAGGCATCGCCGCCTTGCAGGTCGGCGCGTTCCACGTCTCGACGGCCGGCGTCACCTACTTCAACACGACGCCGCTCGGCCGCGCCGTTACGGGCACCATGCTCGTCGCCGCGATGAAGGAAGACGGCATCAACATCTGGGGCGACGGCAGCACGTACAAGGGCAACGACATCGAGCGCTTCTATCGCTATGGCCTGCTCGTCAATCCGGATCTGAAGATCTACAAGCCGTGGCTCGACCAGCAGTTCATCGACGAACTGGGCGGCCGCGCGGAGATGTCGGAGTTCATGCGCCAGTCGGGCTTCGCGTACAAGATGTCGGCGGAGAAGGCTTATTCGACGGATTCCAATCTGCTCGGCGCCACGCACGAAGCGAAGGATCTGGAAAGCCTCGAAAGCGGCATCCGCATCGTAAATCCGATCATGGGCGTGGCGTTCTGGCGCGACGACGTGAAGGTCGAGCGCGAGGAAGTGACCATTCGCTTCGAGGAAGGCCAGCCAGTCGCGTTGAACGGCAAGACGTTCCCGAACGCGTTGGAGTTGCTGCTGGAGGCGAATCGTATCGGCGGACGTCATGGCCTCGGCATGAGCGACCAGATCGAGAACCGCATCATCGAGGCGAAGAGCCGCGGCATTTACGAAGCGCCGGGACTGGCGCTGCTGTACATCGCTTACGAGCGTTTCGTGACCGGCATCCATAACGAAGACACGATCGAACAGTATCGCGAGAACGGCCGCCGTCTCGGGCGTCTCTTGTATCAGGGCCGCTGGTTCGATCCGCAAGCCATCATGCTGCGCGAGACTGCGCAGCGTTGGGTTGCGCGCGCGATCACCGGCGAGGTGACCGTCGAACTGCGTCGCGGCAACGACTATTCGATCGTCAGCACGAAGTCGCCGAATCTGACGTATCAGCCTGAGCGTCTGTCGATGGAGAAGGTCGCATCGACTTTCTCGCCGAAGGATCGTATCGGTCAGTTGACCATGCGTAATCTCGACATCACGGATACGCGCGACAAGCTGCGCATCTATTCGCAAGTCGGCTTGCTGACGCCGGGCGAGAGTTCGGCGCTGCCGCAGTTGAAGGGCGACAAGGAGTAAGGTTCCTTTCCTTTTTGTGGTGCGACAAAGAAGCGGTCATCGGCCAATCGGGCGAATGACCGTTTTTATTTGCGATCCGCTTTTCGATTTGCGCCGCCCCGCTTCCCGCACGCTGCGGGCTACTCCCAATATTCCTAAGTTGTCTATACAAAATTCCTAAGTTACCTATACAAAAAGATTGAAGCCGGCCAGTCGTTGTGCGCGGCTGAGTCGTTCTTGTCGACTTATGGAAAACGGGAGCGTGTCCATGGCAAATGCGGATGTTGCCGCGAAACAGACGAGCGGAAATCGCAAGGTGTTCGAGATCCGCTCGATCGATCACATTCCCGACGCCGAACGCCACGGCAGCTTGTATAGCCAGTTCACGCTGTGGCTCTCCGCCAATCTTCAGGTGACGGCGATCATCACCGGCGCGCTCGCCGTCGTGCTCGGCGGCGACGTGTTCTGGTCGCTGATCGCGTTGCTGCTGGGTTAGCTCATCGGCGGAACGGTGATGGCGCTGCACGGCGCACAAGGCCCGCAACCCGGGCTGCCGCAGATGATCTCGAGCCGCGTGCAGTTCGGCGTCTACGGCGCGGCCATTCCGATCGTTTTCGTGTGCATCATGTATCGAGCGGCACGCTGCTGGCCAGTCAGGCGGCCGCGCAATTGCTCGATGTGCCGGAGCCACCGGCATCTGCATCTTCGCCGTGCTGCCACGCTGCTCGGCTATCGCGCGATTCACATAGTGGGCCGCGTGACGAGCGTGATCGGCGTGCTGGCCTTCGTCTTCATGTTCGCGCGGCTGTTCGCGCAGCACGATATCGGCGCGCTGCTTGGCAATCGGCATTTCTCCGTCGCCAATTTCCTGCTCGCCATGTCGCTGTCCGCTTCGTGGCAGATCGCGTTCGGCCCGTACGTTGCGGACTATTCGCGCTACCTGCTGCGCTCCACGTCGTCCGCGCGGACTTTTCTTGCGGTGGGCCTGGGTTCGGTGATCGGCGCGCAAGTCTCGATGGTGTTCGGCGTCTTCGCGGCCGCGCTCGCCGGGCAACGCGTTCGCGCATCACGAGGTCACGTAGATCGTCGGCCTGGGCACGAGCGGTGGTGTGGCCGTGCTGCTGTACTTCAGCATCGCGTTCTGCAAGCTGACGGTGACGACGCTCAACGCCTACGGCAGCTTCATGTCGATGGCAACCATCGTCAGCGCCTTCCGCGAAAAGCAGGCCATTTCGACGCGGCATCGCCTCGTCTATATCATCGGCATGGTGGCAATTTCGACACTCTCGCGCTGGCCGGACGACATGCGTTCCTCAAGGAGTTCACCACCTTCATCTTGTTTCTGCTGGCGTTCTTCACGCCGTGGAGCGTGATCAATCTGGTCGATTACTACTGCTTCACGCATTCGCGTTACGACGTGCCGGCGCTCTCCGATCCGGACGGCCGCTACGGGCGCTGGAATGTCACCGCCATCGCTATTTACGCGCTCGGTGTGCTCGTGCACAGATGCCGTTCATCTCGACAGGCTTCTACACCGGTCCGCTCGTCGATGCGCTGGGCGGCACGGATATCTCATGGATTATCGGACTGGTCGTACCGGGCGTCATCTATCTATTACACAATGATGCGACGTGCTGATCGAAGCTATCCCGCGAAGCTGATTCTGTCGGCGGGGCGCGAGTAAAGCGCCTTACCCATCTCTTGAGCTGCAACGAAAACGGCTCCGCATCCAAAAGATGCGGAGCCGTTTCTTCGAGTCGAGACAGCCGAGGCGCAATCTATCGCTGCTAGCGCCGCGCCACGTTCATCGCCGTCACCGCCTCCAGCGGGCCGCCCACCATCTCATGCAGAACCGGTATGACTCGATTCGCGCGCCCATCGACGTAATCGAACGGCGCCGATTCGTTCATGTAGGCGGACTGGCACATCTCCAGTTGCACCGCGTGCACGCCGTCGCGCGGCGCGCCGAAATACCGCGTGATATAGCCGCCCTTAAAGCGGCCATTCGCGATCCACGTGTAATCGCTCGCCTACGCGGCGTGCGCTACGCGCGTTTGCACGGATGCGTCCGCCGTGCGTCCATCCTGCGTACCGATATTCAGATCCGGCAGCTTGTCGTCGAACAGACGCGGCAGCACGCTCGCGATGGAATGCGCCTCCCACAGCAACACGTTGGCGTGCAGGCTGCGCAGGCGCCGCACTTCGGTGGCGGCGTCTCGTGATACGGCTGCCAGTACAGGCGTACGCGCTGTTCGCGACCGGCCGCATCGGGCGCGTACCCATCGCGATAAAGCGGCTCGTCGCGAAACTTTTCGAGCGGGCAAAGCGACGTGGTGGTCTGCCCGGGATACAGGCTTTCGTCGTTCGGCGGCCGGTTCAGATCGATCACATAGCGCGACACGCGCACCGAGCACGGTCGCGCCCCACGCTTTTGCGAATGCGTAGAGTCGATCGAGATGCCAGTCTGTATCCGCGATGCTCAGCGCGATATCCGTATAGTCGCCGCGCAACGCATCGGGAATATGGGTGCCGAGATGCGGAATGGAGATAATAAGCGGCGCATCGCCGCGTTTCAGCGTGAAAATATCGGTCATGGATGAGGTCCTTGTATGCGCTCACGTATCCGCGAGCAGGCGCGACAGCACCGCGCGATAGTCCGCGTACAGGCGTGCTTCATCGCGATGACGGCCTTGCTCGACGACGCATCGTCTGCCCGTGTAGATATCGTGGACCGGCGTGCCGCCGTGCTCAGCGAACACGACCGACGAGAGCCATGTACGCGGCGTTTGCTCCGCGAGGTTCGGATGATCGGCATCGAGCACGATCCAGTCCGCGCGTGCCCGCTTCGAGCCGGCCGACCGCGCGCCCGGTGGCGCGCGCACCGCCGTCCAGCGCGGCCCAGCACATTGCGCTCGGGCCGCGCGAAACGTTGCCCGTATTCGAGCAGACGCAACTCCGCGCGCCAATCCACACCGATATGACTGTCCGATCCCACGCCGAACGCGCCGTTTGCGTCGAGATAATCGTGAGCGGGGAACACGCCATCGCCGAGATTCGCCTCGGTCATGAGACACAAGCCCGCGACGGCCCCGCTGCGGGCGAGCGCGGTGGTTTCGCCTGCATCGGTGTGCGTCGCGTGCACGAGGCACCAGCGCGCATCGACATCGAAACGATCGAGCAGCCAGCGAACCAGGCGCGCGCCTTCGGCTTCCATGCAGGCATCGACTTCAGCCGTCTGTTCGGCGATATGGATATGCACCGGCGCGTCCGGAGCGAGCGCATCCAGCCCTTTGAGCAAGGTACGCAACGATGCTTCCGACACCGCGCGCAACGAATGCGGCGCGCCGCCGTAACGCAAATCGCCGCGCTCAAGCTGCGCGCGGCGCAAGTCGTCGACGATCCGCAACAACGCGTCGGGCGTGTTGATGAAGCGGCGCTGATTGCCGCGCGGCGCTTGCGCGCCGAAGCCGCTGTACTGGTACAGCACCGGCAGCATCGTCATGCCGATGCCCGTGTCCGCGGCCGCCTGAACCACGCGCTGCGCGAGTTCGGCGCGATGGCCGTAGGGGGCGCCATCGGGTGCGTGATGCACATAATGGAATTCGCAGATGGACGTATAGCCCGCCTTCAGCATTTTGACATAGAACCAGCGTGCGATTGCGCCGAGATCGTCGGGCGTGATGCGCACGGCAAAGCGATGCATCAGATCGCGCTAGCTCCAGAGCTGTCGCGGGCGCTTGCGCGATATTCGCTGAGGCCCGCCATCGCGCGCTAAAACGCGTGCGAATGAAGATTCAGCATGCCGGGTACGAGCGGTCCGGCGGCGCACGGTACATCGTGCGGCGCATGGTCGAGATCCGGCGTGACGCGTTGCAGCGCGCCGTCAGGCGACCATTCGAACAGCACGTTGCGGCGCCAGCCGTCCGGCAGCCAGGCGTGTTCGGCGAACAGCGCCTGCGAGGAAGAATGAGTAGTCATGTAGTCGGATAGCGCTCGTTGCGCGCGAAAACGGTGTCGCCGCCGCGCACGACACGCGCGCACAACGGACGGCCGAACCAGTAGGCGAGTTCCGCGATCGACTGCACCGGCCACACCGCGAAATCCGCCGGTCGTCCAGCGGCGAGCCAGGCCGTGACGTTTGCTATTGCCGAATGCGCGCGCCGCGTGGCGCGTCACGCCTTGCAGCACTTCGGGCACGGTCATGCGGAACAGCGTCGTCGCCATGTTCATCATCAGCAGCGACGTGACCGGCGAGGTGCCGGGATTGCTGTCGGTGGAAATGGCGATGGGCACTTCGTAGCGGCGCAGAAGATCGAGCGGCGGCAACTGCGTCTCGCGGATGAAGTAATACGCGCCCGGCAACAGCACCGCGACGGTGCCGGCTTTGTTCATCGCGGCGACACCTGCTTCGTCGAGATATTCCAGATGATCCGCCGACAACGCGCGATACCGCGCGGACAGCGCCGCGCCGCCGCTGTTCGACAACTGCTCCGCATGCATCTTCACGCCGATGCCGCGTTTCGCGGCCACCTCGAACACGCGCTCGCTCTGCACCAGCGTGAAGTCGATGCGCTCGCAGAACACATCGACGGCATCGACGAGACCTTCGTCGGCGAGCGCAGGCAGCATGCGGTTGCACACCTCGTCGATATAGTCGTCGGCGCGGCCCGCTCGAGACCGTAGCCGGATTTGATTTCGATGGCGGTCACGTCTTCCGCGAGCAGCGCTTCGAGACGCGCGGCCGATTGCGCGAATAGCGTGGCTTCGTCGGCGGCACGCGTGGCGTGCACGGTGGACACGATGCCGCCCGCCTTGCCGCGCGATCTCTTCGTAGCTCACGCCCGCGAGACGTTGCGCGAACTCGTCAGCGCGCTGGCCGCCGTAGACCAGATGCATATGGCAGTCGATCAGACCGGGCGTGACCTACGCGCCGCGCAAGTCTTCGTGCGGTCATTGCTTCATGTCGCCGGGCAGGTCGGCATGCGCGCCGAGCCATGCGATCTTGCCGTTTTCGACGGCGATGGCGGCGTCGTCGATCGTGTGGTCCGGATCGTCGGCGGGACAGACTCTCAGGTTCTGCCAGAGCGTGCGCTTCATTGTTTTTCCTCGAGCACGATAGCCAACAGCGCACCGCTGCCTTGTGTATCGATATATGTGCGTGAGCGTGGTCGATGCGCAGCGTATCGCCCTTCTCTAGCGAGATGGGTTCGCCATCGTTCACGCGCACGCGCATGTAACCTTGCGCGCAATACAGCAGCGCCGTGTCGGCATCCAGATCATGCGATTCAGCCGCGCGCCATTTTTCCAACGTCCCGCGCGCGGTTTCGCGCCGGATCATGAGATTGAAGTCGCGCGTCGGGCCATCGACCAGACGCACGTGGATCGACGCTTCCCCCGCGAATCGTGCGATATCGAGCGGGCGTTTGAGTGCAAGTGTGCGCGCCTTCGTCGAGCATCATGCCCGCGCCGTCGAGCAACACCAGCGTGCGATCGACGCCCGGAAAGCGCGAAAACGGCCCCGCTCGCCTGCGCGACCTCCGCGATGCTCACGCGCCACGCGAACGCATCCATCGACGCGCCTTCGGGATACGCTGCGACTTCGCGCGTGCCGCCGACGCCGTTCTTCCACGGCGTCGCGACGAGGTCCGCGCCGCGAATCAGCGTGATGGACGTCACGTTCATCGGCCGAGCATCGGCAGCTTGAGACCGGCTTCGCGCGCAGTCTCCTACGCCAGCTCGTAGCCGGCATCGGCGTGACGCATGACGCCCGTCGCGGGATCGTTGAACAGCACGCGCCCGAGGCGCTCATGCGCGGCATCGGTGCCGTCAGCGACGATCACCACGCCCGAATGCTGGCTGAAGCCCATGCTGACGCCGCCGTGATGCAGCGACACCCACGACGCGCCGCCCGCCGTGTTCAACAGCGCGTTGAGCAGCGGCCAGTCGCTGACGGCATCCGAGCCGTCCTTCATCGACTCGGTTTCGCGGTTCGGGTTTGCGACGGAACCCGTATCCAGATGGTCGCGTCCGATGACGATGGGCGCCTTCAGTTCGCCGTTCTTCTCCATCTCGTTGAACGCCTGCCCCAGACGATAGCGATGGTGATGACCACCGCGATCAGCTTGACTCGTGAGGCAGGGTCTGATCCTGCATCGACTGATCGCCTGAATGAACGACACCGCGAGCCCCACGCAGGCCGCGACGATCACGACCGGCAGCGAGCAATACAGGCACAGCAACATGCCTTGCGCAGTGGCGCCGGTGAGTGCGTTGAGATCCATGTCGAGTCTCCGCGAGTGGCTACTTGTAGGTGCGAGGCCGTGAATGAGCGTGGACCAGCCATCCACCACGACGAACAGCAAGAGCTTGAAGGGTATCGCGACGTTGGTCGGCTGCACCTGATTCAGGCCCATGGCCAGCAGGATGTTCGCGATGGTCAGATCCACCACGATGAACGCGATATACAGCAGAAAGCCGATCTTGAACGCATCGGTCAGTTTGCTCAGCGTGAAGGACGGCGCAGCACGAAGAGGTCGGTCTCCTTCAATTGGCTCGCTTCCTCCTTCGGCCACACGAGCGACGCGGAGCGCAGGAAGAAGCGCTTCTCGCGTTCGTCGGCGTGGTTCTCGAGGAACTTGCGGAACCGGCTCGCGCACCGCACTGAAAGCTTGCATGACCGCTTGCGAGCTGGATTCGCCGGGCTGCGGCGTGCTCGGCATGTTCTTAGTCGCGGCAATTGCCACCGGCGTGAGCACATACGCCGACACCAGAATGGCGATGCCGTTCAGCATCATGTTTTGGGCGGCACCTGCTGCACGCCGAGCGCATTGCGCAAGAGGCCGAGCACGACCACGATCTTCATGTAGGAATTCACGACCATCGCGACGAACGGTAGAATGCCGATCGCCAGAACAACGAGCAGCAGTCCCGTGAGATCACCGAACTGAACCATCGTCGTGCGCCATTCGTACGATACGGATACCCAGATGCTCGGCTACCGCGATGAGTTCGCCGTATCCGATGGTCTGCCCATGTGCGACGAGCCGGATGCGCGCGTCGTTGATCGGCGTTTCCAGTTCGATCACATAGCCCGGCCGTAGCGTGGAGAGCTGTGCGAGTGGTAGCGCAACGCTGTCGAGTTCGAACTGCACGGGCAGGTCCAGTTCGCCGATCTCGATCGGCTCGCTCTGCAACTCGGCCGTGAGCGGCGCGTCGTCGCCGTTCATTTCGGCCAGGGCGGTCAGCCGGATGAGTCCGTGCGTGCCCCATGCGCCGCGGGCGCGAAACGCATCACCCGCGCGCAACGCGGTTTCGGTCCGCGCGAGCAGCGTGCGCAACGGGATGTCGCCGGGGCGCAGCTTTTCCAGCGCCGCGATGGCGATGCCGCGCCCGCCGAGCATGATGCGCCCCGGCACGCGCAACGAAAGCGCTGGCGTCGGCGCGTGCAGGCCGTCGAGGCGGCGCTCGAACAGCGCGAGGATAGCCGGGCTCGCCTGAATACGCGCTTCGTGGTCGCGCGTCCGTCGAAGTTCAGCGAGACGCCGCGCTCAGTGCGTCCTTGAGGGTTTGCACGCCGTTGATACGCGTGATCTCTGATACGGCCACGTGCCGGTGCCGGTCGCGATGAACGCATTTGTGAGCGGCGCGAGCAGTGCGGCCGCGATCGATTGGCGCAAGGCCTGCACGCCTGTCGATGTCGCGAGCACGCGCAAGGCCGGGTAGCGTGGCAGATCGAGATCGATGACGAGCGTCCCCGTCACATGCGCGAGCACGATGCGGCCGATTTCCTCGAAGTGCGGCATCTCGTCGTCGAGATGGAACGCCTGTAAGCCCGCCACGTGCGCGGCCATGCTCTCGACGCGCGCATCGAAGAGCACCCGCGCCGCTTGCGCCAGCGCGGAACTCACGCCGTGCGCGCCGAGTCTTTCGGCGTGCGGCGAACGCCTGGTTGAGCAGATGATCTGCTGCCGAAATTGCTGCACGGGCAAGAGCAAGGTGTCTATGGAGATAGCGCCTATGCGAGCCAGAAAGCGCTGATCCGTGGCAAGGCCGCCAAGGCACGCGACTTCACCAATCAGCGTACGCGCCGGGCGGGCGAAGTTGGCAAGGTAGCGCGCGGCAAGAATCGCAACAAGTCGAAGATCGGTGCTCGCGGTTGAGCAGGGGTTTGCTGTTGTCAAACGCCTGTGGGGCTTCACGAAGGTGCGCTATCGGGGTCTGGCGAAGAACGCCAATTGGGCCTTCGTCGCGCTGGCGTTGACCAACGTCTATCTTTCGCGCAAGCGATTGATGGCACAGGTTCGCCCGTAATGGGGGAAAGCGGGCCGTAGGCCCAGGCGCAACACCCTGGTGGACCGGAAATCCAGGCGCAAAGCCTCACTCACGATGAATCTGCCGCTGTTTGCGCCTGAATCGATGAATACAACCGGCTGCTTCAGCGTTGCCTTAGGCAAAAGCTCGGGCACGATTGCAAAGAACGGCCCATAGGGCGCATACATCGCCGCCCCTGCAACCACGAGCAACGCATAAGAAGCCCCAAAATTGGTCGATCCAAGCAAATAAGATCCAGAAAAAACAATCGCGCCGACCAGCAAGAACGGCCGCACAAACGCCTTGCGCGCCTGCAGCTTATCGGAAGCCCACGAAGCAAGCAGCATCGCGATCGTCGCAGCAAGATAGAGCACCGCCGAAAGCCACCCCGTTTCGACCATGCCAAACGTCGAGCCATTCTTGAGAATCGACGGCAGCCACAAAACGAACCCATACACGCCGATGCTCCAGCAAAATACTGCGACTGCGCGCACAGGTTAATCAACGCAGGCGACTTGAACGCCTCGCGATAATTCTTCACCGGCTTGATCGCAGCCTGCTCGGCACGCAGCGTCGTATCGAGATCGCTCTTTTCCTGCGGCCTAAGCCAATTGACCTGCCCAGGCTTGTCCTTGACCACGAACTAACAGATCACCGCCCAAATCCGCGGGCAAATCCTCCGCGATTAACATATGCTGCCCCCCGAACAAATTCACCAGCTAATCCGACACTACCGACATCCATAACACACGGTCACTGGATTGCCGAGACTGAGAAAGGGTTGGCACGCGCGCGCTCGGACTTGGTGAACCAGTTCGCGATAAACACGAGCATCGCAGGCATCACGGCCGCTTCGACTACGCCGAGCACGAAGCGAATCGCCACCAACGATGGAATGTTGCTGACCATGCCCGTCAGCGCCCGCGCAACCGCCCCACAAAATCAGGCTCCAGAAGACGAGCCTCTTCACGCTGCGACGCTCGGCGTAGATCGCGCCCGGAATCTGGAAAAAGAAAATCTGGAAAAAGAAATAGACCAGAAAGAACAGCGCGCCAATCAGGGACGACAAGCCCTTGCTGATGCCCAGATCGCTATTGATGCCCGCCGCCGACGTGAACCCGTAGTTCGCGCGGTCGAGGTAAGCGAGGCTGTAGGTGATGAAGAAGACGATCAGCATGATTGCCCACCAGCGGCGCACCGCAAGCTTCGCCATCGTGGATGACGTTGCAGTCGACGTGTTTGATTGCATGTTTGTCTCCGAACGAAAGTCGGTTATCTCTCAGGTTCCCGCACGGGTCCGCCCGTGTCGTGTTCAAGCAATAAAGCTTCAAGGTACTGCACGAGCCTCCACTGTACAAGCATCAAGCGATATTGAGCGCGGCTGACGCTATCTTGTCGTTCGAGTCCTGTGCTTCCAGCGCATCGAGCGCGCTGCGCGTCGGCAGGCCTTCGCTGTCGCCGATCACCTGAATCGCCAGCGCGCCGATGCGGTTGCCGCGCGCGCATGCACGACGCATATCATGCCCTTCGAGCAGCGCGCTGATCACGCCTGTCGCAAAGCCGTCGCCCGCGCCAACCGTATCGACCACCTTCTTTACCGGTACGCCCTCGACGATGCCCTGATCGCCGTCCGCCGTGCGGAAGTACGCGCCGTGCGAGCCGAGCTTCACGATCACGCCGCACGCGCCCTGATCCAGATAGAACGCGGCGCTATCCTCCGGCTTCGCATGGCCCGTCAGCGTCAGTCCTTCTGAGACGCTCGGCAACACCCAGTCCGCAAGCGCCGCCAGCGCGTTGAGCGATTCGGCCATCGCCTGACGCGAAGGCCACAAGGTCGAGCGCAGGTTCGGATCGAAGGAGATCGTCTTGCCTGCCTTGCGCATTTCGCTAGCCATATGGAAGGCGAGTTCGCGCGACGTTGCGGAAATAGCCGGCGCCACACCCGTCAGATGCAGATGCCGCGCACCGAGCACATAGCTCGCGTCGTAATCGTCGACGCAAAGATGGCTCGCGGCCGAGCTCTTGCGGAAGTACTCGACGGCCGGATCGCTGCCGTCATCGCATTTGCCCTTCAACTGAAAGCCGGTCGGATAGCGCTCGTCGATCGCGACGCGCCCCGCGTCGATGCCCTCCCCTGCCAGCACGTCGAGCACGTAGCGGCCGAAGGAGTCGTTGCCCACACGGCTCATCCAGCCCACCCTGAAGCCGAGCCGAGCCAGACCGATCGCTACGTTCAGATCCGCGCCTGCGACGCGCTTCGTGAACTGACCGACCTTCGCGAGTTCGCCGGTTTCGGCCGCGACAAACATGGTCATCGCTTCGCCGTAGGTCACGATGTCGAGGGCTGCGCTCTGTGCTTGCATGTCGGGTCCTGTCAAAATGAATTCGTTATTCACAAAATGCCGCGATGCGCGCGACCTGGCGCTGCGCGTCGGCTTCCGACGAGCCGCTCGCGTCGGCGATGAACGGATATTCGATGCCGCGCGGCACGTTGCCCGGCAAGTGCGCGAGCAGCGTCGCGAAACGCGGGCGCCGTCGGCGGGTGCGGCGGCAAACTGGCGCGCGCTGGCGCTGGCGCTGGCGCGCGCCTTCGCCCATCGCCGACTTGCAGTGTACATAGCCCACGTAGGGCGCGAACCTGCGCGGCGTCCAGCGGGTCCTCGCCGGTTCAGCGCCGGTTGCCGTCGAAGGCCATCGACATGCCGCTTTGCGGCGGCAGCGCAGCAAACAGCGCCTCGAAGGTGCGGATCGTACCGCCCGCGCGCAGTAGCGTGGCGGGCGTCGAGTACACCGCCCACAATCGGCCGCCCGAATCCGCTCGCCGAGTCGCGCTAGCGCATCCGGTTGCGCGCGCAGCCGGATGCGGCGAACAGTTCGCGGCGCACTTCGAAGCCATCCGCGCCGGATCGCGTCCGCGCCGAACGCGCTCGAGACAATCACCACTTCCGACCTGGGTTTGAAAACTGACAAATCCACCTGAATTTCCGCCTTTGGAACCGGTTCCATTATTAGTAGATTTCAAAAAAGACCCCGCTGCGCCTCGTTTGTTGAGATGTATAGTGCGCCCGGACAGCCGCACTGCGCCATAGTGGAAATTCCTAGCGTGGATAGCCGGGCCAGTCCGGCTCGTCGCACAGTTCGAGAAAGCGCGCAGCGACGCGCAACAGCGTGGCCGCATGCGGTATGAGGATCGAAAAACGGCGCGTGAGCGTTTCCGGCGCAATGCGCAGCCGCCGCAGCGCGCTGTCCTCGTGACGGATCGACATCGCCGATACGAAGCCGATGCCCATGCCCGCCCTGCTTCCTTCCTTTACCCCCCCGACGCCCGCGATTTCCAGCGCGACGCGCATCGTCGCATCGCACTCGGCGAACGCCCGCTCGACGATCTGCCGCACGCCGGAACCAGGGTCGCGCAGCACGAGCGGATACGCGCTCATGTCGGCAAGTGTGGCGAAATCGCGGCCGTCGGCGAGCGCATGGCCGCTCGGCGCGATCGCGACTATCTCGTCCGCGCGCTACGCGGTGACCGTGATGCCGAGCGACAGATCGTGACCGGTCGGGCCTTCGACAAGCGCGACATCGACCGAGGCGGGCGCTGCGACGATATCCGCCGTATTGCCGTCGATGGTCGTCACCGCGACTTCCGGATAGCGCTTGTGAAACGCCGCGATCAGATACGGCAGCACGTAACTCACAGGCGTGGTGCTCGCGCCGATCCGCAGCGGGCCGCGCTCCAGACCGCGCAACCCGTGAACCGCACGAAACTCTCACGCAGCCGTTCTGCGTGCCCGAGCAACTGCTCGTCCGCCGCCGTCAGCCGGATGCCCCGCCCGTCACGCAGATAAAGCGGCTCGCCGAACTCGTCCTGCAACAGCTTCAACTGGCCCGACACGGCAGGTTGCAACAAATGCAGCGCCACCGCTGCCCGGCTGATATTGCGGTGTCCGCAACGGTCGCGAAGGTTATCAGCTGTTCTGGGTCATTTTAATGAAATATCAGTTAGTCCAATACTTTGCATTATAAATCACGATTTTTCGTAGCATATGACTTGAATAGGATTAAGGCATTCCAACACCACCGAATAGAAGGACGTTTCATGTCCACGGTCCCTTCTCCATCTTCCATCGCCAGCGCAGGCGCGTCCATGCGCGGGCAACTCAACGGCATTCTGTTCGTCGCGCTGTTCGCTGCCCCGTCACGCGCGTCGCGGCGTTGCCGGCCGTGTCCGGGCTGGGCATCAGCCCGCTGATCGTCGGCATCATCGCGGGCGCGGTGTAAGGCAACGCGCTGCGGCACGGCATACCGGATAGCTGGGCCGCGGGCGTCAACTTTTCCGCGCGCAAGCTGCTGCGCATCGCGGTGGCGTTCTTCGGCTTGCGCGTGAGCCTGCAGGAAATTGCGCAAGTCAGCGTGCCTAGATTGACCGTGTCAGTGCTAGTCATCACGAGCACGCTCGTCGTCGGCACGTGGGCCGGCATGAAACTGATGAAGCTCGCGCGCTCCTCACCGCGGCGGGCAGCGCGATCTGCGGCGCAGCGGCCGTGCTCGCCTTCGAATCGACGCTGCAATCCAAGCCGCACAAGGAGCGCGATGGCGGTCGGCAGCGCCGTGCTGTTCGGCACGCTTTCAATGTTCCTCTATCCGCTCGCCATCAAGACCGGCCTGCTGCACCTCGACACGCTCGGCGCAGGCCTGTTCTTCAGTGGTATCATTCATGAGGTGGCGTAGGTGGTGGGCGCCGGGAGCAACGTCAGCCCCGAGGCGACGCATATTACGTACGACCATCGTGAAGATGACGCGCGTGATGTTGCTCGTGATCGGCTTCTGGATCAGCCGCTCGCGCAACGGCGAACCCGGCGGGCAAAGGCAAGATCGCGGTACCGTGGTTCGCGCTGGGCTTTCTCGCTCTCGTCGTAGTGAATTCGCTGCACGTGCTGCCCGCGCCTGCAACCGACACCGTCAACATGCTCGACACCTTTGCATTGACGATGGCCATGACCCGCGCTCGGCATCATAGTAGGCATCGAGCAGATTCGCCAGGCTGGTCCCCGTGCGATTGCAATCGGCGCGATTCTCTGATTCTCTATCTCTGATTCTCTATTTCTAGCTGTTCGGCTGAATGCCTCATCGATAACAACAAGAACAGTGCGCGAAACACCGTCGACCCGTGACAGCTTTTCGCGCTTCATCGCTTCACGTGTCAACGTTTCATCGATGGAGACCTCATGGAACATGTCCCCCGCACACAGAACGAGAAGCTCGATGTCAAGATAACTACGTGCTACATGTGCGCCTGCCGATGCGGCATTTGCGTGCATCTGCGCGACGGCGAAGTGCGTTACATCGACGGTAATCCTGAGCATCCACTGAATCAAGGTGTGATTTGCACGAAAGGCGCATCGGGCATCATGAAGCAGTATTCGCCCGCGCGCCTGACGCAACCGCTCATGCGCAAACCGAATCCGCTGCGCGGCGAGGCGCAGTTCGAACCAGTGTCATGGGATATCGCGCTCGATACGCTCGAGCAGCGTCTCAAACATCTGCGCGCGACCGACCCGAAAAAGTTCGCTCTCTTCACCGGGCGCAATCAGATGCAGGCGCTCACCGGCCTGTTCGCGAAGAACTTCGGCACGCCCAATTACGTGGCACACGGCAGCTTTTGCAGCACCAACATGGCCGCTGGCATGATCTACACGATGGGCGGATCGTTCTGGGAATTCAGCGGTCCCGATCTCGATCGTTCGAAGCTGTTCATCATGATCGACACAGCGGAAGATCATCACTCGAATCCGCTCAAGATCGCCATCTCGAAGTTCAAGCGCGCGGGCGCCGCTTCATCGCGATCAATCCGGTGCGCACGGGCTATGCCGCCCGCCGACGAATGGGTGCCGGTTCGTCCCGGTACCGACGGCGCATTGTTCATGGCGCTGATTCACGAACTGATCGCGCGCGATGCCTTCGATCACGAGTTCGTCGCGCGCTACACCAACGCCGGCGAACTCGTCGACATGAACGAGGCGAGCGCGCGCTTCGGCCTGTTCATCGAAGACAAACGCGCCGAGGCAGTCAATGCGCTGTTCCCGCAGAATCATCTCTGGTGGGACACGGCGATGAATCGCGCGGTCGGCATCACGCGCCCGATGCGCAACCCGCGCTCGACGGCCGCTATACGCTCGAAGACGGCACGCCGGTCGCACCTTCGTTCACCTTGCTGCGCGAGCAGGTGAAATCGTGCACCCCCGAATGAGCAGCGGATATCACCAGCATCCCCGTCGAGACGATCCGCCGTCTTGCCGACGAAATGATCCAGGTCAGCCGCGAACAGCAAATCAGCCTGCCGATCCAATGGACCGACGCCAAGATCCCGTTCATCGTCGTGTGCGATGCGTTCCAGTCGGAGATGACCGCATTCGCCGATCTGATCCTGCCCGATACGACCTACCTCGAACGCCACGACGCCATGTGCTCGATCGCCCGATCTCCGAGTTCGACGGTCTGGTGGATTCGGTGCGCGTGCCGGTTGTGCCGCCGACGGGTGAATGCCGTCCCTTCCAGGAAGTGCTCGTCGAACTCGGCGGCCGTCTGAAGCTGCCCGCCTTCACTACGCGAAGGCACACGCAAATATCACGACTATCGGGACTTCATCGTGAATCATCAGACCGCACCGGGTTCGGGCGTGGGCTTTCTGATCGGCTGGTGCGGCAAGGACGGCAAGGATGTGCTGGTCGGCGAGCCGAATCCGAATCAGTGTGAAGCGTATGCGAAGAACAACTGCGTCTTCCATTACACACGATGCCGGAAGAACTGCAATACATGCGCGGACAGAACGGGCCGTATCTCAAGTGGTCCTTCGAAAAGGGCTTCCGAAAGTTCGATACACTGATCCTCATTCAGCTCTATTCGGACGTGATGCAGAAATTCCACCTCGCGACGCAGGGACGCACCAAGGGACATCAGCCGCCCGATCATCTGCGCGCGCGGATTGCGGAGTATTTCGATCCGTTGCCGTTCTGGTATGCGCCACTCGAACGCGCGACGACCGATCTCGACCGATATCCGCTCGCGGCCGTCACGCAGCGCCCGATGGCGATGTATCACTCGTGGGACTCGCAGAACGCGTGGCTGCGGCAGATTCACGGCGAAAACCTGCTGTATATGAATCCGCGCATAGCCAGGTAGAACGGCATCGAAAACGGCAGCTGGATCTATGTCGAATCGCAATGGGGCAAGGTGAGTTGCATGGCGCGCTATAGCGAAGCCGTCGAGCCGGCACGGTATGGACCTGGAACGCCATCGGCAAGGCCGCGGGCGCGTGGAATCGCGGCGCGAATGCCAACGAGTCGCAGCGCGGCTTTCTGCTCAATCACGTCATCACGGATGAGCTGCCCGCCGCGTCGCACGACGGCGTGCGCTTCTCCAACTCCGATCCGATCACCGGACAAGCCGCGTGGTACGACGTGCGCATGTATCTCGCGGAAGCCGACGCGGATCACACCCTGCCGCAATTTCAGCCGATGTATGCCGCGCCCGGCTCGATCGGCAAGATTCAGCGCGTGGTGCAGAAGACGTATTTCACGGGACACGGCGAGTTCGCGGCACGCCTGCGCAATGCCGTGAAGCGCAACGTGAACAGCTAAAGGAGACCAACATGACACAAATGGCGTTCGTGATCGACCTAAACGTATGCGTCGGATGCCACGCCTGGTGACGAGTTGCAAGGAATGGAACACGTCGTGTGAAGCCGGCAGTCTCGCCGATCAACGTCCTTACGATGCGGACCCGTCGGGTACCTTCTTCAACCGCGTGCAGACCTATGAGGCGGGCGAGTTTCCGCTCGCCGACACGATTCATTTTCCGAAGTCATGCCTGCACTGCGAGGACCCGCCGTGCGTGCCCGTCTGTCCGACCGGCGCGAGCTACAAGCGCAAGGAAGACGGACTCGTGCTCGTCGATTACGACCGCTGTATCGGCTGCAAGTATTGCGCATGGGCCTGTCCTTACGGCGCGCGCGAACTCGACGCGGAGCGCAAGGAGATGACGAAATGCACGCTCTGTTCGGACCGCATCTATAACACGAAGCGCTGCCGGAACGCGCGTGGCGCGCCATCGCGATGTGGCGCACCTCATGGCTTTCGCGCGCATGTCTGGCGCTGCCTGCGTTCCTCGCCTGTGGCACGCTCTATGGCATCGCGCACTGGATCGATACGCCGTATTCGCTGTTGATCGGCGTGCTGGCGTCGGCGGCGCTGTTCGTCTGCATCGCGATAATCTACGCCTGCCTGCACTTCCTGCAGGAATGAGCGACGCCGCTCACCATGGTCAACTTCGTGGTGCTCGGATGCGCCTCGAGCTTCACGCTGGCGACCGCCTGCGCGGCATGGGCTCGCACTGGCGCCGATGGTCGGGCTCGCCGCCTGCGCCTGCACGCTGACGCTCGCCGGTTACGCAACGCGCGTCGCTTCGCTTCAACCCAACGCGCGCCTGCGGCCGAAGTCGAGCGTGCAAAACGCCACGAGTATCAAGTCGGTCCTGAATAATCCTATTAAGCGCCGACGGCACTCATGCCACAAGTAACTCCCCAACCAGGCGCTTAAGGCAACGCTGATTAAGTCCACCGCTTGTGCTTGTCAGGTGTTATAGAGCGCACGTGCAAGGAGAAAGACAAACGACGATGAAGCAGCAGACCCTGGCGATGGCCGCGGATCAAGGTGCGGGGTT
>LFLF01000051.1 GCA_001184395.1 Candidatus Paraburkholderia calva | reverse complement strand
GTTGGATTGACCGGAACGAAGTCATCCAGCGTGGTCATCGTGAACATCAATTCGGTGTAGCCGTCCGCTCCGCGCATCGTTTCGGTCTCAGTGTCGTTCGATTCCTTGATTCAACGTTTGCCTCTCCCAGTTTGCCCCTCCCAATCAGATCGCCCGCGTAAGATGACCCGTGTAGAGGGTATTTCAATAGCCTGCTAGGCGCGGCCGCGGGGCGACGAACACCCTGACGTGCGCGCTTGCATTGCGAGTGTCTGATCGATCCGCGCACGCGAGCGTACTGCGCCCGCCACAAAGCTTTGCATTGCTTATCTATCCACTACGATATATTTCGGTGTGGCTCTCGGTGCGCCCAGGTTAAATCCCGCTAGGGCAACGACACGATCTCCGAAAATGAATAATCCCCACATCTCCGTCGATACCCATGGTAACGCGGTCACGTCCCACGCCGCGCCCATCGGCGAACACGTCAGAGGCCGCGCGCGTCTGCTGTCCTCGCTCGTGAACATGGTCTGCACGCCCGGCGTGTTCGCGCATTTCACCGACGACGTCCGGCATGACGTCCTTCTGCTCATGCAAGCACTTGCCAGCGAGCAGCTTTCTCTCATCGATGCGCTCGAAAAGCACACGGCCCAGACGTATTACGAGCGCGGCGCGCAAGCGGCGCTCGAACATCGCGAGCGTCAGGAGAAGACGGCGGAAGCGCAGCCCCACCTCGAGACTCAGGGTGAACAGCAGCTCGATTACACGCAGCGTTGAGCGATTCATCGCCTGACCTGCACGAGCACGAGCACGAGCACGAGCACGAGCACGAGCACGAAAATATGGCCCCTGCCTCACGAGGTAGAGGATTTTTCGCTAGCCGTCAGGCATTCCAAAGGTCCCTTCTCTATCTCAAAAATGTATCTTTTTGTTGTCCATTGCCTGATCTCAATATCGATACGGTATCTTGATAATCAGTGACAGAAACAAATCAACAACAAGAGATCGAGAGGCACGATGCAGCAAGCAGTCCAGCAGGAATTCGCGAGGACGATGTACGTTATCGGCCAGATCGGCGCAATCGTCTGTCACGAGCGCGGTCCACAGTCCGATACGTCGATTCTCACCGTCATGGCCACGCATCCGGCCGAAGGATTCTGGCTCACCATCTCGGGCATGAACGACGCGTGTCCGCTCACGCGGGGTGCCGGCGGCACGCTGCTCCGCTGGAAACAGATCGCGCGACTCACGCAGCCTGTTGCCGCATCCGTTACCCGTAGACGCATCGGCGCAGGAACAGATGCCCTTCTGGGCGGGCTATTGCCAGTACTGGAAGGGCAACTGAAAAACATATTGACCGTGAAGAAGCATGCTCGCGAGCGGCCGGTGGCGAAGGGCTCAGGCTCGTCAGCGCGTGATGCACCATCGATACGCGTCGCTTGCTCAACGCGACCCGCCTGCCTGACGTACCGGCTCAGGTTCGGCCTCATATGCGGCAAAATACCGCCGCATCAGCGCGATCATGTTTTCGAGTTCTGTCGGCTTTACGAAATAGCCATTGAAGCCTGTGCGTTGCGCACGGCTGCGATCCTCGTCGTTGGTACAGCTCGTATGCGCAATCAGCAGCAGATCGAGATCGATCGCGCGGATCGCTTCGGCCGCCTCCCAGCCGTCGCCGAGCGGCATCATCAAGTCGAGCAGCACGACACCGGGCCGCCATTTGCGCGCGAGCGTCACCGCATCGAGCAGAGAAATCGGCGTCTTCCAGCGCAAGGCAGATCGCGCGCATCGCTTCGATATCGTCATCAGCGATGAGCACGCGCGGTTCGTCGGCGCGCATCGCGCGCAACGGAATCTGCCAAACGTTTAAATCGGGCGGATCGAATGAATGCATCGTGGCGGCCTCGAAAGAAGCGACTGTTAAAGCAACGTCCATTCCCTTGCCTGCCCCAGCGCGCGACATTCAGTCTGCGCGCGGCTTGCAAAGTTACACCTCGGGATTACCCAATCCCACTCGCTTCACTTCGCGCGCTCCGCTTGCGCGCATCGAGCGCAGCTTTTGTACACCCGTATGAAACGCGCGAAGATGAAATCACCACAACCTATCGTCGATAAAAGGCAAAACAATGTTCGTCGTCTACTGGCTCGATGCTTGCCACGGCTGCGACGCGCGCTCGCAGTTCCAAAGCTTCCGTGCCGAAGCGCTGAGCGAAGCCCCGCAGTTCGCCGAAAGCCTGTGCAGGCGTCAGGCGCAGGGTGAGGACATCGGTTTCGTCACGCTGTACAGCGAAAATCCGTAGTCGGTCGGAAAGCCCGGCGCGGCCGATCCGCCTGCCGATTACGACTGGAAGAAACGCCGGCGCTAATTCTGCGCCGACGCAGTGGCCGGCGTGGATGGCGCATCGCCTTGCCAGCCGCCGCCGAGCGACTTGTACACGGCAATGAAATCGGTCGTCACGTTGACGGTCGATTGCGCGAGTTGTCGTTCGGCATTGAGCACGGTCACGAACGGCGTAATGCCCTTGCGGTAACTGTCGGTCGCCAGTTGCAGGCTGATACGGTTGGCCTCCACGGTCCGCACCAGTGCCGTGCGCCGGTCCTGCTCGGTGCGATGTTAACCAACGCTTTATCGACGTCCTGCAACGCGCCGAGCACGGTTTGCCTGTATTGCAACGCCACCGCGCCTGCTTCCGCCTTCACCACCCGAACGTTCGCGCGGAGCTGGCTGCCTTCGAAAATCGACAGAGAAATGCTCGGGCCGACCGGCCAGAACAAGCTCGACCAGCGCGCGAGATAGTCCGTCTTCGACGCGCGCATGCCGACCTGCCCGGTGAGCGAGATATCTCTGGATAAAGCTGCGCCACCGTGACGCCCACCTCCGCCGTCGCCGCATGCAGTTGCGCTTCGGCGCGGCGGATGTCCGGGCGGCGGCGCGCGAGCGTCGAAGGCAGACCGACCGGCACTGGCAGCACGACCGCACTGCCGTTCGCATCGGCGAGTTCGGCGTCGAGCGTGCCGGGCGGTGCACCGGTCAGCACGGAGAGGCCGTTCATCGCCTGGGCGATCTGCGCAGCGAGTAAAGGCAGTTGCGCCTGCAAGGTGCCCACTTGCCCGGACGCATCATTATTGAGCGACTTCGGCAGCGAAAGATAGGCGAGCGTCGTCACCGGTACGAACAGAAAGCCGATGCCGATAGACTGCGCGCCGCGCATCTTCGTCAGCGTGACGTAATCGATATTCGGCACGAGATGATGCGAATACAGCAGCGTGCAGCCCATCAGAAAGAAGCCGAACGCAACCAGAAAGCGGGTCTGGATCACGTTCATCAGTTTGCTGACGATTGGGATCAGAAACACGATGCACACCGCGCCCAGCGACAGTACGAGTCCGGCGAGTGTCGCCGTGTAGCCGAGTTGCTGCTGCGCGAGTTGCGGGATCAGCACCGCGCTGCCGTACAGCACGGACGTGAAGCCAAAGATCGCCGCCGAGCCTAACGCGAAGTTGCGGTCTTTCATCACACGCAGATCGACCACGGGCTTTTTCGTATACAGCAGCCAGAAGGTCGCGCCGATCAGGCCCAGCGCCGCCAGCACCGCAAAGGTCGTAATGAACGGCGACGAGAACCAGTCATCGTCCTCGCCGCGATCGAGAAACACTTGCAGACAGCCGAGGCCGATCGCGATCAGCCCGATGCCCACGCCGTCGATGCCGACCTTCTTCGGATCTTGTTTCTTTTCCCAGGGCGGATCTTCGACGAACTGCGTCACCACGATGGTCGTCAACACACCCACCGGCACGTTGATCAGAAACACCCAGCGCCATGTGAAGTTGTCGGTGATCCAGCCGCCGAGCGTCGGCTCGAGCACCGAGGCGACGACGATGGCCACCGCTGAGATGGAAAATGCGCGGCCGCGCTGTTCGGGCGGGAAGGTATCGAGAATGATCGATTGCTGGCTCGGTTGCAGACCGCCGCCGAATAAGCCCTGCAGCAGCCGGAACACGATCAGTTCGGCGAGATTGGTCGCGATGCCACACATGAACGAACACACCGTGAACGCGCCGATGCAGATCAGGAAATAGCGCTTGCGCCCGAGGATCTTCGAAAAGTACGCGGAGATGGGCAGCACGATGCCGTTCGCGACGAAATACGAGGTGAGCATCCAAGTCGCCTCGTCGTAGCTCGTGGACATGGTGCCGGAGATATGCGGCGGCGCGCCGTTGACGATAGTCGTGCCGAGCACTTCCATGAACGCCGCGAGCGTGACGACGACCGCGATCAGCCATGGATTCGAACGCGGCTTCCAGCCACTGTGGTCATGTTCGACCTGGGTACCGCTCATGGTCAGTGTCGCAGCATGACGGTGGGCACGACGGACAGGCCGAGCGGCAGGGACGTGCCCGGCTTCAAGCCATCGTCGATGACGATTTTCACGGGCACGCGCTGGACGATCTTCACGAAGTTGCCGGTGGCGTTTTCGGCAGGGAACGCGGAAAAGCGTGAGCCGCTGCCGAGCTGGATGCTGTCTACGTGGCCGTGCAGCTTCATGCTCGGATAGGCGTCCACTTCGATATCAACCTTGTCGCCGGAACGCATGCGGTCGAGCTGCGATTCCTTGAAGTTGGCGGTCACCCACTGGCGCGTCGTGACGAGCGTGAAGATCGACGTGCCCGCCTCTGCAGGAAGGTGCGTATTGCACGTTGCGCTTGGTGATCCAGCCGTCGGCGGGCGCGCGTAGTTCCGTATAGCCGAGGTTGAGGTTGGCGCTCTCCAGTTGCCCCTCCGCCTGCCGCACCTGCTGGCACTTTTCCTCAACGTTCGCGACAACGGTCTCGATCTGCTGCGGCACGAGGCTCACGGTGCGCAACTGCACCTGCGCCTGCGCGACACTCGCCTGCGCGCTCTCTTCTGCTACGCGGTCGCGGTATCGATGTTCTGTTGCGAGGTCGCGCGGATATCCACGCTCTTCTGCCGCTGATACGCCGCGCTCGCCTGCGCGAGGTTGGCGCGCACGGTCTGCTCCTGCGCTTCCGCTTCCGCGAGTTGCGCGGGATACTGCACGCGCGCGACGTCGAGTTGCCGCTCCGCTGACTGGAGTTGCACCTGCGCGAGCCCGAGCTGCGCGTTGGCCTGATCGACCTGCGCCTGATAGTCGCGGGGATCGATCCTGCCCTGCACAGCGCCTCCATGCCGAGCACGTCTTCGTCGTCGAAGCGGCCTGGCACGGAACTATCGACGTCCCACACGCCGATCAACGCGCCGTCGCTCGCGACGAGCGGCACGACGATCTCCGAGCGCGACGCCAAATCGCAGGCGATATGGCCGGGAAACGCTTCGACATTGGGCACGACTTGCGTGCGCCGCTGCTCTGCCGCCGTGCCGCACACGCCGCGCCCGAGCGCGATGCGCACACAGGCCGGCTTGCCCTGAAACGGACCGACGACGAGTTCCGTGCCATCGAACAGATAGAAGCCCGCCCAGTTCAGGTCGGGCAGCGAATGATAGACGAGCGACGAAAAATTCGCGGCATTCGCAATGAAGTCGCTTTCGTCGTCGATGAGAGCGCACTTGCTGGAGCAGATCGTCGTACTGCGCGGCCTTGCTCGCGTGCGAGGCCTGAGAAATGGAAAACATGGTGCGCGTGCCAAATGTCGAGATGGGTGAACGACGATATCACAGCCCGTCACCTCCGATGCCCGCGCGATACCTTTCACCGCGCCTGCGTTCGCTGCAACGCGTCTTGGTGTTGGCCGCCGCATCGCCTAGTGTGAAAACACACAGGCGTTCGTCGCCGTCTGTTGAAACGACGAGCAGCGTACAGGTATTCAAAAGACGCTTACTCCGTCAAATCGCATCGAATTCGCGTCTTCGGGATTTCCCTGCTTTACTTCGACACGCCATCGCTATTAAATAAATCAAAATTATTTAATTAATGGTTCCGCCGCGAGAGCCAACAACAATCGGACGAAACAAACGGAGACAGCGCGTGAAAACCTCAAGCGGTCGAGGAAGCAATTCCGCGAACGTGCGCCGGTATAACGAGCGGCTGCTATTGCAGGCGCTGCGGCGCACCGAGCCGGCATCGAAGGCGGACCTCGCGCGTCACGCGAATCTGACGAGTACGGCCGTCGGCAGCATCGTCGAGTCGCTGGACCGGGCGGGGCTCATCGAATATTCCGGACGCCGGCTCGACGGTCAGCGCGGCCAGCCCGCGTCGCTCATCCGGCTCGATCCGCGCGGCGCGTTCGGCATCGGCGTGCGGCTGGATCGCACCGGTATCGAGACCGTTCTGGTGAATTTCGCGGGCGATCTGCTCGCGCGCAGCGGCATTGACCGCGTGCTCCCGCATCCGGCGGCAGCGCTCGAAATCGTCACGCGCGATATCGAGCGCATGCTCGCATGCTCGGCCTGCTCAGCGCGACGGAACGCGAGCGTCTGACGGGCATCGGCATCGCGCAGCAGTTCAATCTGGGTTCGTGGCTCCGCGAACTCGGCCTGCCCGGCGAGACCTTCCGCGCGTGGGACAACACCGATTTCGCCGATGCGCTCGGCCACGCGCTCTCCCTGCCCGTGTTCTCCGAAAACGACGGCAACGCCGCCGCGACCGCCGAACTCTTCTACGGCCACGGCCGCCGCTGCGACGACTTCATCTATTTGTTCCTGGGCTCCGCGATCGGCGGCGGCATCGCGCTGGATGGCGACTGCCTGCGCGGCGCGTCGGGCAATGCGGGCGATATCGGCGTGATTCCGGTGCCGCCCAGCCGCCTGCCCTCCACGCCACGGCCGGACGGTCAGTGGGACATCCTGCTGTCGCGGGCGTCGCTCAATGCGTTGGTGCGGCATCTGCACTATCGCGGCGCGTCGGCCGACAACCGCGTGGACCTGCAGGCGTGCATCGAGCGGCGTCTGCCGGCGGTCGGCGAATGGATCGACGACTGCGTGGAAGCGCTCGCGTCCGCGCTGTGCGCCACGCTCTGCGTGCTCGACGTCCCGATGGTCGTGATCGATTCCGATATCGACGGCGGCCTGCTCGACGCGCTCGTCGAGCGTCTCGCCGCAACGATGGCCGCCAACGCGCACGAAGCGCGCGGCACGCCCGCGTTCGCGCGCGGCACCTTCGGCCCGGATGCGGGTGCGATCGGCGCCGCCACGCTGCCGATGTTCTTCAACTTTTCGCCGCGCGCCGGTTCGCCGCGCCGCGCGGGTATCAAACTGCTGGAGGCCAACCATGCCGCATGATCCTTCGACCCGACCGCCGCTGCTCGAAATGCGCGGCATCAGTAAGACATTTCCCGGCGTGCGCGCGCTGAACGACGTACGTCTGTCCGTTTTTCTCGGCGAAGTGCATTCGCTGATGGGCGAAAACGGCGCGGGAAAATCCACGCTCATGAAGATTCTGTCGGGCGCGTATCAGGCCGATGCGGGCGGTCAGATCCTGATCGACGGCAAGCCCGTGACCATCGACGGTCCGCTCGCCTCGCGTTCGCTGGGCGTCACGGTGATCTATCAGGAACTGAGCCTCGCGCCAAATCTGTCGGTCGCCGAGAACATCTATGCGGGGCGCGAGTTGCGGCGTGGCCGGCTGGTCGATCGCAAAGGAATGGAGCAGGGCTGCGAGGATGTATTGAAGCGCCTCGGCGCAGCGTTCAAGCCGCATACGCTGGTGGGCGATCTCTCCATCGCGGAGCGGCAGCTCGTGGAAATCGCGCGGACCGTGCATGCGAAGGCACGCATCCTCGTGATGGACGAGCCGACCACGCCGCTCTCCTCGCGCGAAACGGACCACCTGTTCGAACTGGTGCGGCAACTGCGTTCGGAAGGCATCGCGATCATCTATATCAGTCACCGGATGGCAGAGATCTACGAATTGAGCGACCGCGTCTCCGTGCTGCGCGACGGCTCCTACGTCGGCACGCTGATGCGCGACGAACTCTCCGCCGAAAGCCTCGTGAAAATGATGGTCGGCCGCGACATCTCCGGCTTCTACCAAAAGGAACGCGCGCCCTACGACCCTGGCAACGTCGTGCTGTCCGTGCGCGACATGGCCGACGACAAGCGCGTGCGCGGCTGCAGCCTCGATCTGCACGCGGGCGAAGTGCTGGGCGTCGCGGGTCTGGTCGGCGCGGGCCGCACAGAACTGGCGCGCCTGATCTTCGGCGCGGAAGAACGCACGCGCGGCGAAGTGTCGATGCACGGCAAGCCGTTGAAGCTGCGCACGCCGCACGCCGCCATCGACGCGGGTCTCGTCTATCTCACCGAAGACCGCAAGGGACAGGGCCTGTTTCTCGACATGAGCGTGCGCGACAACATCAACATCACCATCGCCGGGCGCGATGCCAAAGCAGGCGTGATGGACCTGCCGCGCGGCAACGTGCGCGCAAAGGACGCCATCGCGGCGCTGACCATCCGCGTGCCGAACATGCGTGTGAACGTGGGCACGTTGTCGGGCGGCAATCAGCAGAAGGTACTGCTGTCGCGTCTGCTGGAAACCAAGCCCGACGTGCTCATTCTCGACGAGCCGACGTGCGGTGTGGACATCGGCGCGAAGTCGGAGATTTATCGAATCATCAACGACCTAGCGAAGACGGGTGTCGGGATCATCGTGATTTCGAGCGAACTGCCGGAAGTGATTGGTGTCGCGGATCGCGTAATCGTGATGCGCGAAGGCATGATCGCGGGCGAACTCGGCGGCCATTCGGGCAAGCCGATTTCACAGGAAGGAATTATCGAACTGGCGACCGGCTCGAAGGTCGCGCTGGCGGCTTGAGCACATCTGGAGAGAGACATGACTAACACGACAAAACATCACGACAGCGCGCCTGTGGCCCGGACGGAGAACACGGCGCAACGACAGCGGGGCATCGAACATCGCGAGCGCATGCAGGTCCTGATGCGTACCGCCGGCATGCTGCCGGTACTGATTCTGCTGTGCATCGGCTTCGGTATCGTCACCGACGGATTCTTCAGCTTCCAGAACCTGTCCATCGTCACGCAGCAGGCGTCGATCAATATCGTGCTCGCGGCAGGCATGACCTTCGTGATTCTGACGGGCGGCATCGACCTGTCGGTAGGCTCGATGCTATCGGCGGCGGCAGTCACGGCGCTGCTCGCATCAAACATTCCGGGCATGGGATGGCTCGGCATTCCGGCGGCGCTCGCCGTGGGCTTAGGCTTCGGCGTGGTCAACGGTTTGCTGATCGCCATGCTCAAGCTGCCGCCTTTCATCGTGACGCTCGGTTCGCTGACCGCGGTGCGCGGCATCGCACGGCTGATCGGGCATGACACGACCATCTTCAATTCGCAACTGTCGTTCGCGTTCATCGGCAACGATTCGCTGTTCGGCGTGCCGTGGCTCGTGATCATCGCGATCGCGGTCGTGATCGTGTCATGGTTCATCCTGCGCCGCACCGTGCTTGGCCTGCGCATCTATTCGGTGGGCGGCAATCCGGAGGCGGCGCGTCTGTCCGGCATCAAGGTGTGGGGCATCCAGCTTTTCGTCTACGCGATGTCCGGCCTGCTCGCGGGTCTCGGCGCGGTGATGTCCGCCGCGCGCCTCTATGCCGCCAACGGTCTGCAACTCGGCCAGTCCTATGAGCTCGACGCTATCGCGGCGGTGATTCTCGGCGGCACGAGTTTCGTCGGCGGCGTGGGGTCGATCGTCGGGACGCTGGTGGGCGCGCTGATCATTGCCGTGCTGTCAAACGGACTTGTGCTGCTTGGCGTGTCGGACATCTGGCAATACATCATCAAGGGCCTCGTCATCATCGGCGCGGTGGCGCTCGACCGTTACCGTCAGCGCGGCTCGGTCCGCATCTGATTTCGCTTGTACGGGCGCATTCGGTCCGCGTGCGCCCGCCCTGAAAAAAGGACCAACTGGAGACAACAACATGCGCAAGCACAATAAGCTTTTCGACAGCGTCGCACTCGTTCTCGGTTTCTCGATGTCGCTCTCGGCGCCCGCCGCGGGCAAGGAATTGAAGTCCATCGGCATCACGGTCGGCTCGCTCGGCAATCCGTACTTCGTCACCATCGCGAAGGGCGCGGAAGCCAAGGCCAAGCAGATCAATCCGAACGTGAAGGTCGTATCGACGTCATCGGATTACGACATGAACAAGCAGTTCACGCAGATCGACAACTTCATCTCCGCGCACGTCGACATGATCCTGCTGAACGCGGTCGATCCGAAGGCGATCGAGCCGGCGGTGAAGAAAGCGCAGAAGGCGGGCATCGTCGTGGTCGCGGTGGACGTGGCGGCAGCGGGCGCGGCCGCCACCGTGCAGACCAACAACGTGCAGGCCGGCGAGATTTCCTGCGATTTCCTCGCCAAGAAGCTCAACGGCAAGGGCAACGTGGTGATCGAGAACGGGCCGCAGGTGTCGGCGGTGATCGATCGCGTGAACGGCTGCAAGTCGGTGCTGGCGAAGAACCCCGGCATCAAGATCCTGTCCGACGATCAGGATGCGAAAGGCTCGCGCGAAGGCGGCATGAACGCGATGCAAGGCTATCTCACGCGCTTCCCGAAACTCGACGGCGTGTTCGCGATCAACGATCCGCAAGCCATCGGCACTGATCTCGCGGCAAAGCAGTTGCACCGGAACAATATCGTGATCACGTCGGTGGACGGCGCGCCGGATATCGAAACCGCACTCAAGACCGACACGATGATTCAGGCATCCGCGAGCCAGGACCCGTGGTCGATGGCGCAGCAGGCACTGACGGTCGGCTACGACCTGATAAACGGCAAGAAGCCCGCCAACGCGACCATCCTGCTGCCCTCGACGCTGGTGACGCGCGAGAATGTCGGCAGCTACAAGGGCTGGTCGTCGCCGCGTTGATGACGGCGTGCGCGCGCGGGCAGCATCACTTCAGCGGCCACACGCGCACATGGCTCGGCTGATCGCGCGCGCTCGAGCGGTCCACGGCGACGAGCCGCTTGCGCGCGACATCGACCGCGATGCCGCGCGGCTGGTCCAGATCGTCGGCGATCACGGTCGGGCAGCCGCGCTTCGAGAACTTGCACAGGCCTGCGCGCCGCACTTCGTGTAGAGTGTGCCGTCGGGCGCGGCGGCGAGCAGGTCGGGGGCCTCGACGGTCGCGAAGATATCGGCGGCTTCGATGGGCGTGCTCGCGGTGCGCGCTTCCAGCAAATCCACCCTGACGATGCGATTCGCCGCCTGATCGCTGATGAAGAGCTTATTGTCGATGACCGCGAGGCCGACCAGCTTGTCCAGGCCGGTCACGATATCGCGCTCCTTCACGCTGCCCGGCGTCTCCCCGCGCGTGATCATGCTGACGCCGCCCGCCGCCGGTGCATCGCCCTCCTTGGCGAACCAGTTGGATAGAAACGTGCCGCCGTCCAGCACATAAAGGCCGAGCCTGCGCCGCTCCAGATTCGTATCCGATGCGAGCGTCACCTGACCGTTGGTGCTGACATCGAAAACGGCGCTCGTCTTGCCGAAGCCGAAACGCTCGACCAGCAAATGCCCGTTCGACCCGAACGCGATCTGCGACAGACTCGTGCGCTCGCCCGCTATCGACGGAATCGTGGCGAACAGCGAAAAATCCGGCGATGCCGCGTCGATCTCCGGCGTCTACACGACGCCGTTGCTCTTGTCGTCGGTGACGAACACCGCGCCGTCGGCCTCGCGGATCGCGACGCCGTTGGGCGTTCCTGACACCGTCACCTTCAGCGGCGCGGTGACGCTGCTTCCGCCCGACGCGCGCGCGCCCGTGAATAGGGTCATCACCGCGATCCAGGCCAGACGCCGACTCATACACTTCTCCCGGTTTTTTCGCCGATCACTGCCCGCCCCGCCGCAAAAGACACGACGGCGAACTGGGCGACGCAATATATTCCCAGACATAGCGGCGGCGGCTCAAGGCCGCCGCCGTGCCAAGCCTAAGCCCGGCGCACGCATCAATATAATCGGTCGGATAAAAGGCTGATGCCGGGACGGCGGTCGAACTCAGGCTTGCGCGTGGTGCGCCGGATCGAACTCGTCCCAGGCGGGGAACGGATCGGCGAACCTCATACACGCGGCGAGACCAGCGGCCATTTCGTCGTTGGTAAGCAGGTACGCATTCAGGCGCAGGCACAAATCGGCGTCGTCCATGTCGATGCCGATCAGCACGATCTCCTGACGCGCATCGCCAACATTTGGGTCCCATGCCTTCTCGATGAAACCGCGCGCTTTGGGGTCGGTCGGCCACTGCTCCTTCGGCGCCGCCGCCCACCACAGACCCGCCGCGCCGTGGCGGCAGACCGCGCCCGCCTGACCACGAACCCGCGTGCGCGGGACGGCTCGCGAGCCAGAAAAAGCCTTTCGAGCAAACGACGCCGGGCCATTCGCTGTTGATCAAATCCCAGAGGCACTGCGGATGCATCGGCCGGCACGCGCCACGCGAAACTGGCGATGCTGTACTCCTGCGTCTCCTGCGTGTGTTCGCCGCGCATCTCGCGCAGCCATCCCGCCGCTTCGAAGTCGAAGAGTCCGGTATTCAGCACGCGGTCGAGCGGCACGTGGCCGAACGACGACACTTCGATACGCGCGCGCGCGGATTGAGGCCGCGCAGAATCGCGTGCAGGCGCTCGCGTTCGCTTGCATCGATGAGGGTCGGTCTTGTTGAGCACGATCACATCGCAGAATTCGACCTGTTCGATGAGCAAATCCACGATGGTCCGGAGATCTTCTTCGCCAAGCGATTCCCCGCGCGACTGCAGGCTTTCCTGCGAACTGTAATCGCGCAGGAAGTTGAAGCCGTCGACGACGGTGACCATGGTGTCGAGCCCGCCACATTGGACAGGCTCTGGCCGGACTCGTCCGCGAACGTGAAGATCTCCGCGATTGGCACCGGTTCCGAAATGCCGGTCGATTCGATCACCAGTTGATCGAACCGCCTTGCCTTCGCAAGCCGGTTGACCTCGAGCAGCAAATCCTCGCGCAGCGTGCAGCAGATGCAGCCGTTGCTCATCTCGATGAGCTTCTCGTCGGTGCGCGACAACTGCGCGCCTCCGTCGCGCACGAGCGTCGCGTCGATATTGACCTCACTCATGTCGTTGACGATTACCGCGACGCGCCGCCCTTCACGATTGTTGAGGATGTGGTTCAGCAGCGTGGTCTTGCCCGCGCCGAGAAAGCCCGAGAGCACCGTGACCGGCAGTCGTGAGTCCATGAGTTGCTCCTTATTCCGTGGCCGCGCGCCGTGCGATGGGTCGCTCGAGCGCGGCGCGTTGCATCAGAAGGTCGTGCGCAGGCCGACCATCACGCTGCGACCGCCTTCCAGCGCAATATCGCGCACCACCGAACTCGCATAGCGGATGTCCTGGTTCGTTAGGTTGTCGCTACGCACGTAGGCGAGCCAGTGCGTCGTGCCGACGTGGAACTTGTATGTGATGAACATCATGCCGAGTTTGATGTAGCTGGCGATCGGCAGATCGTCTTCCGGCACGCGATGCTGCGCCCACGCGTGTTCCATCTCCGCGCGCGCCGAACGGGCCGTAGCCGTAATCCACCGCGAAGGTCGCGCGCAGCGGCGAAATGCGCGCAGCGGCTGACCGGTGTCGATGTTGCGCGCGTGGGTGTAATCGCCGACCAGCGACACATCGACCTTGTACGCGCCGTGCTCGTATACGCGCCACTTGCTGTCCAGTTCGATGCCGTAAAACCCCGCGCGCACGCCGTGATAGACCGCTTCGTTCAGCGCGTCGTCGGTGCCAGACGCGACCACCTGATCGTCATCATCGACGAGGCGGCCAGTGTTGTACTCGGTGAGATAGTTGCGGAAGCGGCTATAAAATGCGCCGATGCTGCCCTTGTTCGGACCACTCGCGAAGCGCAGCGACACATCGGCGGAGACGGCTTTTTCCTTCTGCGCGTCCGGATTGCCGATCAGGTACTGGCCGGTCGCGTCGTGCGGTCCGTTGGCGAACAGTTCGTAGAGCGCCGGCGCGCGCTCCCTCCGTATACGCGATGTTGCCCGCCACCGCCCACGCGTGCGTCAGCTTGTACAAGGCTCCGAACGACGCGCTGAAGGCGTTGAAGTCGCGATCCGCGACGCCTGCGAACTTGTCGTTGCCGGCCGCGGTCGGGTCCTGCTTAACATGTTCGTAGCGCGCGCCCGCGCTCAGCTTGAATACATCGGTGACGTTCATTCTTCAAGCCCGAACAGCGCGACGTTGGTCGTCTGCGTGGTCGGCACGAGTGCTTCGTCGCCGAGCGTGGAGAAGGTATTTTGGCTGATCTGCACGCCGATCGCGCCTTCCAGCGGCCAGATCTTGCGATGCTGCACCTCGATGCACACCTCGTACCCGTAATTGCGGAAGGTCGTGCCGGTCTCGCCATTGTCGATTTCCTTGTGCTCGTAATCGGTGTAGCCGAAGTCGAACTTTAGCTGCGAGAACGGTCCCTGCAGATTGCGCACTTCCGAGGCGAACGCGACGTGATCCTGATGCATGCGCAGCCATACGTCGTCTTCCGCAACCGAGCCGTAATTGGCTTCGTAGCCGTTGTACGACAGGCCGGCGTAACCATCCGCCCATGTGTAGTAGGACGTGCCGACCGCGCCGCCGTGCCAGCGGCCGTCGCTGTTCGGAATGCTGCCGTAGGCCTGATCGGCGTCCGGACCGTCGAGCGCACGCTGCCGGTCGGAATGCGCGAAGCTGGGAATGCGCTCCTTGCTGGTCTCGCAATCGAAAGCATCGACGTGGAAGGCGAAGCGGCCGTTGCCGCCCTCGACCATCGCTTCGCCGGCGCGCGCGTTGTTGGCGCCGCCGTAGCTCGCATCGACCGCGCCGTCGCCGCCCTTCACCGGCTCGCGGGGAATGTGGTTGTCGATGGTGTTGACCACGCCGCCGATCGTGTTGCCGCCATACAGCAGCGCCGCCGGGCCGCGCTCGATCTCGACGCGCTCGACCGTCAGCAGTTCCTGCGGCACCGCGTGGTCGTATGACAGCGACGACGCATCCCACGCCACGACGCCGTTCTGCAACAGCCGGATGCGATCGCCGTCCATACCGCGAATGATCGGGCGGCCGACCATCGGGCCGTAGGTCGTCGTCGATACGCCGGGAAGACCGTTGAGCGTTTCGCCGAGCGAATTGGTCTGGCGGCGCGTGAGTGCATCGCCGTATACAGCGGTCGTGGGCGCGATCAGATCGGTGTCGCCGAGCGGATTGGCCGTGACGAAGACCGGCGCGAGCGCGCCGCCGGGCACGAACGTCGATGGCGCGGAATCGTCCTGTTGCTGGGCTTGCGCGGTCAACGCGAGCAGGGCCAGCGTGATCGGCGAGAACCCGCGGAATCGGGAAAGGAGGCGCTTGGAAGTGGTGGTCACGGTCATTGTTCGAAGTTTTCGGCGATGTATCGGCTCGCTACGCTCCGCGTCTGTCGCCCTAGTCATACAACAATATATCGTTGCATAATGCGAGCGAAACCTGGCGCGTGATTTGAGCCAATGAGCGAGCCGACGAATGGAAAGGTCATGCAAGGAACGGACGCAATGCTATATTGTTGCATCCTTTCCGTAAAGGATGAATGATATCGAATCGGTGCGGATCGCCGCCGACGAAGACTCGACGCCCGCTATCGGGCGGCCGGAACGCGTAATGGACTGGCGGGAGCCGCGTCCTTGGCTGCGATACCGGATCCGCATGTCCGGATCGACTAGTCGGTGACCACGCAACTGCAGGACCACAAGCTCATCGCGCTCGTCCAGTGGCCGAAGCCACGTTTTCGCATCACGCGGCATCGACTCACTCATCCGGAGGACATCTTGAAATTCATCTCTCGTGCAGCGCTCGCTGCGGTCCTGTCCATTTCCCTGCACGCGGCGGCGGCTGCACCGGTCAGGATCGTGGTGACGGAGAACTTTTACGGCGACATCGCGCGTCAGATCGGCGGATCGCACGTGCAGGTCACCAGCATCCTGAACAATCCCTATCAGGACCCGCATCTGTTCGAAGCCAGCCCGAGAGTGGGGCGCTCGTTGACGCATGCGAACATCGTCGTCTACAACGGCGCGGATTACGATCCGTGGATGGGCAAGCTCCTGTCGGCATCCAAAGCGTCCGGGCGGCAGACCATCGTCGCGGGCCAGTTGGCGCACAAGCAAAGCGGCGATAACCCGCATCTGTGGTACGACCCGAGCGTGATGCCACTCGTCGCGAAGCAACTGGCGGCATCGCTCGAAAACAGCGATCCGTCGCACGCGGCGGACTACGCGAAGAATCTGCAAGACTTCCTCGCCGCGCTCGATCCCGTCGATGCGCGCATCAAGTCGAAATACGCGGGCACGCCCGTGACGGCCACCGAACCCGTGTTCGGCTACATGGCGCAGGCGCTCGGCTTCGACATGCGCAACGAGCGATTCCAGTTGTCGGTGATGAACGACACGGAGCCGAGCGCATCCGACACCGCCGCATTCGAAAGCGACCTGAAGAACCACAAGGTCAAACTCTTCATCTACAACAGTCAGGCCAGCAACGGCGCGGCCAAACGCATGCTGGAACGCGCGAAGCAGTCGGGCATTCCGGTGCTCAGCGTGACCGAAACCGCGTCCGCCGGCAAGAGCTTCCAGCGCTGGATGCTGGATGAACTCGCCGCCGTCGAAAAGGCGCTCCCGCATTGAGCCGTCCGGGTATGTGAAGGTGCGTCACGCTGCTGATCCTCTGGCTGGGCATCGCCGCAATGCCCGCCCGCGCCTCAGCTCAGCGCAAAACATTAGCCAGAAACTGCTGCGTGCGCACCTCGCGCGGCGCGCCGAACACGTCCGCCGGCAGCCTCCTCTCGACGATCTTCCCCTGATCGAAAAACACCACGCGATTGGCCACTTCGCGCGCGAAGCCCATCTCGTAAGTGACGACGACCATCGTCATACCGTCGTTACGGGCGAGTGCTTTCATCACGGCAAGCACTTCGCCAACCATTTCCGGATCAAGCGCGGACGTCGGCTCGTCGAATAGCATGAGCTTCGGCTTCATCGCCAGCGCGCGCACGATGGCGACACGCTGCTGCTGTCCGCCAGACAGCGAGGCGGGAAACGCATCGGCCTTGTGCGCGAGGCTGACGCGCTCCAGCAGCTTGCGCGCTTCCGCTTCTGGCTTGGTCATGCGGCCGAGCTTGAACGGGGCGCGTACTCGACGCCGGGCCGCTCGCATACGCGCTTGAGCATGTTCATCGAATCGTGATCGATGCAGTCGACGGGAAACAGCACCACGTCCGCGTTCGGCAGCGCGGCGGGCAATAGCCCCTTGCGATCCTCGATACCATCGTCGTGCACGGTCAGCGCGCCGCCCGCCGCGTCCACCAGCGACTTGAGGCATCGCGTTCGAATTCGGCCGGCCGCCCATGTACACGATGCGCTTGCCACTCACCCATTCGAACGCGCGGCGACGCTCGTCGGGCTGATCGGCGGAATCGAGCGGCGCGCGTTCTAGCACCGCGCATTTCGGCCTGTACCACCACCTTGAGCAACGCCTGCGCTTCGCCCAGCTTGTTGCGCAGCGCGCGTGTCTGTTCCTCTTCCTGATGCATGCACTGTTCGGCGACTTCGCGACGGCTCGTGTGCAGCGCAAGATGGCGCTCGCCATCCTCGACCTTCTCCGCGAGACGCTGGAGCTCGGCTTCGAGTTCGGCGGTCGTGGCGTCCGGCTTGCGCTCGAGTTGCAGCGCCTGATCATTCAGTTGCCGGTGCGATGTATCGCGCTCCGCACTCATTTCCTGCATGCGCGTCTGCTGGCGTTCCAGCTTGTCGCGCAATTCGGCGTTCTCTTTCTCCAGCGCGACCAGACGCCGGATATCCGTGCGATTGGCCGTGCCCACCAGATGCGACAGCATGTGCAGTTCGCCGAACGCCGACTGCCGCACTTCGATGCCCGCGTGCGAATGCGTCATCAGCACCCAGTAGGAGGGCGGGATATCGCCGGATTTCAGCACATCGTTCCAGAGGCTCAGCAGCGCGTCGGCGTCGACGGGCGATCGCGCCCGCATAGCGTTCGTCGAGCGCCTTGTGCAGCGCCTTCGCGACCGCGCCGCCCTAAATCGCCAGTTCCACGGCCGAGTGATGGATCTCCAGATCGCTCGCGTGATGCCGGTCCAGTTTGGTGAATTTGGGGATCATCCGGCGCAGCTCGCCGGTGGAAAGACAGGTGCCGATGATCGAGCAGTGCAGGTGCGGGTCGAGTTCCGACAGCTTCGCCCGGCGCGTGTTCGCCTGACGCAGATCGGCCGCGCTCAGCTGGCAGCATCCATCCGGATGGCATGCGCAGGCGGCATCGGCAAGCGGGTTCGCGCTCGTCATGCTGGTGCGGACGAGTTGAAACGGAGGGGTTTGCATCGTCACCTCTTTTTCGATCGGCGGGTCCGGGAGGCGCGCCCAACAGGCATCGGCGCACGTCGCCGAATCATTCGACTTACATTTCGCAATATACCATCGAATATAGCGACGGCAAAAAGGAGAAACCTGGGGAGAAAGGTCCGCACACGTCCCGCCGCGCCTTATGCGGCGCGGCTCGCGCACACGGCGTATCCTAAGACTTCTGTGCGCCCGGCCTCGCCCGACGAGAGCGGGACCCGGACGCGGCACGCCTTTCCATCACAGCGCCACGCTCACAAGGAGAATCTGAAAGAATCTGAATGGCCCGGGTTGAGGTCAAGGTTCCGCAGCTTTCCGAATCCGTCACCGAGGCGACGATGTTGCCCTGGAAGAAGAAGGCAGGCGACGCGGTGACGCAGGACGAAATCCTCGTCGAGCTGGAAACCGACAAGGTTGTGCTCGACGTGCCCGCGCCGTCGTTGGGCATGCTGGCGGAAATCGTCAAGAAAGAAGGCGATATCGTCCACGCGGACGAGCTGCTCGCGGCAATCGACACGGAAGACAAGGCTTCGGCCGCCGCGCCCACCCAAGCAGCTGCACCCGCGCCCTCGCCTGCCCCGGCACCAGCTCCCGCACCCGCTGCATCGGGCAAGGCGGCCGATTTCGACGTCATCGTGATCGGCTCCGGCCCCGGGCGGTTACATCGCGGCGATCCGCGCAGCGAAGCTCGGAAAAAAGGTCGCCTACGTCGAGGAATGGATCAACCATGCCGGCAAGCCGAAACTCGGCGGCACGTGCCTGAATGTAGGCTGCATTCCGTCGAAGGCGCTGCTCGCATCGTCCAAGCAGCTCGAGAAAGCCGTGCTGTATTTCGACGAACTCGGCATCACGATGGACAACCTCGCGGTCGATGTCGACAAGATGGTCAAGCGCAAGTAAGCCATCGTCGAGAAGATCACGGGCGGCATCGAGTTCCTGTTCCGCAAAAAACAAGATCACCTGGCTCAAAGGCCACGGCAAGCTCGCGGGCAAGGACGGCGGCAATTTCAAGATCGAAGTGAACGGCGACGGAAAGAGCGAAACCCGCACAGGGCGAAACCCACACCGCGCAGTCGCGACCGGTTCGAAGGCGCGGCATCTGCCGAACGTGCCGGCCGACAACAAAATCGTGTCAGACAACGAAGGCACGCTCGCCTTCGACGCCGCACCCAAGAAGCTCGCCGTGATCGGCGCGAGCGTGATCGGCCTGGAGCGTGTTTCGGTATGGCGGCGTCTGGGCTCGAAAGGGACGATTCTCGAAGCGCTGCCCGACTTCCTGGGCACGACCGATTCGTCGCTGCAGAAGGAAGCCGCCAAGCTCTTCAAGAAGCAGGGTTTGACAATCCATCTCGGCGTGAAGATTGACAACGTGAAGGCGACCGACAAGAGCGTGTCCATTTCCTACAAGGACCGCGATGGCAACGCGCAGACGCTGGATGCGGATCGCCTGATCGTGTCCATCGGACGCGTGCCGAACACGGACAATCTCGGTCTCGACTCCATCGGTCTCGCCACCGACGAGCGCGGTTTCATTCCTGTCGACGGCCATTGCGCCACCAACGTGCCGAACGTCTACGCCATCGGCAACGTGGTGCGCGGCCCGATGCTCCCGCACAAAGCGGAAGACGAAGGCGTGCTGGTCGCGGAAATCATCGACGGGCAGAAGCCGCATATCGACTACAACTGCATTCCGTGGGTTATCTACACGCATCCGGAGATCGCCTGGATCGGGCAGACCGAGCAGGCGCTGAAGGCCGAAGGCCGCGCCATAGGCATCGGCGAGACGGACGGCTTCATCAAAGTAATCGTCGACGCGCAAACCGACGAGATTCTCGGCGTGCACATCATCTCGGCGAATGCGTCCGACCTGATCGCGGAGGCGGTCGTCGCGATGGAGTTCAAGGCGGCGTCGGAAGATATCGGGCGGCGCAGCCTCGCTGCGATCCGACGCCGACACTACGTGCACCGGAATATGCCGCGTCTTCGGATGCGCCTTCAGTTCCTGCAGCACGGCGAGACCCGAGCGGTCCGGCAAGCCGATATCGAGCAGAATGGCGCTCGGCGCGCGTTCCTGCGCCACGCGCCGCGCATCTGTGGCCGTGCCGCAGACGATGCAGCGATACTTCAGTTCGTGCGCGAGATCGAGCAGCACCTGCGCGAAGTCCGGCTCGTCCTCGATCACCAAGCACGAGACGGCGCGCGGGCGAGGCTTCCTCGCGGTCGTCGTCGATCACGTGGCTCACTTCGATGACTTCGGCGGGCACTTCGATCACGATCGGCGCCTCGACCAGCACAGTCGGCATGGCGGTCCGGCGGCGGCGTAGACGAGCGGCAAGGTCAGCGTGAAGGTGCTGCCCGCGCCCAGCGTGCTGTGCAGCGAAATCGCGTCGCTCAGCAGATGCGCGAGACCTGCACGAGATCGACAAGCCCAGCCCCGTGCCGCCGTACGTAATTTCGGCTGGTGGTGCCGTCGGCCTGCTGGAATGCCTCGAAGATCGCGTCCTGATTCCTGCGCGATGCCGATGCCCGTATCCGTCACGACGAACTGCACCGCGCGCTTGAGCGTAAGCGACACCACGCCGGTATCGGTGAACTTCACCGCGTTCGACAGCAGGTTCTTCAGGATCTGCTCGAGCCGTCGAAAATCGGTCGTGAGCGTCGGATAGCCGTCGATCTCGTTGCCCAGTTCGAGCCGGAGCGTCAGATTTTTCTGCCGAACGACCGGCTTGAACGTGCGCACAAGCGAATCCATGATCCGCTGCAACGGTACGTCTTCGATATGCAGATCGAGCTTGCCCGCCTCCACCTTCAACAAATTGAGAATGTCGTTGATCAGGTTTAGCAGATCGTTGCCCACAACATAGATGGTCTGCGCGTACTTGATCTGGTCGGCGGTGAGATTGCCCACCTTGTTCTCCGACAACAGTCTCGCGAGAATCAGCGAACTGTTCAGCGGCGTGCGCAACTCGTGCGACATGTTGACCAGAAACTCCGACTTGTAGCGGCTCGCGCGCGTAAGCGCGTCGGCGAGCTGATCGTTGGTCTGCTGAAGCTTCGCCTTCTGGTTCGCGAGATACATCTGCGCCTGCGAGAGCACATTGGTCTGCTGCTTGAGTTCCTCGTTGGTCGTGCGCAATTTTTCCTGCTGTCTGCAGTTCTTCGTTTAGTTGCTGCGTTTCTTCCAGCACCTGTTGCAGCCGTTCGCGATACTGCGCCGCCTCGACGAAATAGCCGATATTGCCTGCCACCAGTTCCAGAAAGCGCCGTTCGCGGTCGCCGAGCGCGTGCATCGCGCCCAGTTGGATGGCACCGTTGGCGCGCTTTCGCCGAGCGCCGACGTCACTTTCCAGTAGCCGATGGGCACGTTCGCGACCGTTGTCAGCTTGTGCGCGCAGGATCGAAGCCGAAGCTCGCCACGCGTTCGAGCGTGCCCTTGTCGCCGGTCACATAGAACGCCCCCATCGACACTTTCAGGTATTCGGCGAGGAAATCGAGAATCGACTGGCACAGTTGTTCCAGCAACTGCCGCCCGACCACGCGGCCGGCGAGTTGCGTCTGGCCCTCGCGCAGCCACACCTGCTCCTGCAGCGCGCGCCTGCTGCCCGTGCTCGTCGATAGCCGTGCCGTACGACTCCGACAACTGCAACAGTTCGCGGCGGCCACGGCCAAATACGGCGAGGACGACCGAGAACGTCAGACTGAGGACCAGGAACACAACGACCGTGATCATCGTCAGCTGCTTGACGGACGCCACGCGCTCGATGTGCAGCATCTGCTCGATGTTCAGAAACGCATCGAGTTCGCGATTGGTCTCGGCGCGCTCGGGCGAGCCGCGACCCGACCGCACCAGCGACGCGATATCGCCTTGATGGCGGCGCCCGTTGATCAGCGCATCGGCGACCTTGTCCCACTGCGTCTGCAACGCGCGGATGCGGATCAGGCGATCGACCTGCGGCGTGTTATCGGAGACGAGTTCCACGAGCGTGTCGATATCGGCGACGAGCTTCGGCTTCGTGGTTTCATAGGGCGCGAGAAACGCGTCGTCGCCGGTCAGCAGATAGCCGCGCACCGCGCTTTCCTTGTCGCCGACTAGCCGGCCGATCTCCTGAGTGTTACCGATCACGCGTTCCGAATGCTCGACCCAGTTGATCCCCGTGAGCAGATACAGCACGAGCGTCACAAAAGCGATCGCGGTGAAGGCCCTGTGCCGCGCGGCAGCGCGATATTGCGAAAGAGAATGCGACGAAACGAAGCCTCATCGACAGCGGACCGCAGGGGCATGGAAAAACTCCGGATTGCAGGAGCATCGCGGAGCGCGGACGGGCATCGACACGCGGGCGCAACGAATCCAGTTTGATGCGATTTATGGTTTTCTGTTTCAGCCGCTGCGAATGATACCCGCTCGCGCCGGGCGCGCGCTGCCGCCGGGACGCCCGGGCGCGATTCCTGCAGTGCTGCCGGCGACGTCGCCGTTCTGAAAGGTGGCACGCTCGTTCGAATCCTTTCGCTTCGCTGAACGATGGTGTCGGCCGGCCTACAATGGCCGAACCGCCGCTTCGGCTGCGGGCAGTCCGCGTTTCGAATCGAGTCAGTCCATCCCGTCGGCCGCTTCTAGCAAGCAGGCCTGCTCGACATTCAAACGTTCTGTGGAGTCAACATGAAAGCAAGGCTTGCCAGCAAACTCGCCGTGTCGTTGATCGTGGCCGCGTTCGGTATATCGATCGCACCGGCTTCGTTCGCGCAGGACAGTTCGACCACCAACGCGACGCAGGCGCCCATGACCAAGGCGCAAAAGAAGGCCGCGCGCAAACAGGCGCGCGCGAAGAAGAACGCCGAGCTCAAGGAGCTGGAGGATGCGGGCTACAACCCGGCGCGGCGCGACGACTCGCAGTATCCGCAAGACATCCAGAATGCGCAGAAGAAGGCCGGCGTCGGGGCCGGCGCCAGTCAGTAATCGGGCGCGTCCAGTTCGAACGCGGCGGCTTCGGGCTGTTAGTTCGCCGCCGCGTCGGTCGTTTGCGGCACGCAGCGAAATGCGATGGTGGACGTCTGCTCTTCGAACGAACGCACGCCGCTGGTCGATTCGGTCTGGATCGCGACGCGCTGCGAGCGCTACTTGCAGTAGTCGTTGGCAGCGTCCATTGCCCTGGAGCGGGCCGTGACCCACGACATGCGCGTGCTGGTCGCTTTGCCCGTCACTTTGAAGGTGTTCAGCTGCGCGCCCGGTGACGTCGCTCGAGGTGCCGCGGGCAGCGAGCAGAACGGACATCGCGAATGCGCCGCACGCGCGACGCGTGAATGAGGTCGATTAGAGGAACGAAAACATATGCTAGTAAGCCGTTATTTTTGAGATACGGCCCGAATGATACAAGCGTCCGCGATTTCCTTCAGTAATCGCAGATCAGACGAAAGCGCCTCCGCGGTGCCGCCGTCGCGCTGCTGCCATTCAGGAAACATGCGGGAAATGCGTGCGTCGGCGCGCTCGATCACCGGATGGACAGACAACGGCGGCGGGTGTTCCCGCCTGACGAATCAGGACTGCGCGATGCGGCCGAGCAACCTTTGCAAGGGCACGCGTTGCGACGTCGCGAGACCGGGCGTCGAGAGCGCTTCGAGCACGCAGCCGTACCAATCCGTCTTGGAAAACAGCGAATTCGCGCCTTCGAGATTCAGCACCTGTTCGAGATGCGTGATGGTCGCATCCAGATGACTGACATTGTAAGAGCGTGCGACCACGCTGAAGTTATTCATGAGCGTCAGCGCGTTGAGGAACGCGTTGGTGCATGGCCAGGATCGTTTTGTTTTGTGTTGAATCGAAGATGACGCGTTGACGCGCACGTCGACGAACCCGCGCGCAGCGCGGGTCTGGCATCGATGCGTCAATGCATGTGCTGACCGCCGTTGATCGCGATATTCGCGCCAGTCACGAAGCCCGCGTCCTCGGAGCACAGGAACGCGACGAGCACCGCCACTTCCTCCGGCTTGCCAAGACGGCCCGCTGGAATCTGCGGAAGGATCTTCGTGTCGAGATCTCTTGCGGAATCGCGGTGACCATCTTGGTGGCGAGATAGCCCGGCGAGATCGTGTTGACGGTCACGCCTTTCTTCGCGACTTCGAGCGCGAGCGACTTGGTGAAGCCGTGCATGCCGGCCTTGGCCGCGGCGTGGTTGGTCTGACTGACCTTGCCCCTTCGAGCCGTTCACCGACGAGATGTTGATGATGCGGCCCCAACTGCGCGTGATCATTTCCTCGCAGACCAGCTTGGTCATGTTGAAGATGGAGTCCAGGTTGGTGCGCAGCACGGCGTTCCAGTTCACCTTGCTCATCTTTTTGATGAACGTCGTGTCCTGCGTGATGCCCGCATTGTTGACGAGGATGTCGATCGGTCCGACCTCGCGCTGCACTTTCGCGATGCAGTGCTGCGCGGAATCGTAGTCGGCCACGTCCACGCCGTACGCGCGGAAGTTGCGGCCCTGGCAGTCCATGGCGGCGAGCCATTCGGAGGACGTGCCCGTGTTATTCGGCGAATGAGTCACGACGACGGCAAATCCCGCGTCGTGCAGCTTGATGCTGGTGGCTTCACCCAGACCGCCCATGCCGCCGGTCACCAATGCGATTCGCTAGACATCCTAATACCCTCTCTCAGGTTGATACCACTCGTAACGATCCCGGCGCGGCTTTCGCATTCGACGCTTGTTGTATTGAGCGCCGCGCCGGGACACAACTTTTCGCTTACGGACGCTCCACCGCCAATGCGACGCCTATGCCACCGCCGATGCACAGCGACGCCAGGCCCTTCTTTGCATCGCGCTTTTGCATCTCATGCAGCAGCGTCACGAGAATCCGGCAGCCGATGC